>JAISLW010000267.1 GCA_031277105.1 Planctomycetaceae bacterium | reverse complement strand
AACAATAACATTCAAACCCCGCTCCACCCCAAAAACAAACGACGAAGTAAATACAAACAAAATAAAAAATATAAATATCCACACAAAATTTTTACTCATAAAATTCTCCTCAAAAAAACGATAAAGATCATCTTGAATTTAAGCGATCATTTATAAACTGTTCGCACTTGAGTTTTCGTTTACCTTCGCCTGCCTAGCTTTCGGACGGCAGGCTTTGACGCTTTTAAATCGCTGAATTTCAAGTACGATCAGTGTACATTTTTGTTCATTCATCATAATCAACTTCTTTTAATTCAAACGTGTACTTGTCGTTAATATTATTTAGCGTATTCGCCTTCAGATATTTCTTTCCATCCATTGAATAACAACCTAAATTCATTGCAAGGAATTATAAAATAAAATTACAAAAAACGCCGTGAAACTTTCTTTGATCAATTCATTGACACTTAATAAATAATAAAAATTGAATAAAAATTTTAGTGTGAGACGCTAACCTGTCAAGTCCGGTCAAAATCAAAAACAATAGATTTCCGTCGGTATATACTATTCACACTTTAAAATATGTTTTTTAATTTGATTTTTTGTAACGTTAATTGTGATTATATTTCGCCCTAATAAGGTCAATGCGTAACAGACCGCCGCAACATGGCAGGTTCGCAATTATCAAATAACGAGCGTCCTGAAAGAACAATGGAATGACGGATCTAATTGATTATAAATTTAATCAAATGATCTTTATTTATAACGAAAAAAAACTTTGGGCGTCTCTAAAAATTCATTTGTTCAGGTAGGCGGCGTTTCGCCCAGTGTTTAATTTTGGGCCGCATTACGGTTTACGCCATCAATAAATTTTGATATTTCACGCATCTAAAATAAACATATTTTAGCCTTCATAAATTATTAAAATTTATTGGTAGCATAAACTCCATTGCGACCCAAAAAATAAACACAGCGGCGAAACATCGCCTACCTTTTTACAAAAAAATGAATTTTTAGAGATACCCCTTTGTTTTCCATTGCTCTTTCAGAGCGTGTTATTGATATACGTATCGTACTTAAAATTCATTGATGTATACTGCTCGTACTTGAAATTCAGCGATTTAAAAGCGTCAAAGCCTGCCGTCCGAAAACTAGGCAGGCGAAGGTAAACGCAAACTCAAGTACGAATAGTTTAAAAATATCCCAATTGATCATATTTCATTAAGACGAAACAGAAAATCGTTAATCTCTCGTAACTTCTCAAATTGATTTTTCATGTCAAAAAAAGAAAATTGTGCCTTCGTGATTAAATTATCCTAAGGGTTAGGAATGGTTAAATGGAAATTGAAAAGTTCTAATACCAGCATAAAATTAAATAGTACCAGCAAAGAACACAAATAATAGTAAAAACAAATTTATTATAACAAAAAATAAAAATCCAAAAAACAACACCAAAATATAATAATTTTTAGAGACGCCCATTCGCAATTGGAATTGCTTTAGGTTCGTCTTGTTCCTCATAGAGCCATCGGATTTTCATTTCTTTGATAATTTTTTCAGTGTCTCTTACTTCATCTTGTATTCCTTCGAGTGTTTTTTTGGATAAACCTTCTGGATGCTTTAAATTGTTTTTGAGGTTTTTGCGATAATCAACATAGAAATCAAATAGTTCTTTATCTTTGTCTTGTGTTTCGGTATCATTTATTACGTAATCATTTGGTGGAATAAGATCGTCAGGATCGCTCAATCTATAATAAAAATTTGTTTTGCGATTATCCTCAATTAGTTTATCTTTAAATTTTTTAATTTTGGCGTTAAAAATAGGCTCATTGTTGTTAATTGATTTTTTTATTTCCTTATACGCTTCGACTTGTTCGTCTGTTACGTAAGTAATATTTTTATCAAATTTACGGCATGCCGTTAATAATAAATTACGGTATTCATTACGAATTTCATGATGCGTGACAGTATTGTTTTGCATAACTTGAATACTTTCTGCGGTCGGTTGTAATGTTACATTACTCCATATACCTAGCCTTTTCATCATTGCGATAGATTGAAACGCGTCCATTCTATCTTTTAGGAATTTTGAAAAATTATATCCAGGTTTATATTTTGCCATTCCGTTAAGTAGCAACATTAAATTTAGCACGTCTGTATCTGTATATTCGTTTGAAAGTATTTTTTGTATGTCGTAACCTCCAGCAAAAACAATAGCAACGGTGCGTCCGTATCTGTCTTGACGGTAATTATAAAGCATCAATGTAACTTTATTTTTGCGAAATGCGAGTATTTTCTCAACTAATTCTTTTGCCGCAACCGCGTAAGGTTCATTTGATTTATTATCCTTGCCTAATTCAGGACAATCAATGCCTAAAAGTCTTACAGTTTCTAGCCCGTTTTCGCCCCCAATAACAATTGTATCCCCGTCTATTACCCGTTCAACTCTATAAGTCTTTGTAAGTGTTCCATTGTAATAAAGCCGCCGCATATTGTCTTGCGCTCTTTTTTGGCATTTTATCAGATCTGTTTCCCAATTTATGATTATTTCTGCTTCTTTTTCTGCTTGCCGTAATAATAATTCGCTCCAATCGGGCTGCCCTTTCGCGATACTTGTCAAATTGATTAGTATTGCGAAACTAATTATCGTCGTGATAATTTTTTTCATGTGTTTTGATTGTGTTTTGCGATGTTTCTTTTATCGCGTCTTTGATTTCGACAACGTCCCTGTCCCATTTATCGAGCGCTTTTTCGAATGATTGCGCTATTCGGTTTACGACTGATTTATGGTCGTCTGCGGATTTGCTTATGTAGTCCATTAGTTGGACTGTTCTGCGGTCGCTTGCGGCGATTTGTTTTAATCCTAATTTGTAGAAAACTATACAAATTATAAAAGCGAGCGTAAACATGCCGCCTAGTTCTAATACTTTTGCGAAACCGATATTCGTGATAATTTCCGTCATTTTAACCTCCTTGTAATTTGTCGGTTTTAGTCCGTCAAATTTATATTCCATTAAAATCCTTCAGGAAACGGTATCGCCCAATCATACGTTATTCCTTTGCTCTCGCGCCATACGCTCTCCGGCAAAACGACGTAAGGTTTGCCGTAATTAAAGGAGGTTTTCAAAAACGCCTCTAATAATTTACCGTCAAACCAGCATCCGTCGAAAGGTTCGCCGAAGGTTGACTTATTATAGCGTTTGCCGTGCGAGTTTGTCCAGTAGGCGTATTCGGTATTTCCTTTTTTCATCCATGAGTTAAAACTTGTAGCGTGGCGCCATTGACCGCCTAGCGTTGCGACTTCGACGTTATTCTTATCGACTTCGCTGCCGTTTATACTATTTACACATTAAAATGCGTTTTTTAATTTGATTTTTTGTAACGTTAATTGTGATTATATTTCGCCCTAATAAGGACAATGCGTAACAGACCGCCGCAACATGGCAGGTTCTCAATTATCAAATAACGAGCGTCCTGAAATGACAATGGAATGACGGATCTAATTACTTATAAATTTAATCAAATGATCTTTATTTATAACGAAAAAAACTTTGTTTTGCATTGCTATTTCAGAGCGTGTTATTGATATACGTATCGTACTTAAAATTCATTGTTGATGTAAAAGCGTCAAAGCCTGCCGTCCGATAGTTAGGCAGGCGGCGGTAAACGTAAAGTCAAGTAAAAGCAGTTTAAAGCCGTGTTGCGGCGGGCTGTTAGGCGCTCCCCAAAAAGGGACGAAATACAACGTAATTTATTGATCAAAAATTCGATACTCAATAGCTGAAAGTATTTTTTAAAAACCGCAATCTAAAATGCAAAAAGTATATTAGTTCTTAATTCCATATTTAACTCGGTTGAGAGTCAACTTTTTCTAGTGAAAGACAAAATGGTCGTTCCGACCTCAGGCAGTCGAGACGGATGTGTTTCTTTTCTATTTTCTTTTTTTAACCTATTTTTTCTAAATGGACAAATTCTGTAAAATTATTTGCCGTTAAAATTGATGTAATTGACAAATTCAGCCGATTTACAAAGACGATTTTGGTTGAAACGAGTATTTTTCAAATTTTTTTCAATTGAGAATCTCTAAAACCATAAATTTATTTTTATTAACCACAGAGAACACAGAGAGAAAGTTTTTAAACTGTTCACACTTGAGTTTTCGTTTACTTTCGCCTGCCTAGCTTTAGCTTTCGGACGGCAGGCTTTGACGCTTTTAAATCAATGAATTTCAAGTACGAATTGTATAAATCGATGAAATTCAATTACTAGCTGTATAATCGCTGAAATTCAAGTACGAACTGTATAATTAGAGTCAAATCAAAAACGTTTTGTGATTTTTGAGGGACTGGCTGAACAGGAGGGATAATTTTTTTGTAACAAAAAAACTCTTCCTATAAATTCCTAATTCCTTGAATTTCGTGAACAGTTATTTATCATTGGCAACTTCCATAGTTATAAAAATTGCGTAAAATTATCGCCGTCATTGCATGACGGATCGATGATAAGTTGTAGTGAGATAAATTGTGTAATAAAGCGCAACATGATAATTTGCGCGATAAAAAATTGCGCGATAAAAATTGCGCGATAAAATTTGTACGATAAAAGTTGCGCTGTGAAATAAACGCTACAATATTTTTCAAAACCCCTTGACAAAAAAATAAAAAAAACATGAGACCAATTCGGTTTATTTTTGCGATTCACAATCACCAGCCTGTTGGAAATTTTGGGCATGTAATTGAGCAGACTTATCAAGAAAGTTATTTGCCGTTTATTGAGTTATTCGAGAGTTTTCCGAAGCTTAAACTTGCCTTACACACTAGCGGTTCGCTTATTGAGTGGCTTGTGGAATCGCATCCTGAATATCTTGATCGGCTTTCGGCGTTGGTTCGCGAGCGTCGTGTAGAGATTATTGGCGGTCCGTTTTTTGAGCCTATACTTTCGATGTTGCCTTCTCGCGACCGGATTGGTCAAATAGAGATGTACACTGATTGGTTGAAGAAGCGTTTAGGCGCGCAAATTGCCGGTCTTTGGATACCTGAACGCGTTTGGGAGCAAAGTTATGTGCGTGATCTTGTCGATGCGGGGATGCGTTATACGATACTTGACGATACCCATTTGAAATATGCCGGCATTAAAGACAACGCATTGTCGCGGCATTATCTGACCGAAGACGACGGCAAGACGATAAACGTTTTTCCTGGCAGCGAGCGGCTTCGTTATTTGATTCCGTTTGGGCGAATAGAAGACGTGATTTCTTATCTTGCCGAAGCGTCGGAGAAGGATCAGTTTCCTGTAGTTGTGCATGGCGACGACGGCGAGAAATTTGGTAGTTGGCCTCAAACGTATCGTCATGTTTACGAAGATAAATGGCTTTACAAATTTTTCGACGCTCTTTCTGAAAACAGCGATTGGATAATTACGACGACGCCTACAGAAGTAATAGACGCTATACCGCCGCTTGGCAAGATATATATTCACGACGGCAGTTACCGCGAAATGACAGAATGGTCGCTAAAACCGGAACAACAAATTGAATTAGAACAGTTGCAAAACGACATGGAACACGACGAGCGATGGCAAGTAATACGCCAATTTTTAGGCGGCGGCTTCTGGCGTAATTTCAAAGTCCGGTATCCTGAATCCGACGAAATGTATTGCCGCATGATGAGCGTTAGCGCCCGCTTGCGGAAGTCAATAGAAGAAGGATGGAACGGCGCCGATATAGATTTGGCAAAAGAATCGCTTTACCGGAGTCAATGTAATTGCGGTTATTGGCACGGCGCATTTGGCGGTATCTATTTGCCTCACTTGCGAAATACAGTTTACTCGGAACTAATTAAGTCCGACAATTTAATCGATAAAGCGACAGACCGCTCCGGCGAATGGGTCGAATCACAAACCGCAGATTTCAATTTTGACGGCAAAAACGAAGTGCGATTAACGAATGATAAAATGAATTTATTCATAGCGCCGCATCTCGGAGGTATGATGTATGAATTTGACATAAAATCTATCGCCCATAACTTACTCGCAACAATTACGCGCCGCCCCGAAGCATACCACCAAAAAATTACGCAACGCCACAACTTCAACGGAGGTGATAACGCAGGTCAAAGAATAATTTTTAAACAAGAAGGTTTAACGCGAAGATTACAATACGACTGGTATCCGCGCAAAAGTTTAATCGATCTATTTTATGATTACGATACCGATTTAGACGCCGTTTCGCATTCGCGCGTCGGACAACACGGAAATTTCGTACAAGAAGAATACGACGCAGTTATACGTAAAAAAACAGGACGAATGCAAGTTTTGCTCTCGCGCGAAGCATACGCTTACGGAGCGCTGATACGAGTCGATAAAGCAATAACGTTGAGTTCGGGCAGCAACGTTGTTGAGATTGCGTATAGGCTTAGTAATTTGCCTAAAGATTACCGGATACTTTTTGCGGTTGAGATGAATTTTGCCGGAATGCCAGGCGGCATAGACAATAGATTTTTTCACAACGGAAACAGCGTAAACGCCGGAAATAAAATCGGAAATTTAAGCTCAAATCTGGACGTTAGCGGTTGGAAAGAAATCGGATTGTATGACGACTGGCTTGGAATAGACGTCGTGTTGAGTGTAAATAAACCGACCGATTTTTACGCTTTCCCAATAGAAACCGTAAGCCAATCAGAAGCCGGATTCGAATTAGTACACCAATCAGTCGCCTTGCAACCGCATTGGAGAATCATTCCAGACGAAACAGGAATATGGGAAACCGAAATGACCCTAAATATCGACGCAAACATCGCAACACAACGCGAAAAAGAAGCACACGAATTCCTAAAAAACGCCGCCGAAATACTTATACAAGAAGACACAAATAAAACATTAGTATAAAAAACTGACAACCGTTCACGAAAATTTTAAACGCTAGGTTTTAAACTATTCGTACTTGAGTTTGCGTTTACCTTCGCCTGCCTAGCTTTCGGACGGCAGGCTTTGAGGCTTTTAAATCGCTGAATTTCAAGTACGAGCAGTATAGAGGTTAGGATTAAGGGATAGAGAACAGTTTTTTGTTTAAAAAATTTGTCTCACTTGTCGCTCATGTCCCACTTGTCCATCAAAAATTACCAAAACGTAATTTAATAAACAAATTTCCGTGAACGGTTACAAAAAAAACTATCATTTACTCCATCCTTCATAAATGTTTCAAATAATTAGAAGCGGCGTTTTGCTTTCGGTATTGATTTTTTTGCCTTTAATGGCGGTATTTTGGAATATGATTCCAAAGGATATTTTTCAGAATAATAAAAAAACTAATTCTG
The DNA here is from genome assembly GCA_031277105.1 of Planctomycetaceae bacterium. Taxonomy (GTDB): domain Bacteria; phylum Planctomycetota; class Planctomycetia; order Pirellulales; family Thermoguttaceae; genus WRKP01. The sequence continues at coordinate 26,482 of JAISLW010000267.1, read as the reverse complement.
TTGCGCAAATTCCCCGCAATAACTTAACGATACCCGAATCCGCCGAACAAATAACATCGACAAAACAACAAAGCAAAAATAATTTCAATAATAATAAAGAACCAGAATCGGTTTGGTTGACGTCGTCGATTCCGTTGAATGCCGATCCATTGAGGAGTAATTCGTTGTCCGCCGATTCTAAATTTGACCAGAATAATCTTAACGGTTCTTCGTCTAATCAATATTCAACAATGCCGCCGCTTAATCATTCGCCGCGAGAATCTGATTTGGTTAATTTTACGCCGATGACGGCATTGGCGACTAATCCGGCAACTCAATCAAGTTCAAATTCAACGGCGGCGGATGTTAATCGTAATAATATTTTAACGGGCGGGCAACGTGATTTTTCGGAGATAGTCCGCGAATTGCAGCAACTTGGGGCGACTTATTATTGTCTTGAAAAATGGGGTAATCAAGGCGAATTGTTCAGATTTCGTTGTTACGTCAATCCAAACGGCGCCGCCGCTATTGACAACAATCAACAAAATAACAACAACAAATATCAAAAATTTTTCCAGCATATTGACAACGATCAAATACGCGTAATGGAACATGTTATCAATGAAATTAAAAAATGGAAAGGAATAAATTAAAAAATATTTGTAACCGTTCAGAAAGATTTAATCGCTAGGTTTTAGGGTGTAGGGTGTAGTTTTTTTATTAGGAATTTAGCGAAATAGTTTTTTGTTACAAAAAATTGAGAAGATCGCAACCGTCTCGGCTGCAATTTGCCGCAAGGTAAACAAAAAATCTGTTGAGATATAACCTCGCACAACGGCGGTTGAGTACAACCGCATGCCGACGAAACGCCTGCGTTCCTTCGGACAATGATTTTTTGTTACAAAAAATCGTCCCTCCTGTCCCATTTGTCCCCAAAAATATCCAAAATAAATTTGGTTATTGGAAAATATTATAATCCGAAATTTAAACGATGGACGATTCAATTCATATAATTCCGTTTTCGGGTAAGCCGTTGGAGTATGAGTTTTCTGGCGGCGTTGGCGGCGTTGCGGGCAGTCGGAATAACGGTCAAGCGAAGTCTAATTTAAAACGGTTGCCGGAGCAATCTTTATTGTCGTCGAATAAGCCGTTGGCTAAATTATCTGGTTGCGGTAATTTTCTTTTGCATGTATCAGACGACGGTTTTTTGGTTGGCGAGGAAAATTATGCGGTAGAGCGTGTAGTTGATATGTTGTTGAAGGGTTTATTATTGCGGGATCGTTTGCCGGCGCTTTTTTACGGTTCAAGCGGGACGGGCAAAACGCATCTGCTTCAAGGGATATTTGACGAGCGGCGAAAGCGCGCGGTCAAGCGGCAAAAGGACGTATTGATCAAGGCTTCTGATTTTGCGCGATTTTTTACGGAGGCGATAGATTTGAAGGCGACGGAAGATTTTCGGCGACGGTTTCGTGATGTAACGATGTTGTTGGTTGATGATATTGAGCAATTTGAGGGCAAGCCGGTTGTTTTGGAAGAGTTTCAACATACGCTTGATTTTTTGGTAGCGTGCGATGTTCCGGTTGTTTTGACTTCGCGTGTTTTGCCGAAGTTTCCGCAGCCGTTGTTAGAGCGGATAATTAGCGGTACGGCGGTTCAAGTTATGTTGCCTGGTTTTGTGGTACGGCGTCATTTTATTGGTATGTTGTTATCGGCGTTTAGGATTTCGGTTTCTGAATCGGCGGCGTTATTTGCGGCGACGGAATTATTGTTGTCGTTACCGGCTATTTACGGCGTAATTGCGGGGATGGCGTGTAAGGCAATGGATGACGACGTCAAAATTGATTCTTGTTATTTTAAACAATATATCAAAAATCGCGGCGCCGTTATGAAGCCGTCGATTGAGAGGGTTGCGAAAACTGTTGCGGCTTATTTCTCGTTCAAAATCGCCGATCTCAAAGGCGAATCGCGAAATAAAACAGTAGCAACCGCAAGAGCGCTAGCAGTCTATCTAGCGAGAAAAGAAACAGGATTAACATTAAAACAAATCGCAAAATTCTACGGAAACAGAGACCCGTCAACAATAAGACATCTAATCGAAAAAATTGAAAATACAAAAAAAAACGATACTACTATAAATTTACAAATAATCACTTTGGCAGAAAAAATAAAAAATAATCTCATAAAATAATAGCGTAACCGCTCACGAAAATTTAAACGATAGATTTTTAGAGATGCCCAATAAACAAATTTCCGTGAACGATTACCATAATATTAGAAGAAACGCAGCCGTCTCGGCTATAATTTACCGCAAGGCAAATAAAAAGATTGCTGCGATATTAAACCTCGCTCATTGGCGGCGGTTGAGTACAACCGTATGCAGACGCAACGCCTGCGATCCGTCTGACAATTTTTTGTAAAAAAAATCGTCAGACGGATCGCAACAGTCTTGCACAACGGTTTTGTTTTTATGCGGTCGAAACATTTGCGATACTCTTTTGGAAATTTCTTTAATGTTAAGTTGTCTAACTTGACGTGTTGTTTTTGGTTTGTACAATTACGCTCTTGTTGAAAATTTAGTAACAGTTCACGGTATTTTTTTAACAATTACGTATCGGCGATTTTTGAAGGACAAGTGAGACAGAAGAGACAATTTTTTTTGTAACAAAAAATAGAGAAGGAACGCAGCCGTTTCGGCTGCAAGACGCCGCAAGGCAACAGATAAAGCGGTTGAGATAAAAAACTCAATCACTAGCGGTTGAGTACAACCGCATACAGGCGAGACGCCTGCGATCCTTCTGACAAATTTTTTTATAACAAAAAACTGTCGGCTAGTTTTCTAAAAAATTACTCCCCATCCCCTAACCTCTAAAATTTAACGCTTAAGATTTCCGTGAACGTTTACAAAATTTATATACTGCTCGTACTTGAAATTCAACGATGTAAAAGCGTAAAAGCCTGCCGTCCGATAGCTAGGCAGGCGAAGGTAAACGCAAACTCAAGTGCGAACAGTTTAATATACTTTTCGCAATTTTAAATTGCGATTTTCAAAAAATAATTCTACCGGTAAATTACAAAATTTATAATTATCGTCAAATCCAAAAATTCCAAAAACCAAAACCTATACTGTTCGTACTTGAAAATCAGCGATTTAAAAGCGTCAAAGCCTGCCGCCCGAAGGCAAGGCAGGCGAAGGTAAACGCAAACTCAAGTGTGAACAGTTTAAAACCCAAAATTGAAAAAAATGTCATTTGAAATTCCCATAACTAAAATTGTTAAAAATTTGTCGCCTTCGGCAACACTCGCAATGTCCGCTAAAGCAAAAGAAATTAAGAGCAGCGGAAAAACAGTTTACGATTTAAGCGTCGGCGAACCTGATTTTGTAACGCCGCCGCATATTTGTAACGCCGCTATCGAAGCAATGAAAACCGGACACACAAAATACACCGCCGCAAGCGGTATCCCCGAATTAAAAAAAGCAATAGTTGAAAAATATAAAACAGATTACGGACTCGAATACAACACAAACCAAATAGTAATCTCAAACGGCGCAAAACACTCAATACGTAACGCCATATTCACAACAATCGAAATAGGAAACGAAGTCCTAATCCCAACGCCATACTGGGTCTCCTACATAGAACTAATACGATTAGCAGGCGGCTCGCCCGTAATTATACAAACCGAAGAATCAAATAACTTCAAAATGACAGCCGCACAAATAGAAAAAAAAATCACACTACACTCAAAAATGCTAATCCTCTGCAACCCCTCAAACCCGACCGGAATGCTGTACAACAAAAATGAATTAGAAGCAATCGCCGACGTCGCTTTAAGGAAAAATTTGATCATACTCGCAGACGAAATTTACGACAAACTAATTTACGGAAATAATAAATTCGTCAGCTTCCCAACATTAAACAACGCTCTCCGCGAAAGAACAATTCTCATCAACGGCGTAAGCAAAACTTACGCAATGACAGGATGGAGAATCGGATGGACTTTCAGCCCCGAAAATATCGCAAAAAAAATGGGCGAACTACAAAGCCAAGAAACCTCCAACCCTTGCAGCATAAGCCAATACGCAGCCCTTGAAGCATTGACCGCCCCGCAAGATTGCGTTGCCGAAATGCTAAATGCGTTTTCAGAACGCCGCAATTACGTCGCCAAAAGAATAAACGAAATAGACGGTTTAAGTTGCCCCGAAATGGGAGGCGCATTTTACGCCTTCTTCAATATCCAAAAACATCTAGGCAAAAAATTCGGCGGCGTACAAATCGATACCTCCGAACAATTTTGCCTCGAATTACTAAAACAAAAACAAGTCGCAACCGTCATGGGGTCAGCATTCGGCTGCGAAGGATACGTCCGCGCATCATTCGCCGCAAATATCGACGTATTGAAAACAGCTTTCGACCGCATCGCAGATTTCATCGAAAATAGATAATTAGAGGATAGAGTGTAGGAATAGGACGTAGTAAATAGAGGTTAGATTTTTTGTAACAAAAATTATCCTTAACGTATCGCCTGATTTTTTGTCCTACAAAACAAGTTGCTAGCAGTTTGCTAAACAAATTTAACGACCGTTTACAAAAGAAAACGAAAGGAGATTACAAATGTATAATCTTAAAATTTTCACGAATAATAAACGTGAAAGCAGGTTTGATTTATTGTTACGTTTAAGTTTTTGTTGTCTGATGTTTTTTGTTACGATAACAAGTCTGTTTGATGCGGGCTTAGTTTTTGGGCAAAATTACAAGTCATGGGCGTTTGATAATTCGTTGTCATCAAAGAAGGACGAAATAACGGCGGCAATGAAACAAGGCACAATAACGGCGGCAAATCGCAGCGAATGGAACGCATATTTTGACAAATTTTATTTTGCGCGTTGGACGATTGAAGGCAACTTGGGTTTCATTCAACAGAATTACATGCGCGATTTATTGCGCGATTTACGCGACGCTACAGGCAATGCGCGGACTTTTTTTCTCACTAAATCTCTTGAAACGTTGACCAAAATGACAAACGATAAATCGCTTAATCCGGCGACAAGATACAACGCAATTCTAGCCGTCGGTCAACTAACAACAAAAGACGCAACAGCAACCGAACCGCCCGTATTTTACGACGAAGCGTTGAAACAATTGATAGCCGTACACAATAATAAATTAACGCCGGAATATATTCGCGCCGGCGCTCTAATCGGTATCGTCCGCCACGCACAAGCAGGAACGGCAAATGACGATTTTAAGAAAAAACAAGCGCCCGCAATTTTTATCCAAATCATTACCTCAAACAGACCCGTAGCAGATCAAGACGCAGACGAGCGTGAAAAATTAGATTGGTTGCGGATGCGGGCGTTTGACGGACTGGCGGCGCTGAAAAACTTCGATCAAAGCGTCCTAACTGTTGTAAAGGATACGTTGAGGTCGGAATTGGAATCTTTTGATATGCGTTGTAGAGCGGCGCGTCTTATGGGCGAACTCGATTTACAATCGGCAGTAGATAAAGTTAAACCGGCTGACTTCGCACAAATAAGTAATTTGTTAATCGCATTAGCAAAAAAATATTGCGATTCAGAAATTGAAAAAATTGATGCGACTATAAACAAAGCGCTACCGGCGGCAGGACAAAACGGACAAATCAATCCAGCAGGAATTATTGGAAGAAGACCCGAAATGAGCGGAATAGGAAGAGACGGAATGAGCGGACCCATAATGAGCGGAACCGACGGCGCCGGCGCAACAGGCGATACGGTTGTCGAGCCGCCGTTTGCACAATTGCCGCCGATAGCGCAAAAAGAAATCATAACTATCGTGCAACGCATTAAATCAAATACGCTTTATTATATCATCAACGGAATGCGCGGCAGCAAAATTTCAGGTGCGACTTCAACCGGAGTAATTGCCGTACTAAAAGCAGAAGACCCAAATTATGAAAAATTAAGCAAGGCTACAAAAGCGCTCGCCGAGCTAATTATCATCTTGGACAAAGGCAAAACAGAAACAACAACAGGAACAGGAACAACACCAAGAACGACAACAACGCCAAGAACGACAACACGCGGACAATTCAAAGTAAACTTCACCATCATACGCGAATCCTTACAAAAATGCAGCGATGATTTAACAGAAATTATCACCGGAAAAAAACAAGAACCGCCGCCAAAAGCATAAAGAGACATCTCTAAAAATTCATTTTTTTGTAAAAAGGTAGGCGGCGTTTCGCCGCTGTGTTTATTTTTTGGGCCGCAATACGCATAAAATAATTATTAAATTTCAATAATTCATAACGTACAAAAATAGATATATTTTAGATATTATAAAGTAATAAAATTTATAGATGTCGTAAACCGTAATGCGGCTAGACAAATGAATTTTTAGAGACGCCCATAAAGGTAACCTTCTAAAAACCAGTTTTTTATTTAATCGCCGATAACACAGAGTTCACAGAGAATAATTTTTAAAAAAATTTTAGATAAAAAAGTCAATTATAATATTAAATAATTTTTTGATTCCAATTAAAAATTTCCTCTGTGTCCTCAGTGGTTAATAAAAATAAATTTGTGGTTTTTAGAAGTTCCCTAAAGAATTTCTTAACAATTTATTTTATTAAATTTCTTAATTTTATGATAATAGTAAGCGTAAAAAAAATTATAAATTTTATTTGTTTAGCGTTTTTGTTTATATTTTTATCGTGTTTAAGTTTTGCTCAAACGCATGAGAAATTGCGTCTTGAGATCAAGGAAGTAGGGCGATATATTCACGATAGCGGCGCCTTTACGCAAGGTTTAGTATATGACAACGGTTTTCTTTACGAGAGTACGGGCGAATATAAATCATCGACGTTGCGGCAAGTTGAAATTAAAACTGGTAAAATTATACGTCAAGTGAAGTTGCCGGATAAATATTTTGCAGAAGGCGCTCATATTATCGGTAATAAAATTTATCAATTAACATGGCGTGAAGGATATTGTTTCGTGTATGACAAAAACACGTTTGCACTGATTGGTCAATTCAAGTATAAAGGCGAAGGATGGGGATTAACGTATGACGGCAAACATTTAATTATGAGCGACGGAAGCGATCAATTAAATTTCATCGACCCGAATACTTTTAACTCCGTGCGTAAAATTTTTGTCAAGGATATTGACGCAAAAACTAAAAAAACTTTTCATCTGCGCGATTTGAATGAGCTTGAGTACGTCAACGGCGAAATTTGGGCAAATATATGGCAAAGTACTCAAGTTGCGAGAATCAATCCTGAAACGGGCGAGGTTATCGGTAGAATTGAATTTGCCCCTTTTGTGCCGCCGGAACACCGTAAAGAGCAAAATTTAACATGGGGCGCACGCCAATGCGTATTAAATGGAATTGCGTTTGACAGACAAAAAAAACGCATCTATATTACAGGAAAAAATTGGAACGTCCTGTATGAATTTGAAATCGTTACGCCGTAACTTATACGCAACAATGACAATTTTGGTTACAAAAAAATTGTCCGCAGGAACGCAACATTTTCGGTTGCCGACGGTCAGAACGACAGCGATCCAAATTCAAAAACTTTATTTCCTAATTCTCTATTCGCATTCTCTATTGTAATCGTTCACGGAAATTTGTTTGTTCAATTACGTTCTGGCAATTTTTTGAGGGACAAGTGGGACAGGAGGGACAAGTGGGACAATTTTTTTATAACAAAAATTATTTTTCTAAATTCATAACTCTTAATTAAAAACACTAACCCCTACACTATCCCCTAAAACAATTATTAAATTTTAATACTTCGTAACGTGTAAAATAGACATATTTTAGACGTTGTAAAGTAATAAAATTTATTGGTATTATAAACTCTAATGCGGCGTTTCGGCGAAACGCCGCCTACCTGGATAAATGAATTTTTAGAGATGCCCAGTTATAATTACTAACCCGAGTCAACTTTTCTAAAAAATAAGACGCTTATAGTTAAGCTGGCGGCGGTAAACGAAAAATCACGTGCGAACTGTTTAGAATACATTAACGATTGACGATTTTCTAATAAATTTTTATCTGTAATTATATTTTTATCGTGCTTTTTTAATTTATTTGTAGTATAATTAGCGGTCTTGTTGCGATTTGAGCAATATTCAAACTGTTCTCGCTTCAATTTGCGTTTACCTTCGCCTGCCTAGCTATTAACGGCAAGTTTTTACGCTTTACATTATTGAACTTCAAGTACGAGCAGATAAAACTCACGCACAACCCATATAACGGAATTACACTACATGCGAGATCACGCCAGAAGAAACGAATTGCTAACATGATTGATTACTAACAAGATTATACGTATTTTGTCCCCCTTATATTCATAATTTTATTTTTGCATAAAATATAACGCTAATGACTTTTTCCCAATTACTCGCCGAAGCGGTTTGCTCAAAATGTACTCCCGTACTTGTCGGACTTGATCCGAAGTTTGAATTTATACCTGAATCTATGCGTTCTGGTATCGATGCGAATGATATATGGAAAGCCCCTTCGGTATTGAAACGATTTTGTTGCAACGTTATCGACGTTGTTGCTCCGCTTGTTCCGGCAGTTAAATTGCAAGCGGCATGTTTTGAGCGATACGGCTCTTACGGAATGATTGCACTTGACAATGTAATCAAATATGCTTCGGAAAAAGGATTATTAACAATTTTTGACGGCAAACGCGGCGACATCGGCTCAACAGCAGAATTATATGCGTCTGGGATTTTAGGCAAAAACTCCGCATGGGGCGCCGATGCAATGACAGTTTCACCATACATGGGCGCCGACTCAATTGAACCATTCGTCAAAACGGCAACAGAACAAAACGCCGGAATTTTTATATTAGTTAAAACGTCAAATCCAGGCGGCAAAATGTTTCAAGACTTGAAATCAAACCGAAAAACAATTTACAACCACGTCGCCCGCTACGTTCAAGAATTAGCGGTTTCAACACTAAAAAATAACGACAATAACACGCAATACGGCGACGTCGGCGCAGTCGTCGGCGCAACTTGGTCAAAAGAATTGTCAGAATTACGTGAAATATTAAAATCGGCTTGGTTACTCGTGCCAGGTTACGGAAGCCAAGGCGCAAACGCCGAAGACATCGCGCCGGTATTCGATAAAAACGGACTCGGCGCAATTATAAATAATTCAAGAGGATTACTTTACGCTTACAAAAACGAACCCTACAAATCAAAATACGGAGAACAAAAATGGGAAACCGCAACCGAAGAAGCAACAAAAAATATGATCGAACAACTAAAAAATAAAACTAACGCAGGAAAATTAACCTAGTACGAAATAATCAAAATTGTTAAACTGTTCACGATAAAACCTGCGCTTACCGCAATCTGACTATTTATTTATCAGAAGGCAAACTTAGACGCTTTTAAATCACTGAATTTTAAGTACGAATAATATACATCGATGAAATTCAAGTACGATACGTATAAACCCAGTTTCAAAAATTTTTTTGTCAAAAAACATCATGAGTAAATCAAACGATATGCCGGCGATTATCCCTGCAAATAATATGCATTCGGGGCACGAACAAGATTATAATAACGTAGGAAGCGACGATTACAATAGACCGTCTTCGTCTTCCAATGTCAACGCAACAATCGATTACGGGAGTTCGGGGAGTAATATTAAGAGCAATAATAGCGACGTTAAAGACGAAGGTTCTTACAAACCCGGTACAATATTAGGCGGTAGTTTTAGATTAGAACGTTTACTCGGTCGCGGCGGCATGGGCGAAGCGTGGAAAGCATTTGATCAAGTCGCAAATCGCCAAGTCGTCGTTAAATTCGTACCCAAAGAAGTACAAAATGTTAAACGCGCCGTTGAAATGGTACGCGATTCTTTCCAACGCATACACTCATTACAACACCAACATATCTGTCCTGTTTACAGTCTGTCAAACGACGCCGAACACGGTTTATTCGTCGTGATGAAATACGTCAACGGAGTTACGCTCGACGAATACCGAAAACGACAAATCGAAAAATACGGCGGCGTACCAACAAACGAACTAATGGACATCCTTTGGTCTATCGCAAAAACACTCGACTACGCACACTCAAAAAGAGTTATCCATCGCGATATTAAACCGCAAAACATAATGGTTAGTCGCGAAGACGGTATTCAGATAATTGATTTCGGACTCGCCGAAGAGATACGCGCAAGCATGGTAGAAGTTAGCGAAACTATCGTAATGGGCGTAGTCGGCACGCGACCTTACATGGCGCCCGAACAATGGCGCGGACGCTTCCAAGACGCAAGAACTGACCAATACGCATTCGCGGCAACGGCATACGAAATGTTGTCTGGAACGCCGCCGTTTACAAGCAACGACGTCGCAATTTTACGCGAATGCGTACTACGCGATCACCCGAAAAGAATTTCCGGCATCCCTGATTATATGAACGACGCAATACTTAAAGGATTGGCAAAAAAACGTAGCGACAGGTTTGAATCATGTAAGGAATTAGTCAAGGCAATGATAAAAAGACCGCACCAAAAAAAGGGAACTTCAACTTTCCCAGGCGTCTTGGCTGCCGATCCTGCAAACCCGCCGCAAGGACAAATTATAAAACCGAGTAATAGCTCCGCTATCGGTCAAGTCTATAATACATGGAGACCCGAAACAATGATGGCTACAAATTATTCAATTGCAGAACAGCCGCCGCAAATGCAACAAATGCCAAATCAACAACAACAAAATCAACCGCAATCATTCCAATTGCCGCAAAATGTACCTTTGTGGCTAGTCGTTACCGTCGGCGCCGTGATGATGGTTTTGTTTATGTTGTTAATTTCGCTGGCGTTGTTTGTGTTTATCGTAATGCGGTCTGATCACAAACCTGTTAGAAATTTCCAGAACAATACAGCCGCTACGCAAAACCCCAATAATACCGTAGGGGTAAATCCATACCCCAATCCGCCCGCAGGTTACGCCCCAAACCCAAATCCAAATTATCCGCCCAATCCTGCATACGCGCCGCCGCCGGCATATTACCCGCCAAACGCGCCGCCGACAACAAACCCGCCAAGATAACGTCGCAATAGAAAATTTCGTGAACGGTTATGAAATTTCATTGTGAGTTTGTTTTGAATTTTTGTTTTGAAAAATGGTCGAGTTATTAATTGGTAGAGATTTGAGTCGTGTTGGTCTTATAGCGGGTTGGGGGCGTTATCCTGTGTATCTTGCGGAGGCGTTGAAGCAGCGCGGGGTTGAGGTTTATTGTCTTGGCGTATCGAATCATGCTGATGTAGTATTGCGTGATATATGTGATGTTTTTGCTCCGCTTGGTCTTGGCAAGTTGCAAACGGCTTTTCGTTTTTTTCACAATCACGGTTTGACGTGCGGTACGATGGCGGGGAAAATTAATAAGAAGTTGCTTTTGCATCCTTATTTTGTGTGGCGTCAATTACCTGATTTTTATACGATACGTAAATTTCTTCCGATGTTTGTAACGCGTAAGAAAGATTTGCGCGATGATACGCTTTTAACGGCGGTAGTTGAAGCGTTTGCTGAAAATAATATTAACCTTTTACCGGGTACGGATCTTATACCTGAATTGCTTGTGAAACGTCAGAAGTTGACACGTCGTGGACCGAATGCGGCGGAGTGGAAGGATATTTGTTTTGGTTGGGCGATAGCAAAAGAGATGGGTCGTCTTGATATAGGTCAAAGTGTTTGTGTTCGTAATCAAGCGATATTGGCGGTTGAGGCGATAGAAGGCACGGACGAGTGTATTAGACGTGCAGGGTCGCTTAGTCAGGCAAAGGGTTTTACGGTTATAAAAGTTGCGAAGCCGCAGCAAGATATGCGGTTTGACGTGCCAACTTTTGGATTGTTGACGTTAAAGACTATGTATGAATCCGGCGCAAGAGCGTTAGCGATTGAAGCGGACAAAACAATTTTCATTGACCGGCAAGACGTTGTAGATTTCGCAAATCTGCACAACATCGTTATTGTTTCTATTCATGCCGAAGACAGCAAAAAAGAAAAATCGCCCTTCCCAGAATTTCCAAATGAATTGATCGATGAGATAGAAGTTAAGGGATAAGTTTTTTTAATTCGGACTTTCGGAATGCGAAATTCGGAATAACGCCTAACCGAGACATCTGCGAACATTCCAATTTGTCCAATTTGTCCCTCCTGTCCTACTTATCCCTAAAAAAATCTTTCTAATCTGTATAGTCTGTGGACAAAAAAATTGAGCCATCGATTACGCGGATTAAAAAGATTATTGGGCATCTCTAAAAATTCATTTTTTGTAAAAAGATAGGCGGTGTTTCGCCGCTGTGTTTAATTTTTCGGTCGTAATACGCGTAAAACAATTATTAAATTTTAATCTTCATAACGTGTAAAACAGACGTGTTTTAGGCGTTGTCAAGTAATAAAATTTATTGGTATCATAAACTATAATGCGGCGTTTCGGCGAAACGCCGCCTACCTGAACAAATGAATTTTTAGAGACGTCCTATTTTAAATTTGAAATAAAAATCTTTAATTCTGAATTTCGCATTCTGAATTAGTTAAAATGATGCATATAATTATTTTTGAGGATATATTGGCGTCGCAGCTTTTTCCTGCGACGATAGGCAAGGCGGCGTTTTCGATCAATGTTGGTTCTTATAGTTTGATTGATTTGGCGATGCGTTTTTCGGGGTCGGTTGAGGTATTGGTACGTCCTTATCTTCGGTCTAAGGTTAATTTTGATTATCCTGGTCTTTGGTCTATTGATAGAGGCGAGCGTTTGGATACGGTTTTGGTATTGAATGCGCGTGTAGTTCCTCATGTTGTTATGTTGTGTAAGTTGCGGCGTATGATTGAGGGCGGTCAAGTTGGAGTTGTTAGTGACGAACGCGGTATAGCGTGTGCAGTTTTTAATCGTCAAAATCCGTTGCCGGCGGGTAATCTTGGCGTATCGCAATTGTCAGGCATAATAGCCGATATGAATTTACCGCAACTTGACATAAATATTCCGATGATGGAGTATGCGCATGATATAGTTCGTTTTCAGCAATTGATAATGAATGACAATTTAGCGGACAGGATAAGCGGCGGCGATTATCGTGAAGTTGCCGATGGCGTTTTTGTTGCCGGCGAGTCGCCGTTGGGACAATTTTGTGCGACGGATACGCGGTCGGGACCGATTATATTTGAGGCGGGTGTTAGTGTTGGTCATTGTTCTTGTTTTCGGGGACCGGTTTATGTCGGCGCTAATTCTAGGATAAATGAGATGACGTCGTTGAAGGATGCGGTTACGCTTTGTCATACGACTAAAGTAGGCGGCGAAGTGGAGGCGGCGATAATTGAGGCGTATTCTAACAAGCAGCATCATGGTTTTTTGGGACATAGTTATTTGGGCAGTTGGATAAATCTTGGCGCCGGAACTTGCAATAGCGATTTGAAAAATACATACGGCGAGGTTGTAATGGAATATTCAAACCGCAAGGTAAAAACGGGAATGCAATTTGTCGGATGTTTTATTGGAGATTATGCGAAAACAGCTATTAACACGAGTATTTTTACGGGCAAAACGATTGGAGCGTGTAGTATGGCGTATGGATTTGTTACGACGAATGTGCCGAGTTTTGTAAATTATGCAAGATCGTTTGGGCAAGTTACGGAAACGTCTATTGAAACTCTAGTCCAAACGCAAGCAAGAATGTTTGCAAGACGAGGCGTAATACAAAGACCATGCGACGTACAATTATTAAAAGACATATACGAAATGACAAAACACGAAAGACAACTAGCAAGCGAACCTCTATCACTGTAAAAAATTTCTGTAACCGTTCACGAAAATTTAAGCGACAGATTTTAGAGAATAAGGGTGTAGGGAATAGGGAATATATTCTTTCTACCAGACAAATGAATTTTTAGAGATGCCCTATCGTAATCTATTGACGGCTAATATTGACGCTAAAAGATCGCTTGTTATTTTATTTACAACAACGTAAAATAATGAAATTAAATTTTAATTACGAAAATTAGAATGCTAATTGTAAAGTTTTTTGTTAATTCGATTTTCTGATTTTGTTTTTCCGTTAAGTTCATGTTAAATTTATGATAAGTTCTAAATTATTTAGCAATCTCGATTTTAAGGCTATTGCCAGTAATCACGATTTCAAAGAAGATAGCGTACGTGAAGAAATTATCTTGCCGATTCTCAAAGGACTTGGTTATGAGCCTGAAAATATTGTTCGTAGTAAAACGTTACAGCATCCATTTTTGAAAATCGGCAGTCAAAAACGAAAAATAAATCTTGTTCCTGATTATTTACTCAAAATTGGAAACAATTATGCTTGGGTTTTAGACGCTAAATCTCCGAATCAAAAAATTGACAGCGGCGAGCATATTGAACAAGTTTACAGTTACGCCGCTCATCCTGAAATTCGCAGCAATTATTTTGCCCTTTGCAACGGTCTTGAATTTTCGCTCTTCCGAACAAACGATAATGATAAACCTGTACTATTTTTTCGCATGGAAGAAATCGAACAATATTGGCAAAAATTAGTCCAATATCTTTCACCGTCAAGTTTTCAGATTGGCAAAACGGCTCGTTATGAAAATCCTCATTATGTTCCCGCCGAACAGTTTGATTATAGCAGCCGACCATTGCTTGAAGAAATTCCTGTAAAAAAACAATTAGTGAAACGGCATTTTGGTTGTAACGCTTATTTTACACGGCAAACATGGAATGTTGTCGAAGCCTATATCAAAAATTTCAGTAAACCTGGCGATGTTGTTCTTGATCCGTTTGGCGGTAGCGGCATAACGGCAATTGAAGCCTTGATGAATGACCGCAAGGCAATCAACATTGATCTGAATCCGATGGCAATATTTATTGTTCAATCGTTGACAACGCCGGTAAAACTGGATGATTTATCGTTGGCATTTGAAACTGTTAAAAATGAATATTTGCAACACGAACCAAAAACAAAAAATGAAATTCAAAATGTTCTGAAAAATTACCAAAGTCCACAAAATCTTCAATTGCCCAAAGGTTCGGACGTTTCGACGGTACATCAACTATTTACGGATAAACAGCGGGCGCAACTTGCCTTGTTAAAGTCGATTATTCAAAAGCAAAAGAATAAAAATATCCGTAGTTCTTTATTACTGGCGTTCTACAATACAGTCGGCGTAATCAATCGAACTTATCACGAAATGCCGCGAGGCGGAGGCGTTAATTTCGTAATGTATTATCGTTATCGTATTGCGCCGGAACCTGCCGAAAGAGAAACGATCAGCGTTTTTGAGAATAAATTTAGACGCGTGTTTAACGGCAAAAAGGAAATAATGTACAAAATTAATGAGAAAACTATTGACGATGCAAAAATTATCAAAGCAAGCGCAACGGATTTGTCTTTTTTAGAGAATGAAAGTATTGATTACATTTATACTGATCCGCCGTATGGAAAGAAAATTCCTTATCTTGATCTTTCGACGATGTGGATTGCGTGGCTGGATTTGAAGGTTACAAAAAAAGATTATGCGTTGGAAGCCATCGAAGGCGGCGAATACGAAAAATCGAAAAAGGAATACAATATGTTGATTGCTCAAAGTATTAGGGAGATGTATCGTGTTTTGAAATTTGATCGTTGGTTGTCGTTTGTTTTTGCGCATAAAGACCCCGAATTTTGGCATTTGATAATTAACACGGCGGAGAGTTGCGGTTTTGAATATGTTGGTGCAGTTCCGCAAAAGAACGGGCATAGTAGTTTTAAGAAGGCGCAAAATCCGTTTACGGTTTTATCGGGACAACTAATTATAAATTTCCGAAAAGTACGCAGTCCTAAAGCAATCATGCAAGCAAATCTTGGAATGAATATTAGCGAAATTGTGATACAAACAATAGAAGGAATTATTGCTAAAAACGACGGCGCAACATTGGAACAAATTAACGACGAATTAATTCTCAAGGGACTGGAATTAGGATTTCTTGATTTGTTAAAGAAGGAGTATTCGGATATTGCGCCGTTGTTGCGAAGTCATTTTGAGTACAATAAAGAGACCGAAACATACAGTTTGCCGAAAGATACAAAATTTCATTCGCAAATTGATATTCAACTTCGTATTCGATTTTATCTGACGAGTTATTTACGCCGCATGGAAAGAGAACGCAAAAACGTACATTTTGACAATATTGTTTTACATATTATGCCACTTTTGAAAAACGGCATAACCCCTGAACGCCAGACAATATTAAACGTTTTGGAAGACATCGCCGAACACGTCGGCAACGATTGCTGGCAACTCAAACAAACAGGACAACAAAATTTGTTCTTGTAATATCGCTAACATCCAAGTGTTGCACCGTTCATGAAATTTTAGCGAGCAGAGTTTTAAGGAACAGGTGATAATTTTTAAATTATATTTTTTTGTACCAATCGAGAGATTCCAAAATAGCAATGAATTTTAACCCGCTAATAATCAACAAACTTAATTGATATACTTTTCGCACTTTAAATTACGGTTTTTAATTTTATTTTTTGTAACGCTAATTGTAATTATCGTTACAAAAAATCAAATTAAAAAACATATTTTAAACTGTGAATAATATAGCGTCAAGGTAGATTTTACGGATTCTATTAACGCCGCGTCGATGAAACGGTTGATAAAAAGGTTGGCGAGAAGTCATCCGAATGCTAAAATGATTCATGTAATTTTGGACAATGCAGGCTATTGTTGTAGTAAGGAATTATTAGCGTATTGTAATGAATTGGGCAATATATACAGTTCGTACTTGAAATTCATTGATTTAAAAGCGTCAAAGCCTGCCGTCCGAAATCTAGGCAGGCGAATGTAAACGCAAACTCAAGTACGAGCAGTATAATAATTATTACTGTAATCCGGATAGCAATACTCTTCCAGCGTTAATATGTGCAGTTGTCTCTTCCTTCAAAAAAATTGACCAATACATCGGATCAAAGTGAGGAGTTGTCATTTTCTACTGAGGTTGTTTTGTAAAGAAAAATTAGGTTACAATGAGGTTAGGTTAATAAATATTCTACTGTATAGTTACAAAAATAAGTAAATTTAACCTCTTTTTTACACTTTATTTACGTCGATACCATTTGGGCAATATAATATAATAAATATTTTATCAAAATAAATTGTAAAATTGGGAAAATCCGTTTGAAGACTCATTTTTAACACCCTACCCTAGCGGGACAAATATTTATTGTTACGAAAATTGTCCCGATACGCTCTAAACTTTATTCTCTAAAATCTTTTGTTTAAATTTTCTTGAACGGTTACAATTGATCTTGCGTTTGAATTGGATAATTGTTACTCTTACGCATTGAGTTTGTGAGGGGACAGAAAAATATTATTGGGCGTATCTAAAAATTCTTTTTTTGCAGATAGGCGGCGTTTCAGCGCTGTGTTTATTTTTTGGGTCGCAATACCTGACCAAATGAATTTTTAGAGATGCCCAATTTTGTTACAAAAAATCAAATCCCACAATTCCGAAATTTATTCCCCCCTTTTTGTCGTTAATTGTAATTTATTTTTATATTATGTTTAAGAGTTTTTTTAATACGGGTCAAGTTAAATTAGATAATAGTGAGACTGTTTCATCTTGGGAATTGCATCCTACAGTTTCGGTTACGAATGATATTCAGAGTGAAATTGAAGATATTTTGAGTTTTGACGGTCCGCCGGATTCGATGATTACTGTTTCTGGTCGTGTTTATCTTTATTTTGCGGGTAACGGTTATTTGGGGTTGCAAGCGTCGCCTGAAGTTATTGCGGCGACTTGCGAGGCGGTGTTGCGTTATGGCGTTGGCACGGCTACGACGCGGACGGCTTTTACGTCGCCTCCGGTATTTCAAGTTGAACGTTTGCTTAACGAATTACTTGGCGTTGACCGTTCGCTTTATACGGCGTCTGGTTATGTTGCTAATCAAATTCTTATTGAGTCAATAGAAGGAACATTTGACCGTATTTTTATCGACGAAGGTTCGCATTATTCATTATTCGACGCCGTCAAACGGATTCGCAATTCGCGTTGCCGTCCCATAACATTTTTACACCGCAACATAAACGATCTACACGATAAACTTGAATCAAATTTACAACTACACGAGCGCCCTTTGATCATCACCGACGGCGTTTTTTCGTTACTGGGTACGATTGCGCCTATTCAAGATTATATTGAGTTATTGAGCGACTACGAAGGCGCGTCGTTGTTGATCGACGACGCTCACGGCTTCGGTTTGCTTGGTGCAAACGGACTCGGCGTTTTGGAATATTTCAACATTAATCCGGCGCTCGCAAACAGAACCGTACAAGACTCAATAGATGATTTTAATTTTTGTACAAATAATATAACCGGAACAGCGCCGGATAATTTATCGATAAATTCGCCGGAAATAACGACAAATCTTTATCAGGCTTTTTCGCTTGGCAAAGTTATCGGCGGCAGCGGCGGCATTATTCCAGGCAGCGAAAATTTTATCCAACGTATCAAAGACCGTACTACAGTTTATCATTGCGCCAGCGCGCCCGCCAGTCCAATCGCAGCCGCAACTGCGAAAGCGCTATCTATTGCGGCAAAAGGCGATTTGAGAAAAAAATTACACGCAAACGCCGAATTATTGAAACGAAAATTACGCGAAAAAGGAATAGAGGTCAATGATAATCCGTTACCGGTAGTTATTTTGACGCTCGGCTCGGCAATGAATATGCGGCGGATACAAAAGGAGTTATCGAATCGCGGTATTTTGGTCTCGTATCTGCCGCGTTATGCCGGACTAGGATCGCAAGGCGCTTTACGCATCGCCGTCTTCGCAACGCACACAAACGATATGATCGTTGAATTGACCGAAACGTTAGGTAAAATTATTTGAACAAAAAAAACTACCACTATTTCCATAACCCCGAAAAAAAACGTAACCGTTCACGAGATTTTAGAAGCGTAGAGTTTTAAACTGTTCGCACTTGAGTTTTCGTTTACCTTCGCCTGCCTAGATTTCGGACGGCAGGCTTTGACGTTTTTAAATCGCTGAATTTCAAGTACGATCTGTATATGGAATAGGGTGTAGGTGATAGATTTAAACTATTCGTACTTGAGTTTGCGTTTACATTCGCCTGCCTAGCTTTCGGACGGCAGGCTTTGACGCTTTTAAATCGCTGAATTTCAAGTACGAGCAGTATATTGTTACGAAAATTATCCAGCTATCCTCTAAAATCTTTTGCTTAAATTTCCGTGAACGGTTTATTATTTATTTATCGTGTTTATTTAATTTGATGTCAAAACAAATTCGTCAGTCAAATTTACCTAAATTTTTTCAGACTCTTAAACAGCCGGTTTATGTGTTGGATAGTTCGGCTTGTTTGATTTTTTGTAACAGCGAGCTTGAAAAATGGACTGGTTGCGAGGCGAAGAATTTGATTGGTCAACGTCTTCGTTATCGTGCGACGACTTCGCGATTACGTTATGAGATAGTTGCGGCGGCGCTTGCTCCTCCGCCGGAGGTATTTGAGTATATTTTGCGGCGTAATTCTACTGTTAATTTGGCTAATCAGTCCGGCGGCGATAATAAAGTTGAGAGTAAATTTGACAATAAAATTGAGAGTAAAATTGAGAGCAGAATTGACAATAAAAACGTTGTCAAGAGGATCGAGTCGCAGAAATTTTATGCTACTCTTGCGATAGATAGGATCAACGTGATTAGTCGGCGGATAGCGGAATTTATACCTCTTGAGCCGTCGGGTGTGATTGTGTTAGTTGATTCGGCGGAGGCGACGGCGGCGGAGATTAAGAACGTTCAACCGCCGGAGTTGCAACGTCAACTTGCGGCTGAGATACATCAGACGTTGGCGGTTTTTTTGCGTCGTCAAGCGGGTCGTTTTCGATGGGAGCGTATGATAGGCGGTTCGCAATTGATGCAAAAAATCCGGCGTCAGGCGCGTTTGGCGGTAGATTCTTCTGCGACTGTTTTGATTGTCGGCGAAGCGGGGACGGGCAAAGAACATCTGGCGACGGCGATACATTACGGAAACCAAGACGCAGAGCATCCGGGCGCTATTGTGCCGATAGAATGTTCGGTTTTTAGCGAAGAGTTAATTACGTCGACGGTGTATGCTTTTCGTAATAGATTTTTGCAAGAGCAGAGCGCCAGACGGCATACGTTATTGTTGAAGGATGCGGACAAACTGCCGGATTCTTTGTTGGGAACGTTAATTGATTTTGTCAATTCAACGCCAAATAACCAAAGAATAATCGCAACGTCAACAGTAAATCCGAAAGATTGGAATAATCATGAAGCGATTCCAATTTTATTGGGGACGATTATGATTGAGTTGCCTGCGTTGAGGAGTAGACGCGAGGATATTCCGTTGCTGGCGCAGATGTTTTTGGAAGAGCAGAATCGTGAACTTGACAGACAACGTGCAGGTTTTACGGCGGAAGCAATGGATATTATCGTACAACATAATTGGCCGCGAAATTTAGACGAACTTGAAGAAATGATAGCCGAAGCGCACGCTAACAGCAACGCAACGCTAATAACGCCGCAAGAATTACCGTTACGGTTAAGACAATCATTCGACGCCGCAGCAAAACCTGAAAAAGACGATAAACCCGTAAATCTAGAACTATTCATTCAACAAATCGAAAAGGAACTAATTGAGAGAGCAATAAAATTAGCAAAAGGAAACAAATCAAAAGCCGCAAAATTACTAGGACTAAACAGACCAAAATTATACCGCCGAATGGAATTACTAAAACTAAAAATAAACTAAAACTATAACGCTCGTACTTGGTAACCGTTCACGTAAATTTTAAGCAAAAGATTTTAGGGTTAGGGAGTAGGGGATAGGGAGTAGTTTTTTTGTAAAACAAGATAACAGTTTTTTGTTACAAAAAATCGTCTGAAGATTCGCAGGCGAAACGCCCGCGATCCGTTGGTCTCGCCTGCGATCCTTCTTCAACGGCTTCGTTCCTCTCTAATTCCGAATTTAAAAAATCTTGTATAATTTTTTTAAATTCGGGATTACAAAATAATTCTTTTAATCTGTGTAATCTGTGGACAAAGAAATTCGATCCACAGATTACACAGATTAAAAGGATTATTTTAAATCTGAAATCAAAATCTTTAATTCCGTATTCGCATTTTGAATTAAAAGAGTTATTGTTTTTCTTTTATTGTTTTGATTTCGTTGTTTAATTGTTCAACGATTTTTTGTAGGGCTTTTAGTTCTTTTCTCATTTCTGGTAATTTTGCGATGGCGCTTTGTATTCTGAATTGTTCTCCTACCGGCGTTGCAGGTATTCCTACTAGATTTGCGTCTTCTGGAATATCGTTCATTATGCCAGCCATTGCGCCTAGAACTGCACGGCTGCCGATGTGAACATGGTCGCGTACTCCGACACGCCCCGCCATCGTAACATAATCGCCCGTCGTCGTACTCCCCGCAATACCAGTATGCGCACAGATTAAATTGTGTTTGCCAAGTTTACAATTATGAGCAATCATCACAAGATTATCAATTTTTGTACCGTCGCCAATAATCGTCGAACCATAAGTCGCCCTGTCAATCGTACTACACGAACCTATCTCAACATCATCGCCAATCACTACATTGCCAAGTTGCGGCGAAAGTTTATGAACGCCGCCTGAAGAATCATAACCAAACCCAAAAGCGCCAATCACAGCGCCCGAATGTATAATCGCACGCTTGCCAACAATCGTACTCCGATAAAGAGTCGCATTAGGAAAAATAATAGAATCATCGCCAATCTTCGATCCCGCCCTTATCAAAACCCCCGAATGTATCTGAACATTATCGCCTATCTCAACATCCGCCTCCACAACCGCAAAATCCCCAATTCCGGCGCCGGCGCCGATTTTTGCCGTCGCATGAATCGACGCCCTTTCACTAATCCCACTCACGCCTTCACTACGCGGAGGAGAAAAATAATTGACAATCGTTTTAAACGATTCCAACACGTTTGAAACTTGAATAGTCGCAAAACGCTCAAGTTCGACGCCACACGGAACTATCACCGCGCCCGCTTGACATTTCTTAAGCAAATTTTTACGATCTGCACGCTCAAGAAACGTTATATCCGAAGACGAAGCGCTCTGCACCGGCGCCACCGCCGTTATCAAAATTTCACCGTCGCCACGAAATTCACCATTAACCATCAACGCCAATTCGGCGAGTTTTAGACTTCTCATTGATTTAATTTAATCTGATTTGAATATTTATCCTAAACAGTCCCGCTAAGGACAACATGTAAATACAACATTAACCGTTATTGCATCTTTAACGGAACGCTAAAAAATCGTATCATTTTTTCTACAAACATTGCGTCCCTAGCGGGACAAATATTTATTGTAACGAAAATTGTCCCGATACATCCTACACACTATTCCCTAAAATTTTTTACTTAAATTATTCTGTTTATTGTCCGCTTATCGGATGCGATTGCAGGGCAAGATTGTATTTGATTTTGTTCAAGATGTATAGTTACCGCGTTTAATTTGGGTCTGATTTGGGTAGAAATTTATCGATTGTATCGATTAGGCGTTTGCAAAAACTTTTTTTTCTCAGAAAAATACGTTTAATTATTGAACTATTTGTAAATTCCTGTAACAATTTTGCGTAACGTTTGCGGCGGTTGTTTGTCGTAACTGCCAATTTTATTTTTGCTACAGATTCTTTGAGTCTATCCAAAGGTGAAAGTTGAGGAAAAATTTTATGTATGAGCAGCAATTTAATTATAATGGCTCTTCGGAAGCGGATGTTGACGAATTGATACGCAATGCTGAATTGCGTGCGGAGATTGAGCCTTATTTTGACGAATCGGTGAGTCGTATATTTTGGCGTAGTTTTCCGATTCGTTTTGAGAATGATTTTTTGGCGAGTATGCTTGACTGGGAGGTTGCGCCGGTTGAGCCGATATATCGTTGGTTTGATCCGGAGTTACGATTGCCGTCGCCGGAATCGTTGACTGATGAGAAGTTATCGTTGATTCTTTTTGATTTGATAAGCAAGTTATTTGAGAAAAATATAGTTCTTGATTTTTCTGATCATCTTTC
Organism: Planctomycetaceae bacterium; assembly: GCA_031277105.1. Lineage (GTDB taxonomy): Bacteria > Planctomycetota > Planctomycetia > Pirellulales > Thermoguttaceae > WRKP01. The sequence continues at coordinate 3,425 of JAISLW010000267.1, read as the reverse complement.
GGACAGGGAGTTGTATGTATTGATTTATCGTGAAATTCTTCCGTCGCGCGAGAAAAATTTGCGGCATCGGAGTAATTATATTCATTGGGACTGTTCTTATGGCGATTCAGAAATTTGGTTAAAATATTATGCGTCGGATGATGACAGGGAGCAATGGTCGGATTATTACGGCGAACCGTTGCCGCCTAAACAAATTCCATGTTACCATCGCAGTTTACCACAACATCCGTTTTAAAATGTCAAGTCTAAACTTGCCTCAAAATCCGCCGCCCAATAACTAGGCAAGGCGAAGATAAATCGCAAATTAAAGTACGAACAGTTTAAAAATTCGTATCATTTTTTTCTACCAATATTTTGTCCCTAGCGGAGCAAATATTTATTGTAACGAAAATTGTCCCGATACGCTTTACACATTATCCTCTAAAATTTTTTGCCTAAATTTCCGTGAACGGTTACATGATTTTAGCGTTTACCCCTATTGACGAAATATTATTGTGCTGGTCAAATAAATCAATTAAACGAACAATGAATTTTTGTAACAGTTCACGGAAATTAAATTGAAAATTTAAAAACTTTGTAACCGTTCACAGAAATTTAAGCGATAGCTTTTAAGGGATAGTGAGTAGTTGGTAGTGAGTAGTGAGTAGTTTTTTAGAAATTTAGAGAACAGTTTTTTGTTATAAAAAATTGTCCCACCTGTCCCTCAAAAATTGCCAAGACGTAATTTAATAAACAAAAACAATAGGGTATCTCTAAAAATTCAATTTTTTGCAAAAAGGTAGGCGATGTTTTGCCGAAACATCGCAGTACGTGAAAAACAATTATTAAACTTTAATAATTCATAAAGCCTAAAATATGTTTATTTTAGATGTGTATAATATTAAAATTTATTGATGGTATAAACCGTAATGCGGCGTTTCGGCACGGTGTTTAATTTTTTTAGCCGCCTACCTGAACAAATGAATTTTTAGAGACGCCCAAGAATAATCAAGAATATTTGGAGTTAAAAGATGGTTCGTAGGATATTGGTTACGAGTGGATTACCTTATGCGAATGGTCATATTCATATAGGTCATTTGGTGGAGTATATTCAGACGGATGTGTGGGTGCGTTTTCAACGTTTGATTGGTAACGATGTAACGTTTATTTGCGGCGATGATACGCATGGTACGACGATGATGTTGCGGGCGCGTGCGGAGGGGCGGACGGAGGAAGAAATAATTGCTGAGATGCATGATGCGCATTTACGTGATTTTAATGGTTTTGGGATAGAGTTTGATTATTATGGCACGACTCATAGTGAAGAGAACCGTCAGATTTGCACGGAGATATGGGGCGCTTTCAAAAAGAACGGTTTGATTGAGGAACGTGAGATTGAGCAACTTTACGATACGGAAGCCGAAACGTTTTTAGCGGATCGTTTTGTCAAGGGGACGTGTCCGGTGTGCGGCAAGAAGGATCAATTTGGCGATAATTGCGAATGCGGCGCTCATTATGAGCCGACTGATTTAACTGATGCGGTTAGTACGATTACGGGGACGAAGCCGGTGTTGCGGCGGGCGAAACATTTTTTCGTAAACATAGAAAAGGAGCATAAATTCCTAGACGAATGGGTGCATTCGGGAGCGTTGCAACCGGAGATAGCAAATTATCTCACGGGGCAATTTTTGAATGATGAATTACGGTCGTGGGACGTATCGCGACCGGCGCCGTATTTCGGGTTTGAGATACCGGAGTCGTCTAATGATTATTGGTATGTTTGGTTTGATGCGCCGTCGGGTTATGTGGCGTCGACGATGCAATGGTGTAAATTATCGGGGCGCGATTTTGATAAAATTTGGCGCAATAAAGAAACGGAAGTGCATCATTTTATCGGAAAGGATATAACTTATTTTCATACGCTTTTTTGGCCGACGATGTTGAAGGTAGCGGGATTAACGTTGCCGAAGCGGGTTCATGTTCATGGTTTTTTGACGGTCAATGGCGAAAAGATGGCGAAGCGGCGCGGTACGTTTATTTTGGCGGCGACGTTTTTGAAGTATCTTAATCCGTCTTATCTGCGATATTTTTATGCGACGAAAACGTCTGGACGTGTTGATGATTTAGACTTAAATTTTAGCGAATTGGAGAGTCGCGTAAATTCTGATCTAGTTGGAAATCTTGTTAATATTGCGTCGAGGACGGCGAAGTTTGTGCAAAAAACAGGTTTATCGGCAACTTATCCTGACGACGGCGGGCTTTTTGAAAACGCCGCTCGCATCGGCGGCGAAATAGCGGAAGCGTATGAGAATTGCGATTACGGCAAGGCGATACGTCTGGTGATGGAGTGCGGCGACAGGGCGAACAAGTTTATTGAGAATGCGGCGCCGTGGTTGTTAGCTTCGGACAAAAACCGCGCTGGCGAATTGCAAGATATTTGTACGATTGGTTTGAATTTATTTAGGCAAATGGCAATTTATCTTTTACCGGTTTTGCCAAATTTGCAAAGTGAAGTGGAAGGGTTGCTCAACTCAAAAATCTCCAGTTGGGATGATGCGGGCAAGCCGGTTGTGGGTGTTGCTGTTAGTCAATATAAGCATTTGATAAAGCGAGTCGAGCGGGCGGCGATAGAACGAATTATTGAAGAGAGCAAACAACCGGAAACGGTAGAAAATAAGGACAAGTTTAATGATTCGGGCGACGTGTTGGTTGCGGAACCGTTATTACCGGACAAAATTTCGATAGATGATTTTACGAAAGTTGATTTGAGGGTTGCGAGGGTATTAGAGGCGAGTGAAGTAGAGGGCGCAAGGAAGTTATTGAGGTTGCGTCTATCGTTTGGCGGAGATGAGAGCCGTCAAGTTTTTGCGGGAATAAAATCAGTTTATAAACCGGAAGAGTTAGTTGGGAGGTTAGTTATTTGTGTTGCGAATCTGCAACCGCGACAAATGAAATTCGGGTTAAGCGAGGGAATGGTTGTAGCCGCCGGCGCCGGAGGCGATGAAATATTTCTAATATCTCCAGACAACGGCGCAAAACCAGGAATGAGATTACATTGATCGTACTCGCCCCGTATTGATCGCATTCGCCGTATTGATTGTAATTGATCGTATATCGCATCACGTCTTTTAGAGACGCAACAGGGCGTCTCTAAAAATTCATTTTTTACAAAAATACTAATTGTTAAACTGTTGGGTATCTCTAAAAATTCATTTGTCCAGGTAGGCGGCGTTTCGCCGCTGTGTTTATTTTTTGGGCAGCAATAGGGTTTATGATACCAATAAATTTTATTACTTCACAATGCCTAAAAGACGTTTACTTTATACGTTATGAATTATTAAAATTTAATAATTGTTTTAAACTATTCGTACTTGAGTTTGCGTTTACCTTCGCCTGCCTAGCTTTCGGACGGCAGGCTTTGACGCTTTTAAATCGCTGAATTTCAA
>JAISLW010000132.1 GCA_031277105.1 Planctomycetaceae bacterium | reverse complement strand
TTTCTACCAACATGTTGTCCCTAACGGGACAGAAATGAATTTTTAGAGACGCCCAGATATTAAACCTCGCTCATCGGCGGTTGAGTACAACCGCATGCAGGCGAGACGCCCGCGATCCTGGGATACAGGCGTTTCGCCTACGAACCTGAAAAAACACCAGGCGAAATGTTTGCGATCCTGAATTGCCTGCGATCCTGAAATGCAGGCGAGACCAACGGATCGCGGGCGTCCCGCCTGCACTTTGCCGATAGGCAAACAAAAAGGCGGTTGAGATCAAAAACATAATTCTTCGCATTTAATATAATGTTTACGAGAAAATTTTTGCGTAAATTTTTTTTCTGTCCCATGCGACAAATCCTTGTTTGAGGTACGATTGTAGAGCCGGCGTATTTTGCTCGTCAACTGCCGTTGTAATTAATTTTCGTCCGCTCACAACAGTTTTGTCGCGGGCAAATTTTATGATTTCATTCGCATAACCTTGACCGCGCGCGTCCTCGACTAATCCCATATAAGTCAACTCAATTTGATCCGGCGGCATATCTAACAATAACAACACGCCCACGTCTTTAACTTCGCCGCTATCAACTTTGTCATTATTATCGCTTGATAATTTTCGTATAACAAAACATAAATCAGGACGCGAAAAATTATTTCTCCGGTACTCGTCTAACATTTTCGTCGCCGTTGTCAAAGAGAGCAATTTTGGAAAATCACGCGTATTGACATAAGTTTCGCCAATCAATCGCTTCAACCTTTCGCAAAAATCCGCCTCACAATAACCGCCGTCAACTTTACCGGCAACCTTGACAATATTCTCATCGTTCTCATCGTTCTTATCGTTCTTATAATTCTTATCAATTGTCGAAAATTCTGAAACGGGTACAAATTGTAAACGAAAATCATTTTTATCAGACGTAAATTTATTTGATTTATTTGGCGATAAATTAGACGACAAATTAGTTGTCAACGATTTGTCTGTTTGTTGTTTATTTGTTTCAACCGGCGGCGCTGATACATTTGAAACAAGCATTAACATATCCGAAATATACTCAAAACCATTCTCAACAAACGTTTTGTCTTCAACTGTTTGATCTTTATCCGCCAACAGAACGATTGCCGGAATTTTATGAGACTTGGCGTAATTTTCAAGCGGAGGAAAAAAAGGTTGAATTGGGCGGTTATGCAATGTTGCCGGATGCCAAATTGTCATTAAGCCGTCGGGACGCAATTGAGAAATCAAAACGCCAACAACAACGCCGCCCTCAACGCCAATAAAAAAACCTTCCAATTCTATCATCCCAACATCTATTAAACTCATAATCAATTCCCGACGCGCCGGAAATTCATCAGCCGAAAGATGACAAAACGCTAGTTTGATCGCCTCTTGAATTGTCGAAGGCGTAGGATGAGTAATTAACATTTGAATAAAATATTTTAAACTGTTCGCAATTGAGTCTGCATTTACCGCTGATTTTTTTAGGGACAAGTGGGACGGATTGAAGGATCGCAGACGTCTCGCCTGCATGCGGTTGTACCCAACCGCCGTTGAGTGAGGTTTAGATCGCAACAGCCTTTGGGTTTGCCTATCGGCAAAGTGCAGGCGAGACGCCCGCGATCCGTTGGGTCTATGAATCGCTTTAAAAACGATCCACAGATTACACAGATTAGAAGAATTTTTTTAGCGACAAATGGGACAATGTTGTCTAAACTTTGATTTTTATTCGTAAAATTTATTCGTATCAATATCGTCAAGTACAATGACATTGTTTATTGATCCGGCGAGTTTTGGGTTGTGCCATTTCCAGACTACGTCTCCTTTTTTGTCAAACTCGACTAATTGAACGCCTTTGTTGCTATCATTTGCGCCGTGTCCTGTCCATGTTGCAACGACTAGATTGCCGTTTTTTAATGTTTGTATTTTTGAAAAGAAGATAAACGTCAAACCGTTCAACGCCGGCAAACCGCCCCATTTACGTATAGCAATGTTATCTTTATTATATTCGGCGACAAAACAACCATAACCGCCCGAAACTAATAAATTGCCGTCCGCATTTTCTGAAACATGATAAATATGACGTGCGCCCGGAACTTTAAACTCGCGTAACACCTTGCCCGTCAAATCAATTTCATTAACCCAATCATCATTACAACCAAACACAATCGTGTCCCGCGAAGTTCGCCGCGCAACTCTGATTGATTTCTTTTTTGTTTCTGCCGGTAATTCGTTTAACAATTTTCCTTCGGCGTCAAGTAAGAAAAATTGATACGCTCGCGGTTGATTACAACCAAGTAATGTTTTACCATCGGGAAATCTGATTGCAGTTAGAGTTTGTTTATATTTTACATCGGCAACTTCACGGACAACTTCACGCGTGCGTAAATCATACTCGCGAAATCCGCCCTTGTCCGTCAACGCCACAAGCAATTTATGACCGCCGATTATTTGCATGTCCCAAACGCCGCCATCCGTCAATTTTATTACCCAATCATTTTTAGGCTCAAATTGATCGACAAATAAAATCTGCTTCCGCGATTCGTCAAGCAACAAAAATTTATGCTTAATCGTATCGTCCGCAAATAAAAAACTTGAAGCGGCTGTTAAAATTATCGCCCCTAAAAGGCAAATAATATCTACTTTTAAATTCATACGTTTCATTTTAATTTTATTGTTTTTTGGTACAAACGCATTCAGCGTATTTTTAAACTGTTCGCAATTGAATTCGATAACTTCTAAAAAACACAAATTTATTTTTATTAACCACAGAGGACGAGGAAATTTTTAATTGGAATCAAAAAGTTATTTAATATTAAAATTGACTTTTTGACTTAAAATATTTTTAAAAATTATTCTCTGTGAAGTCTGTGTTCACGGCGATTAAATAAAAAACTGATTTTAAACTATTCGTACTTTAATTTGCGATTTACCGTCGCCTGCCTAGTTTTCGGACGGCAGGCTTTGACGATTTTAAATCGCTGCAATTCAAGTACTAGCCGTATAGAAGTTCCCATTTGCGTTTACCTTTCGCATGTTGTCTGATAGTTATTCAGACGGCGGCAATCGCAAATTAATATGTGAACCTTTTAAACTGTTCGCACTTGAGTTTGCGTTTACATTCGCCTGCCTAGCTTTCGGACGGCAGGCTTTTACGCTTTTAAATCACTGAATTTCAAGTACGAACTGTATAAACGTTTTTATTGAACGTTTGAATTATGATTTTTTGCGGTGTCTTATTCTTGATCTCATACGTCTTTTTTTTCGTCCGATTTTACGTCTTCCTTTTCCTGTTTTTTTTGTTCCCACAACAGGTCTCCACAAGTTAAATTTAATTTTGGATTGTTTGATTTTTGACAAATTGTCGATATGAATTGAATACGATTTTGGTATTTTATAATTCGGAAGAAGCAAAATTATTTTTTACATCGCCGTCCTTATCCAAAAAAGTCAAATTCAATCAGAACGCAATTATTACACAAAAAACTACCAAAAAACCGTTAAATTACAATAAGTTACAATTAGCGTTTTTTATATTGCGGATAAAATTTAACGCTCGTAAATTTAAATTTTAAGATGTTGAACAAATTAAATTTTATGGTTTTTTTGGTAGATTGAGATTGTCGGGGTTCGAACCCGAGACCTACGGATTAAAAGTCCGTTGCTCTACCAACTGAGCTACAATCTCATGAAATTTTTTTTGGCAAAACCGTCGTCGTTTATAGAATCATTTGAGTCGTGTTACAAATTTTCTATAAATGTTACGCAATTTTTACACGCCTTACCGCAAAGGGACGAATATGATACCCGCTTCCGCTATTTCGTCAAGGGAGACGTCCCGCCTCCAAAATATAATTGCGAATCGCTAATAATTTTTTTATTTCCACAAGTAACGCGGATGACGCAAAAATATTTTTGAGTGGGGCAATTTTTCGTTACAAAAAATCTATCCTATTAATTTAATTCCGTATTCCGTATCTACGTATTCCGAATTTAAAAACTACATTGCGCTTCTTATATTTCTTGCGGCTGGTTTTGTGTTTGCCATTTCTTGAATTAGTCTGTGCCAATTTGTGGCGCTTCCTTGCGTGATTTTTCCTAGCGGTTTACTCGTTTCACAACCTGTAACCGAAGGAATATTTGACGGTATATTGTCAATAGCCATTACCGTTAAAAGCGCCGTACACACCGCATCAAACGTTTCCGGCAAAATACCAAAATCCGTAATTTGAACTAACCGGCTCTGCTTAAGATTATTTGAAATATAATTCATAAGCATTCCGTGCATCCTACAAGCGCCCGTTACTAAAATTTCTATATTATTATTTTGCAAAAAATCAACATTGCTAGATAACGCATTGCGAACTCCACCAACAATACTCTCCGCAATAAAACAACTCGCCGTACACAAAATATCCTGATACGAATACTCCGAACCATTCAACCTAAACGCCGTCTTCAAATAATCATCAACCGGCATCCCCAACGAATTCCAATTATTGCCCGCCCTCTGAATATTTCGGAACTCGCTTAACAACGACGCTATCTGACAACCTTGAACCGTCAACCTGCCGCCGACATCTATCGACGACTTGCCTTGCGTCAACTTAAACGTCAACGCATCCAACAACGAACCACAAGGCGCTAGATCGCAAACAGATATTTTTTGATACGAAAATACATTTTCAGAACGCGGAAATAACGTCAATCGCGCCGTCCGACCCAAGTCAAGAAGTACCCGCGATACAGATTCCGATTTAAGAAAAATCCACGCCGGCAACGTTAAAACCGGACCGCCGACGCCGCCCGCCGAAACGTCTTGCGACGAAAAAGAATCGACAATGTTCAAACCCGTCTGCTCCGCAAGAAAAGAAGCGTCGCACAAACTACGATAAAATAAACCGTCCGAACTATTAAATCTTATGCCGGAATCATAAACGCCAATCGCCAACACGTCGTTTTTTGATAAATGAGATTCGTTCAAAAGTTCTTCTATTGCTTCTTCTTCGACGCTAGATAGTTCGCGTAAAACATGTTGATAAAGCGAACAAAATTCCGCAAAATTCACGCCGCCGTTTATCTCATTATTTCGCTCGCCGCCGCTGATATTATTAGCGGCGTTAATGTTGTTAATATTGTTAATGTTGTTAATTGCGGCGGAGTGATTATTGTTATTCTGGTTGACGAAATATTCTTGAAGCGAATTATAACTTGACGTAATTTCAGACGGAACGTCGTAAGAAATCGATTTGCGTATCTCAAGCGGAGCGCCGCTGCCGCGACCATGTATGCCAATCATTGCAGTCTCTATCCTGCGACAACCAGACGAAACACTTATACCGCCAAACCAACGCGGCGCCGGATCGCTCTTTTTTAACGATCCCGAAAATGGAAAAAGTTGCATGGTAATTTAATGTTTTAAACTGTTAAACTGTTAGCGTTTTAATTTGCGATTACCGCCGAATACTTAACTCGCAGACGATAGGGCGTCTCAAAAAATTCATTTGTCCAGGTAGGCGGCGTTTCGCCCCGTGTTTAATTTTGGGCCGCATTACGCATAAAATAATTATTAAATTTTAATACTTCTCCACTTAAAATAAACATACTTTATATTTTGTGAAATATAAATGGGTATCTCTCTCGTTTTACTTATTCTTCAAAAAAATAGCGGTAAAGTATCTGCGGTCATAATTCGACTGCAAGCAATTCGGCGGAATATTAACAATTTTTTCCAATCGTGTAAATGTTAATTTTTTTTCGCTGATTTATCTAATCGATTATTTTTGACATTTTGCAATGTGTATCATTTTGAAACACTGACAAAGTCAAATTTTGATAATGTGCAAAATGAAACACTTGTTTTGTACAATCTTTTTTCGAGAAATGTTCTAATCCTTTATGAGCCTTGCTAATAAATTTAATTCTTAAATGTATCATTTTGGCACAGTAAATGCGAAATAATAAACCACTGAAACACTGGTTTTAATTAAATGAAAACTGTGGCGCAAATAAATTTTTTTTGCGTTTAGTTTTTTCAACCCTTTTTTTGGAAATTTGATTTATTATGAGCAATAAATTTAGTAGTATGGATCCGGTTGATGTTTATATTAGCGAGGCTGCTGGGGCGGATGTTCTTACGCCGACGGAAGAGCTCAAGGCGACGAAAAAGATTGTTGGCGCTCGCAAGAAGTATCATCGTTCTTTGATTTGTTATGATTTTATTATTTCTAAGGCGATTCGTTTGTTGACGTTGGTTATTGATGGTAAGTTGCGATTAGACCGGACGTTGACGGTGGCGGTTTCTGATATGCGTCAAAAGGCGCATTTGAGGCGGTTGTTAGTTTTGCATAATGACACTCTTAAAAAGATTCTTGAGCGTAATCGTCAGGATTTTCGTAAATTGACGTCGAAATCGACGTCGCAAGTTGAGCGGCGGGTTCTTATCCGTAATATGAGGCGGCGGCGGCGTCATGCGTTTAAGTTGATATGCGAGTTGCAGGTTCGTGATTCTCATATTTTGCCGGCGTTTAATTATCTTGTTAAGATTGAGTCGGAAGTATCGGAGTTATGCGGTCGGATAGTTCAATTGAAATTGGCGGCGTTACGGAATCCGCTTAATATCGACTTACAATTATTTGAGCAATTACGTTGCGACCGGCGCAAGTTACGGCGGTTATTACGCAAGGTTACGGATACGCCGAAGGGGTTGCGGAATTACGTGTTGCGAGTTAAGGAGGCAAGGGTTGACTATGACGAGGTGAAGCGGAATTTTTCGATATTAAATTTACGTCTTGTTATTTCGATTGCGAAGTTGTATAGGCGGCGGGGATTGAGTTTTCTTGATTTGATACAAGAGGGCAACGCCGGATTGGTCAAGGCGGTTGACAGGTTTGAATGTAGCCGCAAGTGTAAGTTTTCAACTTATGCGACGTGGTGGATAAGGCAGTCGATTGTCAGGGCAATTGCGAATAATGCTAGAACGATACGCGTGCCTATTCGCGTGTTAGAATCAATTTCGCGCGTCGGACGCGTTGCGAATAATCTAGTTGATCAAAAAGGCGCTACGCCGTCAATTTACGAATTAGCGGCAGCGTGCAAAATGACGGGCGCCGATTTGATGGCGTTAATGAGCGCTAATCAGAAACCAATTTCATTAAATTTACCAGTCGGCGCAACTGAAAAGAAATCTTTGTCAGATATTATTGAAGATACGAAACAACTCACGCCGGTTGAACGCCTGTCAAAAGAATCGCTAAAAACAAAAATAAACGAAGTATTACAAGATTTAACTACGCGCGAAAGAGAAGTTATAAAATTAAGATACGGTTTAACAGACGGATCCGTCTATACGCTGGAAGAAGTAGGAAAAATGTTCTCTTTAACTCGTGAAAGAATTAGACAAATCGAAGCAACAGCCTTCAAAAAATTACAACACCCAATAAGAGCAAGAAACTTGTCATTCTTCTTAAATTAAAAATTAAATTAAAAAAATCGCTGCCGCCACGAATAAAAAAATAGTCGTAACGGCAGCGATTTTTCTTTAGAGACGCCCATTCATTATTGGTAACTTCTAAAAAACACAAATTTATTTTTATTAATCGCCGAGAACACAGAGTTCACAGAGAATAAATTTTTGTAACCGTTCACTGAAAGTTAAGCGCTAGATTTTAGGGGATATTGCGTAGGGCGTATCTGGACAATTTTCGTAACAATAAATATTTGTCCTTAACGGGACAGATCGAACAAATATTTTCGGACAAATATTTATTGTTACAATAAATCTATCATCTACACTCTACCCCATAAAACTCAATGCTTCTAAAATCTCGTGAACGGTTACGAATTTTTAGAGATACTCCACTGTGTTCTCTGTGTTCTCTGTGGTTAATAAAAATAAATCTATGTTTTTTTAAAAAATTCGTGTTGACGTGATTTTGGAAAATTGTTAAACTCCCGCAATGTTTGTAACGGGGCATGTATTTTTTTACAGTTTAATAAAATTACGGCTCCGAAAATTTTCCAAAAAACCTTAACCTTAAATTCACTTAACATGAAAAATAATTTTTGTAACAAAATTTTAACTTTAACATCGCTGTTCTGCCTCTCCATAATTTGCTTGTCGCAATTTTGTCAACTAAACGCTCAAGAAGAAAAAGTAGATGATAAATTGCGCACCGCCTTAAAATTTAAACCTCAACAAGACGACGTTGAGTACGATATTCCGACCGAAGCCGAAATACCGCAATGCAAAATTAGTCTCTATGAAAACAAACGCGGCTATATTGTTACTAATTCTCAAAATCATATTATTCGTATTTTTATCGATAAGAACGGCGATAACCAACTCGACCAATGGTCATATTACCGCAACGGCGTCGAAGTCTATCGCGATATAGCAACCGCAGGCAACGGCAGAGCCGACCAATTCAGATGGCTAAATAACGGCGGCACGCGCATCGGAATCGATACCGACCGCAATTCAACTATAGATTACTGGAAAACAATTTCAGCAGAAGAAGTATCGCGCGAAATCACACTCGCAATATCCTTGCGCGACGTCAATAGATTTTTACGCGTATGTTTATCAGAGGAAGAATTACAGTCGCTTAATTTAGGCAAGACGTTAAACGAAACCGTCGCAAAAAAAATAACAAATTTACGCGAAGGTTTTATCGAATCAATCAAGTCAATGAAATTAGGCGCTAACTTGCAATGGTATCATCTTAACGCGGGTTTTCCAGGAACTGTTCCGGCTGGCGCCAACGGAGTTGCGAATGATTTGACAGTTTATGAAAATACTTTCGCAACAATAGGAACTGGCAAAGAAACAAAACAGATTTCAATCGGATCGCTAGTTAATCTTGGCAATAATAATTGGCGAGCAATCGACGTGCCGAAAATTTACGACGAGTCGACGTTTGCGTACACGTTTATTCCGCAATCCGCAACTCCGGCAGAAGGCGGGCAATCAGATAATGAAATCATAAAATTAATAAACGATTACCAAAAACTTGTCGCCGATACGCAACAATTGCCCGCAAATCAACGACCGGAACAACACAAAAAATCAATGACCTTGATACTGCAAATTATAAATTTGTCAACAACAGAAAAAGACCGCGAATTATGGATAAGACTGATGGCGGACGAAATAATGGAAGCGGCGCAGAATAAAGAATTTCCTGAAGCGGACAAATATATCGATCAAATTTACAAGTCTGTCGCGGACGGCGCTAATTCTGAATTAGCGGCATACGTGCGTTACAGACAAATTATGACTGAATATCATTCGAGCAAGTTAGACGAAGTTCAGGCTTATACGACTTGGCTGACTAACTTGGAAAATTTCGTTACGGAAAAACGTTTTGAAACAACTGAAACAGGTTTAGAAGTAATGATGCAACTTGCAGGCAATCGCGAAATGTCAAGCCGCACCGGAGAAGAACCGCTAAAATGGTACTCAAAAGTCGCAGAACTAGCGGACAATAAACCTATTGCGGCAAAAGCAAAAGGCGCTATAAGACGTTTACAAGCAGTCGGAAAAATTGTGCCGTTTCAAGCGACCGATTCCAAAGGCAAACGTTTTGATATTGCGGCGCTGCAGGGAAGTTATGTTTTGTTGTGCTTTTGGGATAGCAATATATCAGACGCAGGAACACTCGCAAGCATAAAACGCGAAACAGAACAATTAACCGCAATCGGCGTAAAAATCATAGGCGTAAATCTTGACCCCGATCTGGAAACGCTAAATAACACGGCGACAAAATTAGGCTTAAACTGGACGCAACTACACGCACAAGGAGGACTAGATAACCAACTCGCAACATACTGGGGAATACAAAACGTACCGGCGCTAATCTTATACGGAAAAGACGGAAAAGTTATACGCTCAAATATAAACGCAATAAACGAAATTCAAACAATCATAGAAAACGAAAAATAAACTTTCGGTAACTTCTAAATAACGGGAACTTCTATACAGATCGTACTTGAAATTCAGTGATGTAAAAGCGTCAAAGCCTGCCGTCCGCAAGCTAGGCAGGCGAAGGTAAACGAAAACTCAAGTGCGAACAGTTTAAAAACTTATTTTTTGTAAAAAGGTAGCGATGTTTCGCCACAGTGTTTAATTTTTTTAGCCGCCTACCCTGAGCAAATGAGTTTTTAGAAATTCCCTAACACAATTTTATTAACCACAGAGAACACAGATGAAATTTTTCAACGTCAAAAAGTTATTCAATATTATAACTCATGTTACGCATCATACGCAGAAACAAGGCAAAAAATAGTAACTATATGTAGGACTGAATTTGACCGCCTGTGTAACGTGAGTTATTTAATGTATGTTTTCGTTGTTTTGTCTTCGTCCCGATAGGGACGGAATTTTCATAACCGCAGGTCTTTGACCTGCGGTTAAAAATCCATACAAAACTCTGCCCCGCTAGG
>JAISLW010000094.1 GCA_031277105.1 Planctomycetaceae bacterium | reverse complement strand
ATTTTGTACATTATGAATTATTAAAATTTAATAATTGTTTTATACGTAATGCGGCCCAAAAATAAACACAGCGGCGAAACACCGCCTACCTTTTTACAAAAAAATGAATTTTTAGAGATACCCTAGACTAAAAAATTAAACTCCACACAAATTAAATAAAACGTAAACATTCGCGTAAATTGAAGCGATAGGAATTAATTGTTTGTTTTCTCCTGTCCTGCTTGTCCCTAATGTTTCTCAAATTGCTAGGACGGCATTAGCGTAAATATTCACGCGAACTATCACAATAAAACAAATAAAAAAAACTAACGGTATATTTCTAAATTAAAATAAATTTGAATTTTTAGAAGTTGCCCTCCAACAAATTAAAAAATAAAAAATGAAATTCAGTTACATTCGCAGATTTTTTTATGAAATCCATCTCTGGCTAGGTATTCTTAGCGGGCTAGTGGTTTTAATCGTGTGTTTAAGCGGCGGGATTTATGCGTTCCGCGACGAAGTAGCAATGCTCTACGAACCGCATAAATATTTCGTAAAAGTTCCGCCAAGCCAAATAAACGCTTCGCCACAAAAAATCCCAGTCGATGATCTAATCAAAAAAATCGAAACAGAAAATCCAAGTCAACGAGTATCCTCAATCAAAATCCCAGATAAATCAAACCGCACAATCACCGTTACATTAACACAAAATACGCCCGCAAACAGAGAATCGGGCGGCGCCGGACGAAGACGAAACAGAAACGAAAACACAAGAAATAATAAAACAGAAAACAAAACCGATGCGGGCAATGTTGATAAAGTTGACAACAAAACAGAAAACAAAACCGATGCGGGCAATGTTGATAAACTTGACAACAAAACAGAAAACAAAACCGATGCGGGCAATGTTGATAAACTTGACAATAAAACAGAAAACAAAACCGATGCGGGCAATGTTGATAAACTTGACAATAAAACAGAAAACAAAACCGATGCGGGTAATGTTGATAAACTTGACAACAAAACAGAAAATAAAACCGATGCGGGTAATGTTGATAAACTTGACAATAAAACTGAAAATAAATCAGACAATGTTGAAAATAACTCTGTAACTCGACGGCGCGGCAATAGAGGCGGCGGCGAACGTTCCGCAGGTTCTGCGTCAGAACGTACACGACAAAATAACTCTAACAGCAACCGCAGTAGTCAAAATGTTGGCGGCGGCGCGGGCGGCGGCGGAGGCGGAATGCGCGGCGGACGAGTTCTATTTGTCAATCCTTATACAGGCGAAGTTGTCGGCGAAGGTTCAAATCAACAGTTAAATCGATTCTTTATGTCAATGATGCAATTACACCGCAATCTTTGGATAGACAGTTATTTCTTGCGCCGTGATAATCACGCCAGTCAACCGCCCACAAGCAACACCGGAAATAGACAAATTGCAAACGCACAAAATGAAAGAACCGAACAAGGCGAAATTTCCACAAGAAACGAAAGAAATGAACGCCGCGAAAGGAGAGAAAATTTTGCAAGAGGTGAACGAAGTGAACGCGGCGAAAGAGGAGAAAATTTTGCAAGAGGAGAACGAAGTAATCGCGACGAAAGAGGAGAAAATTTTGCGAGAGGTGAACGAAGTGATCGCGGCGAAAGAGGAGAAGGTTTTGCGAGAGGTGAACGCGGTGAACGTAGTGAGCGTGGTGAAAATGCAGTTAGGGGCGACGGCGTTGAAAGAGGCGGGCGCGGCAATGAAGGCGTTGTGCGAGCCGCCGGCGTTGGTGTTGGCGGCGGCGGTGTTGGTCATGGTCGTGGTGTATCGCCTGGTCGATTTATTGTTGGCGTTTCGACGTTGATTTTTGTTGTGGTTGTGGTTAGTGGTTTTGTGCTTTGGTTGCCGCGTAATTTGAATGGTTTTCGTTCTTGGAAGGTTTGGCGTGCGGGTTTTAAGATTAGGGTAACGAAGGGATTTTGGCCTTTTATTTATGACATTCACAATACGGTAGGATTTTATACGTTGGTACCGGTTTTGGTATTGGCGTTGACGGGTTTATGTTGGTCTTTTGAGTGGTATCGTAATAGTTGTAGTTGGTTGTTGGACGACGATATATTTAAGCAGCGCCGGATGCGGGGGGTTAATGTTTTGTTAGAGCCGGTTGACGGTGCGATGGCGCCGCTTTCGATTGGTGAAATTATTAAGCGGACGGACGAGTATATTTCCGGAGTTGGCGAAGTTATTGTCAATATTCCTGCGACTCGCGACGGCGTTGTGTTAGTTCAAAAAGGCAGGACGGGATTTTTTGCGTTGTCGATTAAGGACAGTGTTCAATGGGATCGTTTTCGTGGCAAGTTAGTTCCGTTTAAGATTCCGGTAGGATATTCCGGCGGCAATTCCGGCAACGGAACAAGCGGCGCAGCCAATCGACAGACTCCAAATAATACGTCAAATAATACGCCAAATAACAATCCAAATAACAATCCAAATAACAATCCAAATAACACGTCAAATACGCCGTCAAATAATACGTCGAATGTTGCGAATAATTGGGGCGTTGGTAGGCAAAAGATAGTTGAGGTTGAGGTGAATAGATTTTCGGATAAGAAGTTTGGCGAAAAGGTTGCGATGTTGGTTAGATCGCTTCATTTTGGCGATGTAACAGGTTTATCGTCAAAATTGATATTTGGCATTTCGTGTTTTTTGGCAACAACTTTTCCAATTACGGGAATTATGCTCTGGAGTAAAAAGTTAATCGCAATTTACAGAAGCCGTAAAAAAAATAAAACCAAATCATAAATTGCAATTAAAACAGATGTAACCGTTCACGGTATTTTTTTATTATTTAATGTTTTTGTTGAATTATCTTCGTCCCGATAGGGACGTTACTTTCATAACCGCAGGTCTGCGACCTGCGGTAAAAAACCGCCATACTTGCTGCCCTGAAAGGGCAGGACTTTATTGGGTATCTTTAAAAATTCATTTGTCTAGGTAGGCGGCGTTTCAGCGAAACATCGCCACATTTTTACAAAAAATAATCCTTCTAATCCGTTTAATCTGTGGACAAAAATAATGATCCACAGATTACGCTGATTAGAAGGATTTTTTTAGGGACTTACGGTAATCAAGATGTTTTTGTTTTGTTTAATTTTTTTAATTTGTGGTTAAAGGTTTTCTTGGTCTTGTTGGTTTTTTCTTTGTTTTTGGTTGTTCTTCTGTTGTTGGGGTTAGTAGTTCGGCGGGGTCGTTTGTGTTGTTTGGTTTTGTGGCGGGTTCTGTAATTTTTTCTGTATTTTTATCTGTTGTTGGTTTTGTTGTTGGTTCTGTTGTTGGTTTTGAGTTATTTTTGTTGAGTGATTGGTAATCTTCGAGGGTCATTTTGACGGGGTCTTGTAATTTTAATTTTGTGTCGTTTATTTGTTGGTTTATGATTAGCGGCGGTTTATTTTTTTTTGCGTCTGGTTTATTTGTGTTTGTTTCGGTATCGGTGTTTGTGTTATTATTTGGGGCTAGGTCTAATGTTGTTGGTTCTTTAATCAGGGGTTGTCTATTTTTTGGTTTTGGCGGTACTATTATTTCTTCAAGATCGTTATCTTTTAGATCGATGATTTTATTTTCTTTATTTTTTGATTCGGTTTTTGTAGTTGGGTTTTTAGTCGTTTCGTTTTCGGCGATGGGGTCGAGTTTTGGGTCAAGTTTTGTTTCGGTTTTTGTATCAAGTTTTGTATCAAGTTTTGCGTCGGGTTTTAAGTCAGGTTTTGTATCAAGTTTTGTTTCGTTTTCAAATATAAATTTTGTTGTTTTATTTTTTGTGTTTTTTGTTGGTTGGTTTTGTGTGGCGTTTGGTTTATAGTTTGCGTCGGGGTAAGTTATGATTATTGGTTGTTTTTTTGCGTAGGCGTCTGTTGCGGCGAGCGCTAGGTTGAATAGGTGGTCGGCTTCTTTTTTATAATTTACATCGCGGGAGACGTATTCGGCGAGATCGACTAATGTTTGAACTTTGAAGGCGGCGTTTTTGATTTTATCGATTGATTGTAATGTGCCGTTGAGGTTCTTTTTTTCGAGTTGCATTTTTGCCAATCTTGCGTTGAGCGAGTCTAGTTGCGGCGGTAAATTTTCGGCGTTATTTTTTGTGTAATTTTCGTTTGTTGTTTCGATTAGATTTTGGTCAAGTGGCGTTTGTTGTGATGATTTTATTGTTTTTGTTGTTTGTGGCGGTTGTGTTGGTTCGGTCGGTTGTAATTGCGGCGCTAAAATTGGCATTGGCAAGTTTGTCGCGTTAGGTTCGATTATTTCGGGTTCTGATATTATTGGCGTCTGCGTGTAATATCTGCCGGATCGTGATCTTATGACGGGCGCTTTTCGGGTCGGCGTAAATTGCGTTATTTGGGTTGAAGGTTGCGGCGGTATTACGTATTCGGTATATTCCGGTTCGGTTGCGTTTGAATTAGTTGCCGTTGCGTTCAACGGATAAGCGACGCCGTTGCGAGGTTGGATAATTCGATTTTGCGGTACGATATAAATCGGCTCGTATTGGTAAGCGTATTGATAACGGCGCAATTCCGGCGCAAACGGCGGCGCCGCAAATGTCGAAATATAAGCAATACCGCTAACACAAAATAAACAAATCACGCAAACAATATGCAAACTTAAACGTTTCATAATAATTCTCCTATCCGTCATTCCATTGTCCTTTCAGGACGCTAGTTATTTGATAATACCTAATCCGCCGTGTTGCGACAGGTGTTAGGCATTGCCCGTAAAAAGGCGACAAACATACAATTATCGTTACAAAAATTCAAATTAAAAAACGCATTTTAAAATGTGAATAATATAACAATAGGTAACTTCTAAAAACCACAAATTTATTTTTATTAACCACAGAGGACACAGAGGAAAATTTTAATTGCAATCAAAATATTATTGAATATTATAATTGACGTTGTATATAAAATAATTTTTGAAAATTTTCTTCTCTGTGAACTCTGTGTTCTCGGCGCTTAAATAAAAAACCGGTTATTAGAAGGCGCCAATAAAAATTTCGTTACGCTATCATACCTCACAAAAAAGTAAAATGCAAAATTTTTAATTCCAAATTTAAAATAATCTTTTTAATCTGCGTAATAAATGGACAAAAAAATCGATCCGCAGATTACGCAGATTAAAAGAATTTTTAAAACTAATTCCTAATTTCGCATTCCGAGTTTAAGTTAAAATCTTTTTACTTTTACTTTTTCTATTCTTCTTCTTGTTGCTTCGATTACGGTGAAAGTTGTTTTTTGCGATTCGTGTTCGAAGTCGACGGATTCGCCTACTTCTGGCACGTGTCCTAGCGTTGAAAAGATATATCCTGCGACGGTATCATAGTCTTCGTCTTCGGGTAAATTTAGATGCAAAGTTTCATTCAATTCCTCAACTCTTACCTTGCCTAGTACTTCAAACGTATCTTGACCGACTTCGCAAATATCTACCGCTACGACCATCGGATCATGTTCGTCCAAAATTTCGCCTACTATCTCCTCTAAAATATCTTCCAACGTAACAATCCCCGAAACGCCGCCATATTCGTCTAAAACTATCGCTAAATGTCCCTTTGTGCGTTGTGCGGCGTCGTCGTCTGGCGCCGGTTTAGTATTTTGAAATTCTTGCAACAATGTCGCAACAGGTTTCGTTTCCGGCACGAAAAGCGGCTCCTTCATCAACTCCGTCCACGCTCGCCGGTTTGTTACATCCGAAACCGCAATCTCCTTGAGAATATCTTTAGAATGAATTACTCCGATGATTTCATCGCGATTTTCACGATAAACTGGAATCCGCGAATGCGGTATCGTTATAACCGCATCCAACATTTCTCCCCACGTCAAATTGTCTGGAATACTTTTCATGTCAGTTCGCGGCGTCATTATTTCAGAGACAATAACCCCGCTAAGTCCCATCACGCCTTCTATCATTTCGCGCTCGTCTTCTTCAAGCAGACCTTCACGATGTCCTTCCGTTACCATCATGCGAATCTCATCTTCAAACGCCGAACCTTCGTCGTCGTCTTCCTCCGCCTCGCCCGCAAGACGACGCAAAAATATATCAAAAAAACGATCGCACAATATAAACGGATACAAAATAAATGATAAAAAATACCATAAACTCCACGTATAATAAATTATATGAGTTCCCCATAACTTTGATATAGCCTTCGGTATCCAAAATTCGACGCCCGCAAGAAATATTATCGAAACAATAACAAAAAATAACCAGTTCCTGTAAGACGCAAAAAAATTATCGTTGCTAAATCCGCTAACCGGCAACTTGCCGCCCCATATCAAAAATAACGTCAAACCTACCAAAAATACAACTACGCAAATTAACCTCAATATTCCCGCCGAAACCGACGCCAAATCATGATACTTCAATATAAGCGAAATTTTTCGCGCGACGCGTTCTTTTTTTATACTTGACTTGTCAATTCGATTATTTGTTTTATCAAGTTCGCCGTTATTATCGTTGCCGTTGTTGTTGACATTTGCGTTATTATTGCCGCCTCTGTCTAAACCGCTACGCAAATAAAATCCCTCCAACGTATGCCGCGAAAAAGAACGCAACGACATCGCCCCAATAGATAAAAAACAGATCAATATAAGACCAATAATAAAAAAATAGATCATCCTAAAATATAATATTAGGGAGGTAGTTTTTTAACTCGGAATTTCAAATTCGATTCGCATTTCGCATATTACAAAAAACTCCGCAAACCCTAGCCGCTAAACCGGCGTAAATTGTTATAAAAATTAAATTGAAAAATGTAATTATCTTATAAACAATTTCATCTCTTTCAATCCCCCCCAAATAATCTTTCTAATCTGCGTAATCTCCCGATCAATTTTTTGTCCACAAATTACGCCAGATTATGCGTAATCGTTCACGGAGATCTGTTTAGCAAAATACGTATAGGCAATTTTTTTTTGAGGGACAAGTGGGACAAGTGGGACAATTTTTGTAACAATAAATCTACCCCCTACACCCTATCCCCTACCCCCTAAATAAATTTTCGTGAGTGGTTATGTTTTATTCTGGTATGATATTTTTTGGGTCGATATTGTTTACTAATTTGCATTGACCGATTTTTGTTGGTAGTACGAATTTTAGATTTCCTGCTTCGGTTTTTTTATCGTGTCTCATTATTTCGATTATGTTATTCCAATTTATTGTGTTTAGTAGTTCGTCTGGTAGTTCTACGGGCAATCCTATTGTTTTGTGGAATTTGATTTGTCGTTCTACGAAATCGTTGTCAACCATTTCGATTCGTTTTGCTAATTTTGCGGCGTAAATTGATCCGATTGCTACGGCTTTTCCGTGCGGTAATTTGAAATTGCTGATAATTTCAAACGCATGGGCAAAAGTATGTCCGTAATTTAATAGTACGCGTTTTCCTGTTGTTTCAAATTCATCTTCGCCTACAATTCGTCCTTTTATTCTGCAACATTTTGTTACGATAAATTTGAGTAGTTCTGAGTTTCGCGATCTGACTTTATCCGCATTTGTTTCTAGTATTCCAAATAATTCAGCGTCTAGTGAGACGGCATATTTTGCGACTTCGCCTAATCCGCATGCATATTCGACTTCCGGCAAGGTGTTAAGCACGTCCGTATCAATAAGGACGCCAAGCGGTTGATAAAAACAACCAACCATGTTTTTTGCGGCAGGTAAATCAATACCGACCTTGCCGCCTACGCTGCTGTCAACTTGCGCAAGTAACGTCGTCGGCGCTTGAAAAAATCTTATGCCCCGCGCATAAGTCGCAGCAATAAAACCGCCAAGATCGCCAACAACGCCGCCGCCAAGCGAAACTAATATACTCTTGCGGTCTATGCCGGCGGCTAAAAGTTTAGACCAAAGTTTAACAGCCGTTTCGATGCTCTTGCTCGGCTCGCCTGCCGCTATCGACTCAACGCATACGTCGAAACCGGCGCCAGATAAAGAACGCTCCACTATCGTACAATAACCAAGCGCGCGAACATTCGCATCCGTCAATAGTATTACGCGAGAACAAGGCTTAAAACGCGAAAGGAACAATCCTATACGGTCAAGATTACCGGAACCGGTCTCTATATCGTAACCACGCTGACCCAAATCGCAAAGCGAAATACGCATCCGCGACTGATTAACGTCGGGTATATCTTTTGAACTCATTATATTGGCGCCTGTCGGTTAAAGGTTAATTGTAAAATAAAAATCGTAAATTACGATCAATGTATGTTATAGCAGGTTTCGGAAATTTTTTTAGAGACAAGTGGGAAATTCGGAATTCGGAATTCGGAATTCGGAATTGCAGGAACGCGACCGTCTCGGCTGCTCGTTTTTAAAAATCCTTTTAATCCTTGTAATCTGTGGATCGATTTTTTGTCCAAAGATTACGCAGATTAAAAAGGATTATTGTAAATGTGAAATCAAGATATTTAATTCCGAATTCCGAATTCCGAATTCCGAATTTAAAATTATTCACCGATAATTTTTATTAGGATGCGTTTTGGTCGTTTTCCGTCGAATTCGCCGTAAAAAATTTGTTCCCATGTTCCGAAATCGAGTTTACCGTTTGTTATTGCGACGACGACTTCGCGTCCCATGATTTGTCGTTTATGGTGTGCGTCGCCGTTATCTTCGCCGGTTCGGTTGTGGGCGTAACGCGACGGCGAAGGATCAAAAGGCGCAAGTTGTTCAAGCCATTTTTTATAATCTTCATGTAATCCCGACTCGTCGTCGTTGATGAAAACGGACGATGTTATGTGCATTGAGTTGACGAGGGCTAATCCTTCGCGGACGCCGCTCTTCTTGACCGCCTCCATAACTTCATGCGTTATGTTGACAAAATCAACCCGCTGCGGAATATTTAACGTTAAAACTTCACGATATGATTTCATTTTTTCTTTCGGGTAAAAGTTAAGGAAAAAAGATTGTAACCGTTCACGAAAATTCGGAAACGTCGAGTTTTATGGGATAGGGGAAGGATTTAAACTATTCGTACTTAAGTTTTCGTTTACCTTCGCCTGCCTAGCTTTCGGACGGCAGGCTTTGACGCTTTTAAATCGCTGAATTTCAAGTACGAGCAGTATATTGTAATAATAACTATTTATCTTACCTGTCCCGTTAGGGACAACATGTAAATACAACTTTAACCGTTATTGCGTCCTTAACGGGACGCTAAAAATTCGTATCATTTTTTTCTACCAACATGTTGTCCTTAGCGGGACAAATATTTATTGTTACGAAAATTGTCCTGCTACTCCCTACGTTCTATCTCCTAAAATCTTTTGCTCAAATTTACGTGAACGGTTACAGAATTTTTTTTGTAATTTTGGATTTATTTTGTTTCGTGTAGTAGTTTGCATATTTGTATTAAATTTTTTGTGTTTAATCCTTCGTTTTCTAGTAATTCGTTTCTTTCGCCGTGTTCGATGTATTTATCGTTGAATCCTAATCGTTTTATTTTTTTTGTGTTTATATTTAGTTCGTTTGCTTTTTCTAGTATTGCGCTTCCGAATCCTGCGGCTAGCATTCCTTCTTCGATGGTAACGATGAATCCGTTATTTTTTAGTGGTTGTAGGATTATATTTTCGTCTAATGGTTTTATGAATCGGGCGTTAATTATTCCGGTATTGATATTGTATTTTTCGAGTAAAGAGTTTGAGGTTTCGGCGGCGATTTTTAGAAAGGGGCCGCATACGATGATATTTCCGTTGTTTCCGGTTTTAATAATTTCGGCTTTACCGAGTTGTATTTGTGCGATATTTGTTCTGTATTCGCCTGTTTCTGTTTTTGGGTATCTTATTGCGGTTGGTTTTTTTGAGTTTATTGCGAAGCGTAGCATTTGTTCGGCGTCTGCGGCGTCGGCGGGCGCCATTATGGTTAAGTTTGGGAAGGGTCGTAAGAAGCATATATCGAATACGCCGTGATGCGTAGGTCCGTCGGGACCTGTTAATCCTGCGCGGTCGAGTAGCATTATTACGGGTAGATTTTGCAATGATATTTCTTGGAATATTTGATCGTAACTGCGTTGTAGGAAGGTGCTGTAAATATCGACTAATGGTATCATTCCTGATTTTGCGAGTCCTGCGGCGAATATTACGGCGTGTGATTCGCAGATGCCTACGTCGAAGAAGCGTTGGGGAAATTTTTCGCGTACTGGTTCGAGCATATTGCCGCGGCACATTGCGGCGGTGATTACGCAGATGCGTTCATTTTCACGCATCAATTGTAATATTGTATTTCGGACAATTTCGGTAAATGAAGTTTGACTGGCGCTTTTGGCGTCTGGAATTGAGGCGGCGCTCGGTTCGGCGTCTGATTCTTCGCGTACCCATGCGTCTTGTAATTTTTGTTCTGATAAAATTTGCGGGGCGGTTAAATTTATCGTTGCGGTTTGTGTTGCGGTTGTTGTTTGTGTTGTGATTTTGTTGTAATTTTCGTTTTGTTTATTATTTATTCTTGGCGCTGGCGCGTGGTATGCGGAGGGGTTATTTTCGGCGGGTTTGAATCCGTGTCCTTTTTCTGTGAAAACGTGTAATAGCACGGGGTCGTTGATGTTGCGTGCCATTTTTAGGAAGCGTTGTAGTCGTGGGATATTGTGTCCGTTAATTGGTCCGATGTATCTGAAGCCGAGTTCTTCAAACAGCATGCCGCCGAGTAAGCCGGCTTTGACGGCGCTTTTGAATCTTGCCAATATTGAGTCCATTGATTTACCTAGTGTGGGGAAGTTATCGACGAGGCTGTGTAGTTGTTGTTTGAGGCGTTGGTAGGACGGGTGCATGCGGAGTTTATCTAAATGTGTGGATAAACCGCCGACGCGCGGGCATATTGACATTTTGTTATCGTTTAAGATTACGGTGATATTTTTGCGTATCCAACCTGCGTGATTCATTGCTTCGAAAACAACGCCGCTGCTGAAAGCGCCGTCGCCGATTACTGCTATACTATGGCGTTGATTTTTGCCGTAAATTAAATCGTCGCCGCTTGCAAGTCCAAGCGCCGCCCCAACGCTACAACCGGCATGACCTGTCATCATTAAATCGTAATCGCTCTCGTCAGGATTAGGAAATCCCGTCAAACCGCCTCTAGTTCGTATTGTTTGAAAACGTTCAAAACGACCCGTCAATAATTTATGCGGATATATTTGATGACCCGTATCCCAAATAAGACGATCAACCGAAAAATCAAACGTCGAATGCAACGCTATACATAATTCAACTACGCCAAGATTAGATGCAAAATGAACAGAACGACAATCATAAAGACGATATATCTCATCCCGAATCTCTTCCGCAAGCAACAATAATTCCGCTTGCGAATAATCCATCAACTCACGAGGAGAACGCAACCGCGATAATATACGCTTTTCAATCATCTCAAAAATAAAGGGTGTAGGGGGTAGGGATTAGGGTGTAGGGAGTAGGGTGTAGGGGGTAGGGAGTAGGGAGTAGGAAGTAAGGAGTAGGGGGTTGGGGGTAGGGAGTAGGGAATAGGGAGTAGGGGGTAGTTTTTTTATAAAATTGTCTCTCATGTCCCACTTGTCCCTCAAAAATTTCCGTGACCGGTTACAAAAAAAGAATTATACAAGAATTTTTTAAATTCGGAATTAGAGAGGAACGAAGCCGTTGAAGAAGGATCGCAGGCGAGACGCCTGCGATCCTGAAAAGCAGGCGAGACCATCGGATCGCGGGCGTCTCGCCTGCATTTTGCCGATAGGCAAACAAAAAGGCTGTTGAGATTTTAAGCTCGCTCATTAGCGGTTGAGTACAACCGCATGCAGGCGAGACGCCCGCGATCCTGTGATGCAGGCTTTTCGCCTGCGAATCTGAATGAACCCACAGGCAAAATGCCTCGATCCGGTATTTTTTGTAACAATAAATATTTGTCCGATCTGTCCCGCTAGGGACAACATGTTGGTAGAAAAAAATGATACAAATTTTTAGCGTCCCGTTAAGGACGCAATAAA
>JAISLW010000087.1 GCA_031277105.1 Planctomycetaceae bacterium | reverse complement strand
ATTTTGTACATTATGAATTATTAAAATTTAATAATTGTTTTATACGTAATGCGGCCCAAAAATAAACACAGCGGCGAAACACCGCCTACCTTTTTACAAAAAAATGAATTTTTAGAGATGCCCTGTTGAGCGTTCTGTAAAAATCCATTTTTGGGAGAAACGATCAATCATTCGATTTTTCTCTACAATTTTAATACGCTTTTTAGGCGAATCGTTTTGTTATGAAAATTAGGTAAAAATAAGGTTTGATAAAATTAAAATTAAATCAACAATGAATTTTTAGAGATACTCTTTCGCCAAAATCTCAAGTACAATCAGATATATTTATGAATTTTTATTTGGCGGTATTAGTTTTTTTCCGTCTGTGTTTACGCCTACATCGAAGACGCGTAGTAAACGCATCATTTCAATCATATCGCCGTCTGCAAAAAGAGATTGATCTGCGAATTCTCCGCCAAGATGAGCAAACATTAATTCGCCTTCCGCTAGAAGTTCACCGCCGCAATACGCCAGAACCGACGCAACCCCGCCATCTTCGCGAACTGATTCTAACTTGACCTTGTACGTAAGAACTTCGCCAGGATTTATTTCGACGTTGTGAAGCGTAAATCGCGGTATTTTAGCAAGTACTACTTTTTCCTTGTAACCTTTAGCCTCATACAAAAGCAACCCCGCCGTTTGCGCAATTCCCTCTATTATCAAAGAAGCCGGCATAACCGGATAATACGGAAAATGATCATGCAAATGATCCTCCGCCAGCGAAACTACCTTAATCGATTCCGCACAACTCTGACTCTCAAATACCGTTATCCGGTCTATCCAATACCAATGCATCGTAAACCCTTGACGTTATACAAACACATCACCGCAACATATTTCAAACACACGCTAATTTCAACAAGATATACATATCGCACTTAAAATCTCAATAGGACGTCTCTGATTCATTTGTTCAGGTAGGCGGCTAAAAAAATCAAACACAGCGCCGAAAACGTCGCATTACGCATAAAATAATTATTAAATTTTGATAATTCATAACGTAAAAAATATGTCTTTTGAACGTCGTGAAGTAATAAAATTTATTATCGGCGTTATAAACTCCATTGCGGCGTTTCGGCGAAATGCCGCCTACCTTTTTACAAAAATATTAATTTTTGGAGATTCCCAGGCAGGCAATGTTAAACGCAAATTCAAGTGTGAACGGTTTAGATTTCGTTTAAATTACAATTGAATTATTCAGGGTCGATTTCTACTTTTGTTTCTACCATGTAACACAAGTCGCGCACGGTTAGTATAGTTTTTATATTTGCGACCATTGGATTTTTTTCTAGTTCGGCGATATTTGCGTAAGGCATACGTTTTTTGATTTCAGCCAATCCTAGTTCGGTCAATTTATTATCTTGGACGTATTTACCTTCTTTATCGTTTGCAATATCGTCCGGTACAAGTTCGCCGCGTTCAATTTTGATTCCCAGCATCTTTTCAAGTTGAAAAACGATGTCAAGAATATCTATTGATTCGGCGCCAAGATCGCCGATCAACGTCGACTCCGGTTTAATCTCTTCTTCATCGACCGCCAACGCTTCAATCAATGCCTTTTTGACATAATCATAAATTTCTTCTTTTCGCATCTTCAAAAATTACTCCTAAATAATCCTGTTAAAATTTTTAACCGTTCACGATTTAATCTTCGATTACAGTCGAACAAGTCCTTTTTCAACTGATTCTTTCAACTGATTCTTACTTAAATTTGCGTTTATTGTCGCATACTTACCTAGCAAGAATGCAGTTCTTGACGTTTTCGTCTCCGCTAATACTGTTCGTACTTAAAATTTATTTATGTAAAAGAAAAGCCTGCCGTCTGATAATTAGGCAGGCGAAGGTAAACGCAATTTCAATTTTGAACCAGTTTAAAATTCAAGTACAATCCGTATTTTTTTGATAAATTGGTCAAAAATTTATACGTCAATTGACCAACTCGCACAATTTTATCCACTAATTCAATTATAGCAAGGGCGGGAGTAATTGCAGAAAAACGTCTCTAAAAATTAGTAAACGTTCATGAAAATTTAAGCGTCAGATTTTATAGGGTGTAGGGGATAGGGGATAGTTTTTTGTAACAAAAAAATTGTCGCGATTGTCTCTCAAAAATCGTCAAAGAACGTAATTTAATAAACAAATTTCAGTGAACGGTTACAAAAAATCTTTTTTTTGGATATTGGACAAACGATCAATCATACTTGTAATGATTCTGGTTCTTTTTATAATGCTAACTTCGTATGAATTTATAGAGACGGCATATTTTAAACTGTTCGCACTCGAGTTTGCGTTTACCTTCGCCTGCCTAGCTTTCGGACGGCAGGCTTTTACGCTTTTAAATCACTGAATTTCAAGTACGAGCAGTATAAGTAAACAAACAAATAAACAATCGATTAGTTTGCAAGAAGAATTATAAAATTATGTTAGACGTATATTATCACACGCTTGGTATAAATCCGGGGTGTTCGGAAGCGGAGATAAGGAGCAGGTATCTTGAATTAGTACGCAAATTTCCGCCGGAAACAAATCCTGAAAAATTTGCACAAATACACAACGCCTACGAAAATCTAAAAGACCCCATAAATACTATGGACGAAATTCTCTATGAACTCCAAACAAACGATTCTATAGATCAAATAATTGCAGCAATGATCGAAGAGTTGCGTCAAGAACGATTGCCGACAAATATGATACTAAACATGGGCAAATAACCGCCAAACATTTTAAACTGTTCGCATTTTAATTTGCGTTTACCGCCGCCTGCGATCCTGAAAAGCAGGCGAGACCAACGGATCGCGGGCGTCTCGCCTGCGAATCTGAAGGAACCAGGCGAAATGCCTGCGATCCGGCTGACGATTTTTTGCTACAAAAAACTGTTATCTAACCTTCTAAAAAAACTACTCCTACTCCCTACTCCCTACTCCCTATCCCTTATTCCCTATTCCCTATTCCCTATTCCCTATCCCCTATCCCCTATTTCCTATTTCCTAAAATCTAGCGCTTAAAATTTCCGTGAACGGTTACATTATCAGTCTGTATATTTGCGAATATGCGTAAAAAAAGGAACATGTAACTTCATGTTACATGTCCCTCTGAGTCGCCTTTACTTATTCATGCTATCAAAATCGAACCTCCTGTCCGATATTGACTCAATATGAAAATTCGCTTTCTTGTAACGTATAATTTGATTTATCCGCAACATTAGCATTATTTATATTGAACGCATATATTGAATAACAGCGAATTAAATTTTTCGGTTCACCGTCAAAACCAAAAGGGAAACCAAAAAGGAACATCCCAGTAAACAGGGCGAAGCAAACCCCGGTTCCTAAATGGATTGGCTTGGACTAGCGATGCAACTTAATATCCGTCAACAAAATCAACAAATTAAAATTAGTTGCAAACGCCTTTATCACAATCATCATCCATGACAAAAGAAATAAAAGCGCACCGCGGCGAATCCTTCTCCGACAATATTATTCATCGAAATATCAGTATATCTCAATTGACTCGGAAAACCGATATAACAAAAAAAATCGCACCAGAACCACCCTAAATTTCAGGATGATTCTGAATGCGTAAAATTTAACGGTAATTCCGTTTTCAACGGCTCTCATCGTTATTACAGATATGCCAGATGTAATATCCGGTTTTCAACGTATTCCAAATTACGCTAAAAAATAAGTTATCAATACGCCAAAAAAATTTCATTGCCGAATGAATACAAACATACCTGCATATCAAATTTGTCTATATCAATTTTGCCGCCGTTTCACGGAAGAAACTAACACTTTCCGTAACCGGTTTAACATTGTTGTTCCACTCCGCTTCGTACTCTATCGAAAACGGGCACTTTACCTTTTGCGCCGCAACTTCACTTAAAATTTCCACTATCTTACAATCACCCTTGCCAAGCGGGACAAAAACGAAATTATTACCCTGCTTCTGAAGGTCTTTAATATGGAAACTCACTATCCGCCCCTTAAACTTCTTTACACTCTCAAGCGGATCAAGACCACTACGCAACCAATGACCCGTATCACAACAAGCGCCAACTAACTCGCCCGAATCCTTCAATTGATTAAGCACAATTTCAGGATCCCAATAAATAGACGCCTTCGGATGATTATGTAAACCAACCTTGATTTTATACTCCTCAGCAAGTTTATTCACATTTGGAATATCCTTGAAAGACGGCTCAACATTTAACACGCTAATTCCTATCTTGACCGCAAACTCAAAATGCGCCTTGTCCGCCGGACAAACGCCCATCGCATGAGGCTTGCATCCGGTTTCAGCAAGCAAGTCGTTAAAAAATTTCAAATCGTCGCCCTTCAAATTGGGACCAACATTTACAGGCTTGTTTTTACTGAGCCGTTGACCGCTGTACAACTCAAAACTCGTCGAACCTGTCTCTTTAACTTTTTTAATTGCTTCGTCAAATGGGAATCTGTTAAACGAATATATTTGCGGTCCTATCGCCCAACCTAATTTTTTTACTGCGTCTTGAGCCGGTTTATCTTCCGCAAAAACAAACGGAACGCCGCCTAAAACACTCAATACCGGTAAACCGCCCAAAAATGCAGCATTACGCAACATCTCACGCCTGTTGATAGTAATGTTTTTCATAAAATTCTCCTAAAAATTTTTTTGATTTTTTCAAATTATTCGTACTCAAATTTACATTTACCATCGCATGCTTGCCCTGTTTACGAAAGACAAATTCTGACGCTCTTATCAATGAAATTCAAATACGAACCGAAACTCTTAAAATGGGAAGAAAAAAAGCATCCCTCCCAAACAAACGAAACATTGCCGTAAAGTTTAACCAAAATAATCAAACATACAACACGAATCCAAAATCCAAAATCCAAATTATTTTTTTGTAACCGTTCACAAAAATTTGTTTGGCAAATTTACATAATGTAGTTTTTGAGGGACAAGCGGGACAGGAGGAACAAGTGGGACAATTTTTTTGTAACAAAAAACTGTTATTTGGTTTTCTAAAAAGCTACTCCCTATCCCCTACCCCTATCCCGTAAATTTTATATGGTTTCTATTTTTTTTGTTTTTGCGGATTTGTAGATTGCTAGGATAATTTCTACGCTTTTTCGTCCTTCAATTCCATCTACTAGCGGCGTTGCGTTTGTTTCAATAGCTTTAATCATGTTTGCGAATAATTTTGCGTGACCGGAGAAGTCGATGGCAGTTGGATCAGATGCGCCTCCTCCGCTTGATTTTCGGTTTAGCATATCGTTTTTAATTTTTTCGTCTTCAGGTTTCGTTTCTTCAAAATCCCATTTTATGATATCCTCTTCTTCTAAAATAGCCGTTCCTTTTGTTCCGCTTATTTCGATACGTTTTAGATAGCCAGGGAAGGCAGCCGTTGTTCCTACGATAGTTCCGATTGCGCCGTTGTCAAATTTTATTGTTGCCGTTGCCGTATCTTCTACTTCAATATTTTCATGTCCCAATAGCGCCGTATGCGCCGAAACTTCGACGACTTTACCAGCCAGCCATGACAACAAGTCTATCGTATGAATTGCTTGATTCATTAGCGCGCCGCCGCCGTCTAATTCCCATGTTCCGCGCCATTTTCCGCTGTCATAATATTGCTGCGTGCGATACCATTTCACAATAGCGTCGCAAAGCGTTAATCTCCCGAAACGACCGGAGTTAATAGCGGCTTTAATCTTTTGCGAAGAGTCGTGAAAACGACTATGAAAAACCGTCGCCAGTTTAACATTGTTTTTATCGCAAGCGGCAATTATTTTATCGCAACGCTCAAGCGTAATCTCAAGCGGCTTCTCAACAATAACATGTTTGCCCGCCTCCGCCGCCGCTACCGCCGGATCAAGATGAGCGCCGCTAGGCGTGCCGATTGTTACTATATCAATTGACTTGTCGGCGAGAAATTCCTTCAAGTCAGAATAAGGTTTACAACCGGCATTTTCGCCCGCAAGACGTTGTGCAGATTGCGGCATCATATCAAAACACGCCGCAAGATTGCCGCCCGCCGCCTTAATCGCCTTAGCGTGAAAACCGGCAATCATACCACAACCAATAATACCAAAATTAAATGTTCTCGACATAATATAAAAAAAATTTGTAACCGTTCACGAAAATTTAAACGACAAGTTTTACGGTTTAAAGTGTAAGGGATAGTTTTCTAAAATTAGATGATTTAGAGAAAAAGTTTTTTGTTAAAAAAATTATCCAAATTGCCCTCATGCCCCGCTTGTCCCTCAAAATTTGCTAAAACGTAATTTAATAAATTAGTGATAAAAATTAAAGGGGGTATCTCTAAAAATTCATTTTTTGCAAAAAAGGTAGGCGGTGTTTCGCCACTGCGTTTATTTTTTGTGCCGCAATGGAGTTTATGCTACCAATAAATTTCAATAATTCATAAAGCCTATAATATGTTCATTTTAGACGTGCGAAATATTAAAATTTATTGATAACGTAAACCGTAATGCGGCCCAAAATTAAACACGGGGCGAAACGCCGCCTACCTAGACAAATGAATTTTTAGAGATGCCCAAGAGTTAATTTTTTTGCGACAAAAATTATACCCTCAAAATTCATAAAACATATATTAACAAAAAAACAAAAATAAAAAAGTAATCGTTCACGTAAATTTAAGCGATAGATTTAGGGAATAGAGGGTAGTGCGTAGCGGGACAGATAGGACAAATATTTAAACTATTCACACTTGAATTTGCGTTTACCTTCGCCTGCCTAGCTTTGACGCTTTTAAATCGCTGAATTTCAAGTACGAGCAGTATATTGTTACAATAAATCTATCCCCTAGACCCTATCATCTAAAATTCTACGCTTCTATAATTTCGTGAAAGGTTACACAATTTTTTGTTATAAAAAAATTGTCTCACTTGTTCCTCATGTCCCACTTGTCCATAAAAAATTGCCAAAACGTAATTTAATAAACAAATTTCCATAAACGGTTACAAGAATTTTTTATTATCCAAGTTTCCTTAAAATAAAAAAGTTGACTTACAGCGTTTTATTTTGGGCTTAAATTTATTTATTTACAAATCGGGCGACAAAATGTTTGCGGGTAATCTTGATTTTATGTCTTTTTACTTGTAAATTATAGCAAGCAAAATTAAAATTTATGTTTGCAATTTCTCAACTATACTGCTCGTACTTGAAATTCATATATTTAAAAGCGTCAAAGTTTGCCGTCCGTTAGTAGACAGGCGAATGTAAACGCAAATTAAAGTGCGAACAGTTTATTGCGATTGAATTTGCTTTTGCCGTTGCCCGCTTAAATTTTGGGCGTCAGGATTTTACGTTTTTACATCGATAAATTTCAAATACGATACAATACAATCGTAAATCGTAATCCCTAAATCATAAATTATAAATCACAATTCCTAATTCATAATTACCGTTCCCTTAAACCATAATGTCCGCATCATTATCTAATAAATCAGATCAAAATAAATTTACGTTCCCATTAAATAATATTTGGGAGTCGTTGAGTATCGGTATTGTCGTCGGCGAATTTAACGAGCAACTTTCAACGATTGACGCCAATATTGCGGCTCATCATATTTGCGGGCTTGACGACGGGGAATTGATCGGTCGGAATTGGTCTGAATTTTTTTCTCAAGATACGCTTGACAAAATATTTAATCTTTGGCGTACAGTCAAAGAAGACGAGCGTACAAGTAAACATTTGCGGTTCAATATTAAATTATGTCGCGCCGATAAATCTGAGGTTTATGTTGATCTTGATTCTTCTCTTTTTATTCATCCTTTAACGGGCAAGACGTGTCATATTGCTTTAATGTTTGACGTTTCGGAGCAGCAAAAGCAACTTGACCAATTAACGCTTGAAAAAGCGGCAAAGGACGCCGCTGATATTGCGAAGAGTAGATTTCTTGCTCACATGAGTCACGAGATACGGACGCCGTTGAATGGCGTTGTTGGGGTTTCGGAGTTATTGTTGGGGACGGACTTGACGGTTAAGCAGCGCGAGTATGTCAATCTTGTAAATATATCCGGCAAGTCGTTATTGTTTTTGATTAACGACGTGCTTGACTATTCCAAGATAGAGGCGGAGCGGTTGGATATTGAGAATGACAATTTTGATTTGCATACTACGGTTGAGTCAGTGCTTGGTATTTTGTCGATTCGTGCGAGTGATAAATCGCTGGAGTTATGCGGTTCTTTTGCCTCTGACGTGCCGCGATTTGTTTACGGCGATTCGGGGCGCTTGCGTCAAGTACTGATAAATCTTGTAGGCAACGCTCTCAAATTTACGGATAAAGGCGGCGTAAAAGTTGTTGTTTCCGTGCAAGATACGAAGTTATCGCCGATACCGTGCGATAACGATTCGATGAACGATGAGATTTTGATCAAATTTTCGGTTTCTGACACTGGAATTGGGATACCTGAATCAGGATTAGGCAAATTATTTTCATCGTTTTCTCAAGTTGACGATTCCGCATCGAAGCGGCATGACGGTTCGGGGTTAGGTTTGGCGATTTCGATGCACTTGGTGAAATTGATGCAAGGCGAGTTGAATGTTGAGAGCAAGGAAGGCGAAGGCTCGACTTTCTGGTTTACAATTCCTTATAAAAGCCGTGTTGAAATACGAGAATGTCCGGCAAATTTTGAAGCCAGAAATTGCGAAGGCGAAAAACCGCATTGCCCCCGTACTGGATTATTGCAGCGACCTGAAGGTTGCAGGCGCGTAATGCACGGAACGATTCCGTTGAGTGATCGGGCGGCGATAGTCGTCGATGATATTGCGATTCAACGTGAAACATTGGCGGAGCAATTAGCGTCTTGGGGAATGGACGTATCGCAAGCGGCGTCTAAAGATGAAGCGATGCAGATGTTGCTTAACGCCGCTAATGCGGGTAAACATTATCAATTGGCGATTATTGACAGTAGTATTGCGGACGGCGAAGGGATGGATTTAGTTTGTGCAATGAAGGAGACGCCGATATTAAATAGGACGGCGATAATTCTGCTAACGCCGCTGACGGTTGACACGGATATTGCCGTGATTCATTCTACCGGAGTAACGGCTAACTTGAGCAAGCCGGTTTATAGCTCGTCGCTTTTTGACGCAACTATTACGGCGCTGTTCGCACAAGAAAAAGAGAAAAACGACGCAAACAGACAATTGCAAGCAGAACAAATGGCAGACATACCGGAAGGATACGACGAGCGCAGAGCGCTGATAAATATTCTGGTCGCAGAAGACAATAAAATAAATCAAATAATTACGCGCGATACGCTAGAAAACGTCGGATTTAATTGCGTCGTAGTTGACAACGGACGCGTCGCGGTAGAAATATTCGATCCAAAAGATTTCGATCTAATTTTAATGGATTGTCAAATGCCGGAAATGGACGGATTTCAAGCGACGATGGAAATACGACGCAACGAAATAGCGGCTCTTGACGCAGGCAAAATAACGCGACGCGTACCGATTATCGCTTTGACGGCAAACGCAACGAAGGCGGACAGAGACCGTTGTTTGCAATGCGGAATGGATGCGTATTGCAGCAAGCCGATAAATCAAAAAACGCTGGTTAGAACTATTGACCAATGGGTGAAGCCGGTATTGATTAGCAGGTTGATAAATCATACGCGGGAATTAGACGTGCCGTTTTCAACTACGGAATTTTTCATTTTATGCGGTAAAAACAAAATGATTGCGTCGATGGTGCTGAGTGATTTCTTAAATCAGATACCGCGCGATTTAGAATCTATTCAAAATTATATTAACAATATGGACAACGGCGGCGCCGTGCCGATTATTCAACATTTACGAGGAAAATCAAATTTATTAGGCGCAACGGCTCTAGTAAAAAGCGCCGCAATTTTAGAAGATAGATGCCACACAAAAGAAGGCGAAGACATAAATTTAATGTTAGATAATCTATTCAACGAAGCCAATAACTGCCTAAAACACGCAACCAAAACACGAGAAATGTTACAAAACGATTCTTTAGGAAGAATCTAAATTTAATTCGGAATACGAAATTCGGAATTAAAGGATCGCAGCCGTCTCGGCTGTATGTTTACAAAATCTTTTTAATCTGTCTAATCTATGAACAAGAAAAACGATCCGCAGATTACACAGATTATAAAGATTATTTTAAACTATTCGTACTTGAGTTTGCGTTTACCGTCGCCTGCCTAGCTTTCGGACGGCAGGCTTTGACGCTTTTAAATCGCTGAATTTCAAGTACGAGCAATATAAATTTGAAGGAAGTTTTTAAAAACTCATTCGTTCAGGTAGGCGGCGTTTCGCCCAGTGTTTAATTTTGGGCCGCATTACGGTTTATACAATAAATAAATTTTTATATTTCACAACGTCTAAAATGTATCTATTTTATACGTTATGAATTATTAAAATTTAATAATTATTTCACGCGTATTGCGATGTTTCGGCGAAACATCGCCTACCTTTTTACAAAAAATAAGTTTTTAGAAGTTACCTGAAATCAAAATCTTTAATTCCGAATTCCTAATTCCGAATTAAATGATTGCGATCCGTCATCAACAATCCGATATTGAGGGATGAGTGGGACAGGTGGGACAAATTTAATTTAATTTAATTTACAATTTTGATCAAAAAATTTAACACGATTTTAACATGAAATATAATCCGTCGATAATAGAACCTAAATGGCAAACTTATTGGGAGTCGCATGACGTATTTGCTGCGCCGCGTTTGCCGGTTGGAAAAAAATTATATATTCTTGACATGTTTCCGTATCCGAGCGCTAACGGTTTACATGTCGGGCATCCCGAAGGTTACACCGCAACGGATATTGTTAGCCGTTTTGAACGCATGAACGGTACGTCCGTTTTACACCCGATGGGCTGGGACGCTTTCGGTTTGCCCGCCGAACAGCAAGCAAAAAAAACAGGAACGCCGCCAAAAGAAATCACCGAAAAAAATATCGCAAACTTCAAAAGACAACTCAAGATGCTCGGCTTCTCATACGATTGGAAACGCGAAATCAATACGACTGATATTAAATATTTCAAATGGACGCAATACATTTTTCTCTTGTTATACAATACTTGGTTTGATCCCGAAACACAAAAAGGACGACCGATTTCCGAATTGCCGATTCCGCCTGATACCGCCGACGTCGAGTTGTACAAAAATGAGCGGCGGCTCGCTTATCAAATTGAGGCGCCGGTAAATTGGTGTCCTGAACTCGGAACGGTGTTGTCAAACGAAGAAGTTATACAAGGTCGCAGCGAGCGCGGAAATCATCCCGTTGTTAGGATTCCGTTGCGGCAATGGATGCTGCGAATTACCGCTTATGCCGGCAGACTTGAATCCGATCTCGAACAACTCGATTGGTCTGACAGTATTAAAACATTGCAAAAAAATTGGATCGGACGCAGCATCGGCGCCGAAGTCGATTTTTTTACCGGCAATTTATTTTCCGTTACAAAAAATAATCCAAACGGAAATAAACCCGCCGCCGCCGAATTTGAACTCTGGAAAAAAGAACGCCAAAAATCAGGCTTCCCGCAAAAACCAGACGAAAACGTTTTACGAATTTACACGACTCGACCGGACACCTTATTCGGCGCAACATACATGGTCATCGCCCCCGAACATCCATTGATAAAAAAACTCACGTCCGCTAGCGAAAGCAAAAACGTAGAGAAATATTGCGAACTTGCGGCGTCGAAAAGCGATCTTGACCGGACTGATTTAGCGAAAGAAAAGACGGGCGTTTTCACAGGTTCGTTTGCGATAAATCCCTTGACCGGCGAACCTATTCCAATTTGGGTCGCCGATTATGTTTTGAGTACGTACGGAACCGGCGCAATTATGGCTGTTCCAGCACACGACGCAAGAGATTACGAATTCGCAAAAACTTTCAACTTGCCAATAATTCAAGTCGTACAAAAAAATGAAAACAATAATAATACTGATATTAACGAAACAAAAATTAACACAGCACAAATTAGCGCAACACAAAATAACAATGCCGAAAATAACGCAGCCGGAATTAACGTTACAAAAATTAACAGTCCAAGCGAGGCATTCGCAGGACAAGGTATTGCAATCAATAGCGGAAAATATAACGGCTTAAATACGGCGGAATTTAAGGAACGCATAACGGCTGACTTGCAAGAAAGCGGCATAGGACGCAAGGCGGTAAATTATAAGATTCGCGATTGGCTTTTTAGTCGTCAACATTTTTGGGGCGAGCCTTTTCCGATATTGCATGAGCTTGACGCTGCGGGTAATTTGACGGGGAAGACGATATTGTTGGACGAGTCGGAGTTGCCGTTGGATATTCCGAAGGGGTTGGTATTTGACGCTAAACATAATTCGCCGGAGCCGCCGTTGGAACATGCGCCGGAGGACTGGCTGTATGTTTTTCGCAACGGCAAAAAATATAAACGCGAAACAAACACGATGCCGCAATGGGCTGGGTCGTGTTGGTATTATTTGCGGTATATTGATCCGGCGAATGAGGCGGTGTTGGTTGAGCCGGAGCTTGAGCGGGTTTGGATGCCGGTTGATCTTTATGTTGGCGGCGCCGAGCATGCGGTTTTGCATTTGCTTTATGCTAGATTTTGGCATAAGGTTTTGTATGATTACGGGCTTGTTTCTCATGCGGAGCCGTTTCAAAGGTTAGTTAATCAGGGCATGATTCTTGGCGAGATGGAGTTTACTGGATTTAAGGATTCCGGCGGCGCTTGGGTGTCGGCGGCGTTGGTTGATATTGATCGCGACGGGTTGGGCGTTTTGAAATCGGACGCCGCCGTAAAGTTGCAAGGCGTGAAACTTGACGGCAAACAAGTTATAAAAAAGGGCGATAATTTCATCCTTGCCGAAAACGAGCGAATTCAAGTTGACAGTCGCGCAAATAAAATGTCAAAAAGTCGCGGCAATGTTATCAATCCTGATTTAGTTGTTGCCGAGTATGGCGCGGATGCGCTTAGGTTGTATGAGATGTTTATGGGACCTTTGGAATCGGTCAAGCCTTGGTCGATGGACGGCGTGCATGGCGTGCGTAATTTTCTTGATCGTGTTTGGAAAATGATTGTTTCGGTTTTGGCGGAAGGCGTAGAGTTGGATGCGGCGGTGAGCAATGTAGCGCCGACGGAAACGCAAAATAGAATGTTGAACAGAACAATAAAAATTGTTACGGAAGATATTCGTAATATGTCGTTTAATACTGCAATTGCGCGTATGATGGAGTTTACAAATTTTTTCCTAAAGGAACAAGTGAGACCGAAAATCGCAATGGAAAAATTCACGTTAATTTTATCGCCGTTTGCGCCGCATATCGCTGAAGAATTATGGTCAATTTTAGGACATAAAGAAACTATCACATCGGAAAAATGGCCAACTTATGATGAAGAAGCAATAAAAGAATCAACTATAGAAATCCCAGTGTCAATAAACGGAAAAGTAAAATCAAAAATAATCGTCAATACCAACGCAGACGAATCCGAATTAGAAAAAACCGCTATCGAAGACGCAAAAATAAAAAACTTAATCGAAGGAAAAGTTATAGTCAAAAAAATTATAGTTAAAAACAAAATGGTAAACCTAGTAATTTGTTAATTGTAATTTTGGGTCATTGACATTATTCATGGTTATCAATCTTAATAATGTATTATGGAGGTATTGTGAACAGCAAGTGTACATGGTCGGGCGTCGCATTAATACGGTAGAGGTATCCTTTTTTATTGGGTATCTCTAAAAATTCATTTGTCCAGGTAGGCGGCGTTTCGCCGAAACGCCGCAATGCGTACAAAATAATTATTAAATTTTAATAATTCATAACGTAAAATATATGTATTTTAAACGTTGTGAAATATTAAAATTTATTGAT
>JAISLW010000041.1 GCA_031277105.1 Planctomycetaceae bacterium | reverse complement strand
TTGGTTTGATGTTTGGCAAGTATTGTATAACTAAAAACCATAAAACGATACTTCCAAGCAACGTTTGAATTAAATATTTTCATTATTGTTTGGTCAATTGAATCGGGATTGACCTTCTCAAAATATCCTGCATTTTTTAACCAGTTTTCGATTTGCTCTCTAATCCAAAATGTAAACCAAAGTTCAAAATCTTTTGTATCCTCAAATAATTTGTTTTCAATTGTTTCGTAAAGTATATTTTTGCGTATAATTTTACGCAATGAACTTGGAAAACGAATCCGAAAAAAACCGTTTAATAATTCTGTATTTCTAGTGTTTATGTGTACTGACCAAAAAATATCAGAATCGTGATAATATTCCCATAATTTGTCTTTGTCATTAAGGTCAACAATTTTAAAAAATTGATTGTCAAAATTACCGTCGTTCTTATATTGGACAGACAAGTCATATTTATCCATCTCAACAGTGTCATTTGATGGTGGAGTATCGTCAAGTGGCATTATATCCGGCGTTATATTTTCTAACTTCATAATTTTTCTCCTTGTGTTTATTGATTAATCTATACCGACTATATACTGCTCGTACTTGAAATTCAGCGATTTAAAAGCGTCAAAGCCTGCCGTCCGAAAGCTAGGCAGGCGAAGGTAAACGCAAACTCAAGTACGAATAGTTTAAACTAGTCAATAAGCTCTAATTACATTACATATCGCGGGGCAAAAAACATCACCCCCAATCAACTCCGCATGGTTAATTCATGTTCTATTTTATTTATACAATAGTAGAAATTTTTGAGTCTTTATTGACAAGACAACCGATGTTGATGCCGATTAACATCTACAATAGTAGAAATTTTTGAGTCTTTATTGACACAGCAACAGCAACAGCAACAAAAAAATATCTACAATAGTAGAAATTTTTGAGTCTTTATTGACTTGTGGCGTTTGTCGATAAGAACGGCAAATCTACAATAGTAGAAAATTTTGAGTCATTATTGACATTTAAAACTTTCAAAAATTCGATTAAAATCTACAATAGTAGAAATTTTTGAGTCTTTATTGACTAAAATTAGCAGACGGACGTTTACAACATCTACAATAGTAGAAATTTTTGAGTCTTTATTGACCAACAAACTCGCAAATACGACGCAACTCCGATCTACAATAGTAGAAATTTTTGAGTCTTTATTGACAACAAAATTATTTGAATAAAATTAATAATATCTACAATAGTAGAAATTTTTGAGTCTTTATTGACAACATTATTGCAAGCGGTTCAGACGGGATCTACAATAGTAGAAATTTTTGAGTCTTTATTGACCTTCACAATTGAACAAGATTAGCTGCACAATCTACAATAGTAGAAATTTTTGAGTCTTTATTGACTCCGGATATTATTGAGGAAAACGAATATATCTACAATAGTAGAAATTTTTGAGTCTTTATTGCATATAAACATAATATTACATTCTAAATAATCTACAATAGTAGAAATTTTTGAGTCTTTATTGACCTGTTCGGTCTTGTACTGGCAAACTTGCGATCTACAATAGTAGAAATTTTTGAGTCTTTATTGACATAAATTATTTTAGATATTGAAAAAATCTACAATAGTAGAAATTTTTGAGTCTTTATTGACAAACTATATCGCCAAAATTAACGAACACGATCTACAATAGTAGAAATTTTTGAGTCTTTATTGACTTTGATAAAACCAATTTTGATTTGATTCACGATCTACAATAGTAGAAATTTTTGAGTCTTTATTGACAAAAAGTAAAGGGTGATTTAATGAGCGATATCTACAATAGTAGAAATTTTTGAGTCTTTATTGACACAAGCACAAGCAATACCGTCAACGAAGAATCTACAATAGTAGAAATTTTTGAGTCTTTATTGACTCGCAGACCCGAATTGGAAACAGACCATAATCTACAATAGTAGAAATTTTTGAGTCTTTATTGACCCGATGGGGCGTATTATAACTTTAATTTTATTTTGCGTCAAGTGGTTATAATTTGCCGGAAAATGGTTTTTTTACCCCCCCCTCCCACTGGGATAATTTTGATTTTTTTATCTAAATGGTTATTTTTATACGACTTGTTACCAAAAATTATTTTTTTGTCGGCAAAAAGGAGACTAAGGTTTGCAAAAAGTTTTTTTGTTAGGTTCGACAAATCGAGAAAGTTGAATTATTGGATATTCCTAATTGGACATTCTTAAACTGTTCCTACCTGAAATTGCATTTACCTTCGCCTGCTCGCCTGCCTAGATATTTTATCATGTCAACAAAATTATTCTTTTTCTTGTACAAATTTTAACCATTCGCTATTTGGACACCATTGGCTTACTCTCTTCTTTTTTACTTTATCGTATTTAGATTCTTTCATTTTGTTGAAATTTTTTACCGCTTCTTCTTTATTTTTTGCTTTGTCTAATTCTTTCAAAAGCCAAAGACCTTTACGAGCAATATTGTATGCGCCATTAGCGTCCGCATCGACGGGCAACTCGGACTTCCATTTACCATTTTTATCAACGCCTTTTTTCTTTTCATTTTCACTATTATAAAATTCATTAGAACCCCCAATTAACTCAACTGATGAAATTATAGTATCATGTTCTTCATATTCATCATTGCTTTTTTTTCTCTTCCAATTATGCCGCAATGACAACAAAACAAAAAGATTTTTTAATAACTCTTCAAAAAATTTGGCGTTTTCTATTTGACAAATAGATTCTTTTAGACATTGTCCATCACTAAAATCGATATTATGTTCTTTAAATAAATTTTCCAATCTGGTATTAACGTCAATTACAGATCGTTCCCATCTATTGTTTTTTTGCGTTGCTATAACTCGATCAGCGTGATGCGAACATACCGACCATTTTGTACGTTTTAGTTCGTTTACTTCAATCCTCAATTTACCGAATTTTTTATAGTCAAAATTAAATCTGAAATATTTATTTTTCGTATCATAATAAATCTTGTCAAATCGGTTGAATAAATCAATTGCATTTTTTCTGTTCGTGTATCTTGTGTCCAGTAAATTAATAAATCCCGTAACCGGATCAATTTTACTTGTATAATCCGGCGGCACGTAAAACAAGAATCCATTTTGTTTATTCATGTATTTATAGGGCGGTATGTCTTCATTAGTCAATTGATACGCCATGAGTACGCCGCCTTCTTCGTATAAATTATTTTTGTCTGTAACTAAAAACTGTAACTTTTTAATTAACATATTTTCAAATTTCTGATAAACCTGTTTCTCAACTTTTGCCCTGCTGTCCTTTAATCCGTATGTCAAATCTTCCATCACGATAATAGCGTTCTTTTCAAGAATTAACTTTGCAAGTTGATGAATAACTAAAGACAAATAACCTTCCTTTAGTTCTTTAATATTTTCGATAGTATGCCAATTTTTTCGTGCCGCTATTCTATCGGCGCCCTTTTTTTCTAGCAGTTTTTGATAATTTATTTTCTGTACTTTATCTATACCGTTGACGGCATATTTTCGTTCTAATTCATTAAGCGAAAATTGCATCCCGTCAACTATCTTGCCTTCCTTATTTATCATTGTCAAATAAATCAGATTTCGCTCCCCGCGATCTAATCCGATAATATGCACGTCGTCCCTTTTGTACAAAAAACCAAGAACATCATCGTCGATTCTGTTTTTGTTCTCAGATTTAAAATTCATTGTAATAGAACAATGAAATTGTATTTTATCTTTGGTAAATCTTTCGTCCTTTATTATGCCAATTTTATTTTCTTTTTCACCGATAACCGAAAAATTATCTTTGTATTTTTTATCAGATTCATTCCATTTTTCAATTGGAATATTGTCTCTAAAATAACGGTTTAGATTTTTTATACTTTGTTCTGGAACAGATTCTAAAGTTCCATCAGGACGTTCAAAAAACTTTCGCGGTACTTTATCGTTGCTTTTATGTATTGTGTTGTTTTTTATATGCGTTGCATCGCGATAAAATAATTTAGCGCCGCCGTTCAATTTAAAAACGACATTCTCAAGATTTTTTGGGTCAAACAGCATTTTCCAATAAAGCGTATGTAAGTTTTTATTGCCTTTACTACCTGCATTAAAATCTTTACTGTGAATTTTGAAGAGGAATAGTTTTCCGTCTTGAACTTGCTTGTCAATCCATTTTTTGGAGATTTTTGTATCAAAATTTAGTTGGTAGGCTTGCTCATCGACATGATTAGTAAACTCTGAAAAACTTTTGTAATTATCTTTAAATACAAATTTTGCTTTATCTTTATATTCTATGACTCTTTGTTTATAATAATCTATGTATTTTTTCAAATCATCGGAATTAAAATTTTCCGAAGTTGGCGAATAGGATTTATTTTTTCTGATTTCGTTAATATCATCTGGCAATAATTTGTTTTTAGCATCTTCCAATTGTAAATTTTGACCTTCAAATTCGCCTTCCTTTTCTTTTCGTCCGGTTTTTCTAACTGTTTTGCCTTTTTCATCAACCATTAGGTTAGGAATATCTTTTGTCGGATCAGCCATTTGGTCATAGAACATTTTTTCATAATAGTCGTCGTTCTTATCTACCGCCGCCTCTGAATAATCTAATTTGTTATCAGGAATTATTAATAATTTATATTCGTCGCGATACCTTAATATAGTTACTTTATAATCTCCCTCTTTTGTGGAAGGCCAGCCGTCGGCAAATTGCGGATTGTCAAACATCAACCTAAATTTATTTAATTTATATGGTTTTTGCGTGATATAATTACGCGTCTGGTTATAAATATCTAGGATTTCCGCTTCAAAGAGGGCTTCTTGTAGAGGTCGGATTTCATTATAAAATTCCTCGTCTTTTTCTATATTTTTATCTTTTATGATAAATGGATTCAAAATATAATTCAATTCGAGTAAGGCGTCTAAAAATGCTTTTATTTTTTCGCCGTCGCCGCCGGATTCTTTTTCGTCTTTAAGGTCTTTATTGTAATTTTTATTTTTGTCTAAAATATGATTGATATTATCTCTGCGTATTTTTAACTCGTCGAACAGATTTTTATTTTCATATATTGTTTCGCCGGCGGCGTCTTCGGATTCGATTGTAATTGTGGGATTTTTAAAATAATCGACGATAATATTTTCGCAATTTTTATATTTATCTTTTACGTTTTGCTCTTGCTCATACTTATCCAAATAGTGTTTGATACAGTTGTTTATTAAGGAGAT
Source organism: Planctomycetaceae bacterium (assembly GCA_031277105.1). GTDB lineage: Bacteria > Planctomycetota > Planctomycetia > Pirellulales > Thermoguttaceae > WRKP01. Next base: position 17,791 of record JAISLW010000041.1, on the reverse strand, counting down.
TGAAAATTGTTTATGCGATAAAAATTTTTGTTTATCTTTTTCGTCTTTTTTAATATTATCATCGTCGTCGTAGAATTTTTCCAATGCTGATTTAATATACCCGCCTTGACCGAATAATTTTAATGAGAGATTACCGACGGCTCTTTCGTTTAAAAAAATCTTATCCAATTCATAATTTGCAATATTACCTAAAAAAGTCTTTATTTCATCGACAACTATATTTGCTTTATTATTTTTTTTTCGGGTTAAAAATTCATAACGTTCATTTATACTTTCGATAATTTCCTTCGTATTTTTTAATATTTTGAATTTGAAAGATTTTGTTTTATTTATGCTGAGTATTTGTTTTTTTAGTTTATCAAAAACAGGTATTTTTATTTTTTTTGGTTTTTCGCCTTTTGGCGCGTTATCTTTAATCTCTTTATTTTTTTGTTGTACATATTCATTAATAATTTGGTTTATGCCTTTTTCTTGTTCCGTACCTTGTTCTTTTGCGATAATACCCAATTTTTCGTTATTATAAATATCAATTCCTTCTTGTGTGAGACATTTATTAAAATAATCTAGTTGGAAAATTTCACCTGCTCCTTTTTCGTCAATTAACGCCGCTAATTCCTTATAATCAGAGTTTGTTTTTATTTTTTTGTAAAGGTCTATATTTTTTTTGAAAATTGGGAAATTATCATTAACAATTCGATAAGGTATTGCGGTAGATATTTCTTCTGCCGAATAAACATTTTCTCTATTTTCTTTGAAGTCTTTAAAATAAGTAAAAAAGCCTTGCATTATTTTTATATCTTTTCTGAAATCTTCTTTATCAAATTTTTCGTTATCGTCGTTATTGGGTAATTCGAGATATTTTTCATCTGCGGTATCTAGCCATTTTTCCAGTTCGCATTTTCCTTTTTTCTTTTTGGTTTTGTTGTCATTATCATTATTTTTGCCGTTTGGATTTAATAAATTTGTATTGAATTTGATATGTTCGTTTAATTTTTTTGAAATTTTCGTACGTAGTTCGGACAAGAATTTTTTTTTCTTATTTGTAATATTATTTTCATCATTTTCACTTTCTGTTTTAGTGTTTAGTTCTTCAAGTTTTTTTAGTTCGTCATTTGTGAAGTTGAAATTTGCTAGGGTTTCATCAATGATATTTCGGTGTTGGCAATCAATTAGTTGTTTAACATTTTTGTAACTTTTTGCGAGTTGTAGATCATTTTCGATGCTTTGGTGGTGTTCCTTTTCTGGATCGTCCAATAGATTACGAACTAATTTATTTGTTCCTTTTTCGGGTATTAGATCAAATCGTAGTGTTTTGGTGATTTCGTATTTGTTGGTAAATTGGTCTGAAATTTTCATGCTTTTAAAGTTTTGGTTAAATTGTTTTTTGGTAACCGTTCACGGTATTTTTTTAATTCGGAATTTGGAATTAGTTTTAAAAATAAATTTTTAATCAGTGTAATCTGTGGACAAAAAAATGATTCACAGATTAAAGAGATTTTTCTGTTATTTTCGCCTCTTTTGGGGCAACACGTTTCAGTCCGCCGCAACACGGCGGGTAATATTTATCCATCAATAACACGCTCTGAAAGAGCAATGGAAAACAAAAGGCATCTCTAAAAATTCATTTGTTTAGGTAGGCGGCGTTTCGCCGAAACGCCGCATTACGCACAAAATAATTATTAAATTTCAATAATTCATGACATCTAAAATATGTCTATTTTAGACGTGCGAAATATTAAAGTTTATTGATGTCATAAACCGTATTGCGGCGTTTCGGCGAAACACCGCCTACCTTTTTACAAAAAAATGTATTTTTAGAGATGCCCTGTTGTATTTACATGTTGTCTCTAGCGGGACAGGTGGGGCAAATATTTATTGTTACAATAAATCTATCGCTTACACTTTATTCCCTAAAACTCGACGTTTCTATAATCTCGTGAACTGTTACCGCAAATTCAAGCGCTAACAGTTTACGAATTATTCCCATTCGATTGTTGCGGGCGGTTTGGAGCTTATGTCGTAAACAACGCGATTTATTCCAGCAACTTCATTTATGATTCTTGTTGACATTTTTCGTAACAAATAATCCGGCAACTCCGACCAGTCCGCCGTCATAAAATCATCCGTTTTAACGCATCTGATTGCAATTGCGTCGTCGTAAGTTCTGCCGTCGCCCATTACGCCTACGCTTTTTACGGGCAACAAGACGGCAAACGCTTGCGAAATTTTGTCGTATAAATCAGCCTTGATAATTTCCTCAATTACAATCGCATCCGCTTCACGCAACTTACTCAATTTTTCCCGCGTTACCTCGCCCAAACAACGCACCGCCAAACCTGGTCCAGGAAACGGATGGCGCCACACAAACTCAACCGGCAACCCTAACTCAATTCCCAACCGCCGCACTTCGTCCTTAAACAATTCACGTAACGGCTCGACTAATTTAAAATTCATTCCTTCCGGTAAACCGCCTACATTGTGATGCAACTTTATTGTCGCCGCCGGTTTTTCGCCGCCCGTATCTAAACTGCCGCCACTCTCAATTATGTCAGGATAAATTGTCCCTTGCGCTAAAAATTTCGCATTGTTAAATTTTTTCGCCGCCTCCGCAAACACCTCTATAAAATAATGTCCAATTCTACGCCGCTTTTCCTGCGGTTCTTCTACGCCAATAAGACGCTCCAAAAAACCGGCTGAAGCATCTACTACCACAAGTTCAACGTCAAAATGATTACGAAACATCTCCACAACCGCTTCCGCTTCGCCCTTTCTAAGTAAGCCGTTGTCAACAAGAATACATTTCAGTTGCGCCCCTATCGCCCGCGACAAAATCGCAGCAACCACCGCCGAATCAACACCGCCAGATAAACCGCAAATCACTTCGCTATCGCCAAGCTCCGCACGAAAACGTTCCACCGCAGACTCCGCAAAATTATGCATCGTCCAATTATTACTACAACCGCAAACGCCATGAATAAAATTCCTAAACATATCCATACCAAATTCAGTATGAATAACTTCAGGATGAAATTGTAATCCGTAAAAAGGCTTAAAACGATGCTCCATCGCACAAACCGGACTGCCCGAAGATTCCGCAAGCAATTCAAATTCAGACGGAATTTTAGTTACGTGATCGCCGTGACTCATCCACACATTTTGAACCGGCGGCATATTGGCAAAAAACGCAGACGACTTGCCCGCCGCCGTCAACTCTATCTTTGCACGACCGTATTCGCGATTACTCGCCGCCATAACTTCGCCGCCAAAAATATGAGACATAACTTGCATTCCATAACATATACCAAGCACAGGAACGCCCAATTCAAATATGCCCGCATCACAACCGCGACCGCCCGCACAATAAACGCTAGAAGGACCGCCGCTCAAAATTATTCCACGCGGAGAATACTTAATCGCCTCCGCAGCCGAAATCGTATGAGACACAACACGAGAATATACGCCCAACTCACGCACACGCCGCGCTATCAATTGCAAATACTGCGAACCAAAATCCAATATCAATATCGTCTCTTTGTCAAACATCATAACTAAATTATGGGAACTTCTAAACTATTCGTACTTGAATTTGCGTTTGGCGCCGCCTGCCTAGCTATCGGACGGCAGGCTTTTACGCTTTTGAATCAATGAATTTCAAGTACGATCTGTATAAAAACTTATTTTTTGTAAAAAAAGTAGCGATGTTTCGCCAAAACATCACAATAAATGTAAAATAATTGTTAAATTACGTTTTGCCAATTTTGAGGGACAAGTGAGACATGAAGGACAAGTGAGACAGTTTTTTGTAACAAAAAATCGTCAGAAAGATTACAGGCGTATCGCCAGCATGCGGTTGTACGCAACCGTTAGTGATGGAGGTTTTGATCTCAACAACTTTATCTGTTGTCGTTGACAACTTGTAGCCGAGACGGTTGCGTTCCTTCTCTATTTTTTGTTACAAAAAAATTATCTCACTTGTCCCTCCAAAAAATCGCCAATACGTAATTTGCTAAAAAAATTTCCGTGAACGGTTACTCGTTTTTTTTTAATTTTTGGGTTTATAATTGTGGATTATTCTAATAATTTTTGTGTGGTGTTTGAACCTAGTATTTCATCCATTTTTTTTACGACTTCTGGCATTGAGCATTTTGCGCGTTCTTCTGCGACGGATATAATTAGCGCTAATTCTGGATTTTTTGTTTTGTCGTGATTAAGTAGTAGGTCTCTGTATTTTTTGTTCATAAATTTTATATGTTGCAAAATATTTTTATTTGTGAATTTGAGTACGTTTAATTTTTTTAGAATTTGATTGACGTAATTATTTCTGAACATTTCGAGGTATAGGAAATTTATTTGCGGCGAATTTGGGAATAGTTTTTTTCCTTTTTTTATTAGCGATTCAAATTTTTTAACTACATTTTTTTCTTCGTTTATTTCTTTTATCATGTGCAGATGTAGGATAATCCAAAGTAACGTGCAAACTGCGATTATATCTTTTTCTTTTTTCCATTTCATCGATTTTAATTTTTGGATATAGTTTACGGCGTCAATAAAGTATCTTGTGCTTAACATTTTTTCTTTTATTTCGCCGGAGTCGATGCTGCCGTCGTATATTCCTAGCAGCAGGTCGGCGGTAGCGCCGGCTGCGGCGTTGTTGACTATTTTTTTATTGATTTTGTTGGCGTATTGTAGCAGTAAATTGCGTTTAGCAATATCGGGTATTTTTATTTTGTCGGTCTCAAACAAGATCGATACAATAATTGGCAACGAATTACCGAGACCGTATTTTTTATAATTTGCGAGTATATCTTCTGCCAAGTAGTATTTGTCGGACAAGACGTAAAAAATATATTTGAAAGCGAGCGTAATTAGATTATATCTGTGATAAATTGAGTCGGTAGTTGGTATTTTGTCTAATATTTCTATTAGATTTTTTGCGTTTGTCAAATTTCCTTTTAGTAGTGCATTGCGGCATTTTAGGGTTATAAATTTTAATTTGCGGTATATTGTATTTTTTGCGATTGGGTTTAATTTTTCGATGTTGTCGATATATTTTTCTGCTTCGTCTGGGTTATGATCTATATTATCGTCGAACAGCATATAGTATAATTTTATGTTGTTTGGGTTATGTTCTGCGATTTGTTTGTTTAGATTTTCTAGTAAAATTTTATATTTTTCCGGTTCGTTTGTTATTTCGATTAGTTGTTGTAGGATTGATTTTAGTTTTGTGAATGCGTTTAGGTTTGTCGGGTCGGCGTTGATAGATTTAGTTAAGTAGTTGACGACCGCGTCGCGATTTTTTTGCGAAAATGGATCGAAAGAATCTGTATCGTTGCCGCCTAATTCTTCGCCGAGTTCGTCGAGTGATAAAGCGTTTGGGGCAAACAGAGCCGTGCGGACGCAAGCCGCTTTATAAAATGCAATTGATTTAGCGCGAGCTTTCATTACCGCAGAGAACGACGCAATTTGATCAACGTCTTTTTCAGCAAATTTTATCCAATGCGAGTGCATACCGCCTTTGCGCAGCCATGATGGAATTGTTTCGGCGTTATCAAATAATCGTTCAAGCAAGATTGCCAATGTCCGGTTGCCGTTAGGGTCGATTGGCAATGGCAGATTTTGTTCGATGAATTGGCGGATGACTGGCGGGTGCGCTTTTTTTAGTAGGTGGATTTGGATTAAGCGTAAAATTCTGCCGTACATGTGTGCGTTTTGTTTTTCGGCAATTTGTCGAATTATTGGCAAGCGGACGAGGACTTCTTTATAATTTTTCGATCTCATGCAATTGCCAACTATGTGTAGGTTATCGATTAGGTCGATTTTTTGTGATTGTTTGGAGTTAGATTTATCGTTGAAGATGTTGAATTGTTGTGTAGGGTTGTTGTTTATTTTTTTATTTTTGAACAGGTTTTGTAGATTTGTTGCGATTTTGTTTGTGGGGCGTGTGGTATTGAGTCGTTTCCAGGTTTCGGTTGCGGTTTTATCGTCGTTGTTGTAGTGTGCGATCAAGCCGCGAAGCAGTAATTTCCATTCGGCGGCGGGAGATTGAAATGGGATTGTGGCGAGTAGGTCGATTGCTTGGGCGTCTTGGCGTAATTCGATCAATTTAAGCGCTTCTTTGATGTTATTGGCGGCTGTCAATGTTTCGGGCAGGAGGTCGGTTGATTTAATATTATTGACGATGTATTGGTCGATTAGTTGTGTTTGGATTGTTGCGGATGTAGTATCGTTTTTCAAATCGTCGGGCAGTAGTGAATTTAATCCGAGTAAGAGAAAAATTGTGGGATATTCGTTTTGTATAGTTGTTGGGATTTCGTTTTGGTTAATGCGTATTAGTTCGCGGACGTTAATTTTGGCGTCGTCGTATTGTTTTCGGTTAACTTGATCTTTGATCCAATTCCATAGCGAGGTTATTTCGAGTAATTTTATTTCGGGATCGTTAGACAATTTTGATGAAAATTTTGCTTCTTTGTATGCTTTTTTCCAATCGCATTTTTTAACGAGACTTTGAATTTTGGTGATACGATCATTATTGGACGCCATAATTTTGATAAGTAATTTATTTTTAAAAGTAAAAGGTAAAGATAAAGGTAAATGGTAACCGTTCACGTAAATTTAAACAAAAAATTTTAGGGGATAGGATGTAGGGGTTAGGAAATAGCGGGACAATTTTCGTTACAATAAATCTATTCCCTAAAACTCTACGCTTCTAAAATCTGGTGAACGGTTACAGATTATTTTGTTTATGTTTCGACTATTCTTGCTACTCTCATAACTTCTTCGATGGTGGTTAATCCTTTTAGGACTTTTCTTATTCCGTCGTCGTATAATGTTTTCATTCCGTCGCTTATTCCGGCTTTTCTAATATCTACCGTACTTGCTTGTTTGAAGGTCATTTCTCTTATTTTTGGCGACATCATTAGTAATTCAAATATTGCCATTCTTCCTCTGTATCCTGATTTATTGCAATGGCTACAACCTTTGCCTTTCATGAAAGTCGCTTTTGCGGCTTGTTCTTTTGAGATTCCTGCTTCGGTTAATTCTACGTCCGACGGCGAATATGGTTTTTTACATTTTGGGCAAATTGTTCTTACTAATCGTTGCGCCATTATTCCGATGACTGAACTTGAGACCAGATACGGCGGCACGCCCATATCTACTAATCTTGTTATTGCGCCCGGCGCATCGTTTGTATGCAACGTACTAAAGACCAAATGCCCCGTCAACGACGCTTGTATCCCCATTTGGGCAGTTTCAAGATCGCGCATCTCGCCAACAAGAATTATATTCGGCGCCTGCCGTAACATTGCACGTATAACTCTTGCAAAATCTAAACCGATTGAATGTTTTATTTCAACTTGATTTATTCCGGGCAAGTAATATTCGACGGGGTCTTCGGCTGTAATGATTTTTCTTGTCGGCGTATTAAGGTCGTTTAACGCCGCATAAAGCGACGTTGTTTTTCCGGAGCCTGTTGGACCTGTTACGAGTATGATTCCGTTTGGGCGTTTAATTAGGCTGACGAATTTTTTATATTCGTTTTCGGCAAATCCAAGTTGCGTCAGACTAACGCGGATATTATCTTTGTCAAGAATTCTCATAACAATAGATTGCCCGTGACTTGTCGGAATAACGCTCACGCGCAAGTCTAGTTCCTTATCGCCTACGGATAATTTGATACGTCCGTCTTGCGTCCGCCGCCGTTCTGCTATATCAAGTCTTGCTAAAATTTTGAATCTTGACAAAACGGAACCTTGAATACGTTTTGGGATATTATCGCGTTCTACTAAAATTCCGTCTATTCTGTAACGGACGCGGACGCGGTCTTCAAAAGGCTCAATATGAATATCAGAAGCGCGAAGTTGAACTGCTTCTTCAATTATAAGTTGGCTCAAGCGGACGATGGGAGCGTCGCTGTCGGTAGAATTAGCGGCGGCTTCGCTAGCGCTGGAAACATCGGTATCAGTAAAATCAATCTTCGTATCCGTCATATCTTGTATCAACGAATCAGCGCTCTCGCCAATATTTTGTTGATAATGTCTATTGATCGATTCTTGAATAGATTCACGCGTCGCCAGAACAGGATCAATCGGACGATGCAATATAAAACGGAGTTTGTCAAACGTCTCCAAATCATTCGGATCGCTAACTATCACACGCAACGTTTCACCGTCAATTTGATATGGCAAAATTAAATTCTCACGAGCGACTGATTCTGGAATCAATTCTATTATTGCCGGAGGAATTACAAGATTCTTTAAATCAAGATATTCACGCCCGTATTCTTCGGCAATAGCGCGCGTAATTTCTTCGCTGCTAACATAACCAAGACGTGAAATCGCCTCACGCAAACTAATATTGGCAGATTGAGCCATCTCATGAGATTCAGAAATCTGAGCGTCGCTAAGGAGACCTTTACGCTGCAAGATATTGATAAAAGTAATTTTTTTTGCCATCAGTAAAATGTAACCTCCCGCGAAAATTTAAACAATAAATTTTTAGGGGATAGGGGTTAGGGGATAGGGGGTAGGGAATAGGGGGTAGGGAATAAGGGGTAGGGAATAGATTTATTGTTACGAAAATTGTTCCACTTGTCCCTAAAAAATTGCCAAAACGTAATCGCTTAAATTTACGTGAACAGTTTAAAATATTATACGATCCCCTACAATCATTTCAAGCACGAGATAAAATAAATAACCAAATATTTACAAAAACCAATTTTTAAACTGTTCGTACTTTAATTTGCGTTTACCTTCGCCTGCCTAGCTTTCGGACGGCAGGCTTTGACGCTTTTAAATCGATGAAATTCAAGTACGATCTGTATATAACCCGCAACCCGAAACTTTAAATAATCCTTTTAATCTTTTTAATCTGTGGATTCTTTTAAAACGATCCACATAATCCACAGATTAAAAAGATTGAAAAGATTATTTTAAATTTGAAATCAAAATATTCAATTCCGAATTCCGAATTCCGAATTTCCCCTTCCCCCCCTTTAACATCTTTTGATTACTTTTAACGGTAATGAAATTTTATGTCAACGTTATTTTATTGTAATCGTATAATTGACAAACTCGATATGAAAATTATTGAGAGTGGGCGGCGGCAATTTGTTTTGCATGGTAAGATTGACGATTTATTTTTTACTGATTTTATTAACGGCGTTTGTTCGCTTGACGGCGCTTTGTCGCGTTATGCTTTGTTGAATGGCTATGAGATTATATTGACGTTTGATCCGGTTGTTGAGGAGTTATATTTTTTGACGGCGGCAATGGAGAAACTTTATTATAAGATTGTCGATAAAAAGAGCGACGATCCTAACAAGACTTCCGATTTTGTACCGCGCCGCAAAAAAAATCAAAACGCCGAAATAAACGAAAACGCAACAACAAACGGTAACGCAACAGCAACAGCAAACTCAAACTCAGCCGCAGCCGAAACCGCAGCCAGTTCAACGCAAAACGCCGTAACAAAAAATCAATCTATACTTGATGAGATACGATTTAGATTGCTGCCAAGTCAGTACAAGTCTTTCGTAATTCTGAAAAATATACACAAAATAATAAAATACCAACAAGGAAATTTGACGCTCGAATCTGAGCGGATGTTGACGACGATTTGCGAATGGGCAAAAGCGGCGCCGGGGAAAAACGGCGCCTGTTCGGTTTTGTTAGTCGATGATTCAAAATATAAAGAATTTACGCTAATCACAGAGCAACTCGCAGGAACAGGATTAAAAGACCGGATATGCGAATGCCGGATCGACAATCCTGATATTGTCGAAATTGAGTCGTTGTTGAAACGTATATCTTGTCGTTACGGATTGAGCGGTATTCCGCGAATTACGGCGAAAAATATTGCGGCGAAGAAGGAGGCTTTGTTTAATATAGTTGAAAAAATTAGGAATAAAATTGCCAAAGAACCTTATCCGAATTATCTTGACGATTTATTTGAGGACGCAAGCGCCGCCGATAGACGAAAAATTTTAGAGGAAGCCAAAAAAGAACTCGACGACTTAATCGGACTAGACGAAGTTAAAACAAAAATACGCAAACTTGAAGCGCTCGCCGAAGCCGAAACTATAAGACAAAAAAACGGTAAAAAAACATCGCCGTTCAACACGCACGCATTGCTGCTCGGCAATCCGGGAACAGGAAAAACCGAAGTCGCAAAAATATTGAGCAAGATATATTACGGACTCGGTTTGAGACCGAAAAAATTTAACAAAGATAACTTCGTAAAAGTTTCGGCAACTGATATAGCCGCCGCTTGGAGCGCCAACAAAGACCGCGAAACTATGCAAAATAAAATCAACGAAGCAATAAACGGCGTTCTTTTTATCGACGAAGTTTATAGTTTCGCCGAAGACAAGACGCTGCATCCTGCTTTTGACGTTTTGATGGAGGAGATGGAAATCAACCGCGATCATTTTACGGTTCTTGCGGCGGGTTATTTGGAGAAGCGTCCGGAGATTTTGGGAATGAATCCGGGGCTGCCGTCGCGGTTTAACGATCCGGATAATACGATTATTTTTCCAGATTATTCGTTAAACGAATTGATTCAAATTGCGCAAATGATGCTTAAACGCGAAGAGAAAAAATTGACTCCGGCGGCGTATAAAAAATTGTGTAAATATATTGAGTCGCGCGAAAGGTTAGGCGGCGTCGGCAACGCTCGCGGCGTCCGAAATTTAATCGATAAAATTAAAGAAAACGCCGCCGTAAACAAACAACAAGACGAAATCGAAGAAAACTCCGTCCCCGATCCAATTCAATTGCAAGAGAAAAAAGCAAGAGATTTATTGAATGAAATCCGTCGCGAATTTAAGGGACTTCAAGAGGTCAAAGAATATCTTGAGACGGCGCTCGCTAATCAAATTGATCATATTGCAAGAAACACGTTTGACAATAACACTCATCATCTGGCGCTACTGGGCAATCCCGGAACAGGTAAAACGACTATCGTAAAATACATGGCTGAATTTTTTCATTACATCGGAATTACCAGCATGAATCATGTTGAGACTTGCGACGTCGGCAGTGATTTTTCTGATCCGCGTCAATTGCGTAAAAAATTTGACCAGGCGCTCGGCGGCGTTTTATTTATCGACGAAGCGTATCGTTTGGCAGAATCGCAAACAGGACAAGAATCGCTAAATCAAATCGTCCAAATTATGACCGAAAAAAAATACCGCGACCTCGTAATCATTATCGCCGGCTACCCCGATAAAACACAAGCCGCTTTCAACATGAACCCAGGACTAGAACGCAGATTTCGCAAAAGACTTTTGTTAAAAAATTTCACAATCGACGAACTCGAACAAATATTTATGGAAACGCTCAAAAAAGAAGGGTTCGCAACACTCGACGACGAAACGGAACTATTCGGCGCTAACTTGCGACGCGAATTAAAACGATTAACGCTTAATCCGCATTTCGGAAATGCAGGAACGGTAAAGAAATTTTTCGCAGAAGTTTCAGGAAGAAGAGTACAACGTTGCAATAACGATCCTAATGCGGATAGATTTGTGATTTTAGCAGACGATATTAAATCGACAGTCCGAAAAAATGAAACGCTAGACGCAATTTTAGACGAGTTAGAAAATAATTTCGTAGGTTTGCAAGAAGTTAAAGAACAGATAAAAGAAATTGCTGTTACTATTGCCGAAAACGAAAAATTAGGCGTTCAAGGCGAAGGTAAATATAACTTGCAATTCATCGGAAACCCCGGAACAGGAAAAACAACTATCGCAAGATACATGGCAAGAATATTCAACGCAATAGGACTAATTGAAGGACAAAACGTAATTGAAAGAGCCGCTATATCGCTAAAAGGATCGTACATCGGACACTCAAAAGATAACGTAATAAAATTATACGAACAAGCAAGAACTACCGGAGGAACGCTATTTTTCGATGAAGCATACGCATTGTATCCGCAAAATATGAATAATCACGACTCTTTCGCCGCCGAAGTGATTGCTACTATCGTCTCCGAAGATACCGCAAAATATAACGAAAACGTATATTCAATTCTCGCAGGATACCCCGACGAAATGAACTTCCTAATGAAAGCCAATCCCGGACTCGCAAGCCGCTATCCATACGTCGTACATTTTCCAGACTACACAGTTGATGAATGTCTGGAAATACTTTATTCTTATTTAAAATCGCAAAAAAGACAAATCGATAAATCACAACAAATTCACATCCACGAATTACTACGCAATATTATCGCAAAATTAAAAACAAAACAAAACTTCGGAAACGCAAGAGATATTAAAACGCTAGGCGCAAAAATCATCGCAAACGTAAGCCGCCGAAAAACAAATAATATAAACATCGATGATATTCCAAAATTTTAAACAAAAATTTATGATCTTCTGCCGTTTGTTATTTCTTTATTTAGAAATGTACGGTTGATTACGAGATTCATTTTTGATGTATCTTCGCCTGATTTATATTTTGCTAATCTTTGGGCTTCGAATACGTATTGTTTATACCAGGGTTGGTATTCTGGCGTATTATTTGTTCCTACACTTCTTTTATTTAATTGTATGGTAAATAAGTCAAAATTTTCTTTTGTTATATTGTATTTATCTTCTTCTGGTCCGGTATAAGCAAGTTGCTCAATAATTTCAGCGTCAACAATTTCACCGTCTGGATTTAACGTTACTGCAACGTTACTTCTATCGTATGAATTAGGGAGTATATTAGTAACTCTGTCGTCTAAAATAAATTGGTATCTTTTATCCAATGAGTATTGATCGCCTACTCCTTTTTCGATAGTAACTCCATTTTTGTACGAAAAACTATATTCATAGTCGAGGGATTTTTTACCGAAATTTTGTTCGTATTCGAGACTACCTTCAATGTAATCATAGATTTTAGCATCGTCTATAAACATATCTAACAACATTTCGTCATGATTTGTTCCGTCTTTGAATTTTATTGACAAAGCGCCGTTTAATCTTTCTTCCTCGCTAGTAAATACAAAATCATCGGCGGTGAGACCATAGTTTCGCATTAAAGACACAAACGGCAAAACTTTTGGGTCGTGATCAATAATATATTGCTGCCCTGTATTATATGATCTGATATTAGGATCTGATCCTGCTAAAAATATATGCGATTCTATTAAATCTGCGCGAAGTTCTTTATCTTCGTTAAATATTTTTTCCAATATTGTTTTTTTGTATTCGCTGATTCCTTTATCAATAGTTATTTTACCGTTCTTAATTGTGAAATTTAACGTTTCATCTTTTGTCAAAGCGATATTGTTTTCGTTTAAAATAGCAGTAATTCTTTCGTCAATTTTTGTAGTTGTATCTTGCCATTTGTTAGAATATATTTTACTAATATTTAATGTATCCATTGCATATATTAATTTTACGGGGTCGTGTCTAGTAGTATATTTTGTGGAAGATAGAACAGATTCGTTATTGGTAGTGTTATTGTCGGTACTATTAGTTTTGGAGTTATTTCTTTCAAGTAAGTTGTACCAATATTTTTTTTCCTCCGGCGGCGACAAGTCTAGTATTCGTTGTTCAGAATCTTTTACGGATAATTTTTCGCTTGCTTCCAATGCCTCTTGCGAGAAGGTAACAACATCGACGTAAGGATAATCTTTAGCGGGTTGCGTAGTTGTTTCGGTTTGGTTTGTAGTTTGATTTGCGGAATTGGCGGACGATGATTTTGCGGCAGAAGTCGTCGCATAATTTGTCGACATGTAACCGTAATAAATTGCAGTCATAAGAAAATTAAAAGTTAAAAATTTTAATAGTTATTTGGATTTTAATATTAAGCGTAAGACAATATTTCATTGTATCTGTAATATAACACGTAGTTCGATAAATTATATTTTATCATCTTGTATTTTTTTGATTTTGTAATCCGGTTATATCTTTTATACGGTTTGTAACGTTTTTTTGTCCCATTACTTGTACAAACAAAAACAAATATTTGTAACCGTTCACGGAAATTTAAGCGTTAGATTTTAGTGGATAGGGTGTAGAATTTTTGTTATAAAAAATCATCGGAAGGAACGTAGGCGTCCCGCCTGCTAGTGGTTGTACTCAACCGCCGATGATCGATATTAGATCGCAACAATCTTTTTGTTTGCCTTGCGGCAAATTGCTGCCGAGACGGCTGCGTTCCTGCGCAATTTTTTAATTGGAAGTTAAACATTATTTCAAATTAATTTTATATTTATAAATTGAAATAATTTTTAAAAAATCCATTTCGTGTTCTCTGTGGTTAATAAAAAAATAGTTTTTAGAGGTTACATTTAGTTATATTCTATAGTTTTGTATATCTTCACTATGAAAAGTACGATTGATTACGAGATTCATGTTCTCTGTATCTTGACCGGTTTTATATTTTGCTAATCTTTGGGACTCGAATACGTATTGTTGAAGCCATGATTGGAATTGGAATTCATTGTTAGATTTATCTTCTAGTTTTTGTATAAATAAATCAAGATTCGGTTCAGATACCATATTTTTATCATTATTTGTGCCGGATTGAGCAATAATTTGGCTATCTACAATTTTACCCGAAGGATTTATAGTTAAAGCGGCATTGGTTGTGTCAAATCCAGGAAAAAAACCTAAAGAAAAACCGCTGTCGTCCCAAATAAATTGGTATCTTTTATCTAATGAGTATTGATCGCCTTGTCCTTTTTCGATAGTAACGCCGTTTTTGTACGAAAAATTATACTCAAATTCAGTAAAATATCCTTTTTGACCAGTAGTTTGTTCATACATGAGGTTGTTTACTATGTTGTCAAATGTTTCTGCTTCTTCTGTAAACATTTTAAGTAATAGTTCATCGTTATTTGACCCATCTTTAAATTTTATTGGTAAAGCTCCGGCTAATCTTTCTTCTTCGCTAGTAATAACGAAATCACTAATTGAGAGACCATAATTTCGCATTAAATGCACACTCAGTAAATCACTATTAGGGTCATGGTCGGCGCCGTACGTACTTATTCCATAACCTGCTGTTGAAATATATGGTTGCGATCTTACTATAGAATAATGTGAATCAATCAATTCAGCTCGCAATTCGTTGTCTTCATTAAATATTTTTTCCAGTATAGTTTTTTTGTATTCGCTGATTTTGTTACCGATAGTTATTTTGCCGTCCTGATTTATTGAAAAATTTAATGTTTCATCTTTGGTCAAATCAATATCGTTTTCATTCAGAATTTCGGTAATTTTATCGTCAATTTTCGTTATTGTATTCTGCCATTTGTCAGAATAAATTTTAGTGATACTCAACGATTCCTTTCCTTGTATTAATTTAAAAGTTTTACGATGTTCTTCGTTTGATTCGTATTTGGGCGTGATTAATGAATTAGTTTTGCTGTTGTTATTATTTGTGTTATTTTCTGTATTATTTCTCTCAATAGAATCATACCAATATTTTTTGGGGGACAAGTCTAGTATTCGCGGTTCTGCGTCTTCTACAGATAATTTTTCGCTTGCTTCCAATGCCTCTTGCGAGAAGGTAACAACATCGACGTAAGGATAATCTTTAGCGGGTTGCGTAGTTGTTTCGGTTTGGTTTGTAGTTTGAGTTGTAGAATTTGCGGACGATGATTTTGTGGCAAAAGTCGCCGCATAATTTGCCGACATGTAACCGTAATAAATTGCTGTCATAGAAAATTAAAAGTTAAAAAATTTTAATGGCTATTTGGATTTTAATATTAAGCGTGAGACAATATTTTATTGTATCTGTAGTATAACACGTAGTTCGATAAATTATATTTTATCATCTTGTATTTTTTTGATTTTGTAATCCGGTTATATCTTTTATACGGTTTGTAACGAATTTATTGATTCCGCCGCTTGTTAGTCAACCTATTTGTTATAAAAGCGATCCACAGATTAAAAAGATTAAAAAGATTTTTTTGTAATAAAATTATTGGTCAAGAGCAAACAAGATTAAACGCAAAAAATTTATATTCCGTGCAAAAATTTATGATCTTCTGCCGTTTGTTATTTCTTTATTTAGAAATGTACGGTTGATTACGAGATTCATTTTTGATGTATCTTCGCCGGATTTATATTTTGCTAATCTTTGGGCTTCGAATACGTATTGTTCAAACCAGGGTTGGTATTCTGGTTTATTATTCATTCCTGTTGTTCTGCTCTTTAGTTTTAATGTAAATAAATCAAAATTCTCTTTGGTTACATTATATTTTTCTTTTTCAGATACTCTTGGATTTAAATTTTGATCAATAATTTCAGCATCAACAATTTCGCCTGATGGATTTATAGTTATTGCGATGTTACTTGTATCTTCGCCGCGATGAAAGATAGGAATATCTTTATCGTCTAAAATAAATTGGAATCTTTCATCCAATGAATTTTGATCGCCTCGTTCTTTTTCGATAGTAATTCCGTTTTTGTAAGAAAAATTTAGTTCATATTCGCGCGGCGTACTACCGGTATTTTGTTTGTAAACGAGATGATTTTCTATGTAATCAAATGTATCAGCGTCGTCGGTAAACATTGTCAACAAAAATTCATCGTTATTTGTCCCGTCTTTAAATTTTATCGGCAAAGCGCCCGCTAATTTTTCTTCTTCGCTTGTAAGTTCAAAATCATTAATTGTGTAACCATAATTTCGCAATAAATTCTCAAACGTTAAACTGGTACTTGGATCGTAACCAATAAAATACGAGTCTGATTCAGAGTCCCATAAAGGTTTTGAACACGGTAAAGAATAATGCGAATGAAATAAACCGGCGCGGAGTTCGTTATCTTCATTAAATATTTTTTCTAAAATTGTTTTTTTGTATTCGCTGATTCCTTTGCCGATAGAGATTTTGCCGTCTTGATTTATTGAGAAGTTTAACGTTTCGTCTTTGGTCAAAGCAATATCGTTTTCGTTTAAAATTTCCGTAATTTTTTCATCAATTTGCGTAATTGTGTCTTTCCATTTTTCAGCATAAATTTTAGATGCGAACAACGTATCAACGCCTTGCTTAAATTTTATAGGTTTAATTTCGGCGGGTTTATATTTATCGGAGTATAAAGTATTTTTGTCGTTTTTAGCGGTATTATTTTTTGAGTTGTTTCTTTCAAGTAAATCGTACCAATATTTTTTCTCCTCTTCTTTCGGCGCAAATAAGTCGTCAAGTATTCGCGGTTCTGCGTTTTCTACCGATAATTTTTCGCTTGCTTCCAATGCCTCTTGCGAGAACGTAACAACATCGACGTAAGGATAATCTTTAGCGGGTTGCGTAGTTGTTTCGGTTTGGTTTGTAGTTTGAGTTGCGGAATTGGCGGACGATGATTTTACAACAGAAGTCGTCGCATAATTTGTCGACATGTAACCGTAAATTGCGGACATAGAAAATTAAAATTTTAAGATTAATTTAGGAATTTTATAAACAGGCATGACAAGTTTAATAATTATATATCTGACAATTTCTAATAACCAGTTTTTATTTATTAAGCGCTGATAACACAGAATTCACAGAGGATAATTTTTTGTAACCGTTCACGGAAAGTTAAGCGCTAGATTTTAGGGGCTAGCGCGTAGGGCGTATCTGGACAATTTTCGTAACAATAAATATTTGTCCCGTTAGGGACAACATGTTGGTAGAAAAAAGTTATACGCGAATTTTAGCGTCCCGTTAGGGACGCAATAAGGGTTAATGTTGTCTTTACATGTTGTCCCTAGCGGGACAAATATATTTTTGACCTTGATTTTCTACCAACATGTTGTCCCTAGCGGGACAGATGGGACAAATATTTATTGTTACAATAAATCTAGCGCCTACA
>JAISLW010000031.1 GCA_031277105.1 Planctomycetaceae bacterium | reverse complement strand
TGACATGTTGTCCCTAGCGGGACAAATATATTTTTGACATTGCTTTTCTACCAACATGTTGTCCCTAACGGGACAGAAATGAATTTTTAGAGACGCCCAGATATTAAACCTCGCTCATTAGCGGTTGAGTACAACCGCATGCAGGCGAGACGCCTGCGATCTTTCAGACAAATTTTTATTGGTGAGAACTTATTATTTTGAGGGGGGTATTTTAATTTATGATTGGTTGGTTATATTGATACGCTTTTGATATTTGGCAGATGTTGCAATTGATTTATTACAATCGAGCGGCTAAATTACAATACGGCGTAAACATTTTTTACAAAAAACATTTATTGAGATTTAAAAGTAACGCAGAGGAAATTTTTAATCGGTTAATAAAAAAGAATTATTAGAAATTCCTTTCAGAAATATTACTAATTATTATTATTTTAAAATTAAAATTAAAAAACGATGTCAAATTTTTTTCTTGATAACAAGGATATTCAATTTCTATTTAATTATTTTGATCTTCGCGAATTAGCCGAGTTGCAAGAGCGTGAGACGCTTAACGGCGATGCGGATTATTTGCCGGATAATATAGACGATATGATAGACAACTATCGTCGTATTCTTGAAATTGCGGGTGAAATATCGGCAGAAACTCTTGCCTTGAACGCTGCCCAAATCGACCTTGAAGGCAACCGTCATAACCCCGACGGAACAGTTACATTGCATCCTTTAGTGCGGCGTAATCTTGACTGTTTTTCGCAAGCGGACATGATGGGTTTTACGTTGCCGCGTAAATATGGCGGTTTAAATTGTCCGATATTGATTTACACGATGGCGACTGAAATAGTGGCTCGCGGCGATTGTTCTTTTATGAATATGTTCGGCTTGCAAGGTATCGCCGATACGATTTATGCGTTTGCTTCGGAAGAGATTAAGGATGAAGTGTTGCCCAAATTTGCATCGGGCGAAGTAACTGGCGCAATGGTTTTGACGGAGCCGGACGCCGGTAGCGACTTACAATCAGTACAACTTAAAGCGGATTTGAAAGCGGACGGCACGTGGGTTTTGAACGGAGTTAAGCGATTTATTACAAACGGTTGCGGTGAAATTTTGCTTGTGCTTGCGCGTAGCGAACACGAGATCAAAGACGGTCGCGGTTTGAGTCTTTTTA
The DNA here is from genome assembly GCA_031277105.1 of Planctomycetaceae bacterium. GTDB lineage: Bacteria > Planctomycetota > Planctomycetia > Pirellulales > Thermoguttaceae > WRKP01. The sequence continues at coordinate 10,667 of JAISLW010000031.1, read as the reverse complement.
TTGCGGAGCGTTCTCCTGCGGTCAAGGTGCGTTGTCTTGAGCGTAAACTTGGCATTCATGGTAGTCCGACGTGCGAGTTGACATTTACGGATGTTCCGGCGCGTTTGATTGGCGACAGGCAACGTGGTTTGATTACTTATGTGATGGCGTTGATGAATGGCGCTCGTCTTGGAATTGCGGCGCAATCTTTAGGCGTTGCGGAGGCGGCGTATCGGCTTGCACGCGAATATGCGCATAGCCGCGAACAATTCGGCGGCGCTATTGAGCGTCTTGCGCCGGTTGCGGAATTGGTTGTAAACATGGGCGTAAAAATAGAGGCGATGAGGGCGTTGACTTATGAAACGGCGCGAGTGTGCGATATTGAAAATAACACAAACCGCCTGCTTGAACGCAACGCCGCCGCTCTTGACGAAACAGAAAAGAAAACTTTAAGACAACGAAGTAGAACCTTGAAAAGATTAAACGCCCTCTTGACGCCGATGAGCAAATACTACGGCGCCGAAGGCGCTATCGCTATTGCAAACGACGCCGTGCAAGTTCTAGGCGGAAGCGGCTATCTGCGAGATTATGCCGCAGAACGTTATTTGAGAGACGCAAGAATTACGGCAATTTATGAAGGCACAAGTCAATTGCAAATCGTAGCGGCTATTCGCGGCGTAACAAGCGGCGTCTATTCAGATTATATTGCGCAATTTGAACAGAAAGAATTCAACGATCAAAAATTAAACGAACTAAAAACAATTCTAATTAAAGGACGTAACGAAATTCAACTTGCCATCGATTACGCAAAATCGAAAAGCGGAGATTATATCGAACTTATCGCAAGACGTTTAGTAGATGCGGCTATCGCAGTATTGATCGGACATCATCTATTAGGGCAAGCGGAAAAAAACGAACGCAAAAAAGCCGTCGCTGAATTATTCATCACGCGAAATGAATCGCAAATAATAATGAATTGCACACAAGTAAAATCAGGAAATACGCAAACAATCGATCAATACCAATTACTAATAAATTCATAAAAAATAACAGTCCAAAAAATAATCACTTTAATCTGCCGCATAATCTGTGGATAAAAAATAATTCACAGTTTAAAAAAATTAAAGAATATTGAGAACTTCTAAAAACCACAAATTTAGTTTTATTAACCACAGAGAACACAGAGGAAGTTTCTAATTAAAATCGAAATGTTGTTTAATATCATAATTGACTTTTGATTTAAAATAAATTTAGAAAACTTTCGTCTCTGTGAACTCTGTGTTCTCGGTGGTTAAAATAAAAACCGGTTGTTAGAAATTCACTATTGTATTTATTCAATAGGCGAATTATTTTTTTAGGAATCCGTATTTATAAATTTTTGGTTGGATTTTATCTGCTAATGTTTTTAGTTTATTTCGCAAGTCTGCGATTAGGTTGTTATAAGTTTCGTTTTTGGATTTATTTTTCATGGAGCCTTTTTCGTTTTGACCTTGAAAAAATGCTCTGACGTCATAGAAGGATGCGTTGACGGACGCGGTTCTGTTTTGTTTTATTTGGGCGTGATAATAACGCCAAAGTTTACGCCCAGCATCAAGAACCGCTTTTGCCTCAACGCTAAATTTTTTACGTTTAAGAAAATTACTCATAAAATTCGACTTAAATTTTTCTTTGGCGTTTACATTTTTTTCAGTAAACGGTATCCAGTGATTTACGCCGTCCTTGCAAGATATACGATTTTGACCGTGAAAGAGCGTAAAGATTAAACAGTCGTTTTGAAATTCAAGATCGTTTTTATATTTATCGTTAGGATAAAGGAACTGATCGCGGTCGTTGATCCATGTTGGTTTTATGCAATGCCGCACGGTAAAATAGATACATATTTCAATCAGATTATTTTTTGTAACGTTTGTTTGATGGTGTCCGCGTCCTTTTGTTGACAAGAAGCAGAATTTTTGATGTTGAAAATCATTTGCGACAAATCCCATTGTACCGATAGGATCGCCGTTTTTATCATAATTTTTTTTGAGCCAGTCATTCAAAAAATGAATAATGCCATCGTGAAATGTTTTTGTTAATATAGTTTTGTCGTCGCTAATAACGTCGCAAGTAATATCGTTGACAATATGTTCTTTTTCAAAATCCCATATTAAAAAACCTATCGGAAAATGCCCTATAACATTGTCAAACGTATCAGCCTGAACAATAAAGCCGCCTTTATATTCAGCCTTAAAAATTGTTCTGAAATTGGACGATTTCGGCGCAGTGATATATTTTAGTTTACTGAAAAGCGCTAGTTTACAATGAGGGATTTCTTTATAAATGCGGATAATAAATTGCATAAAAAGTTCACTAGCGGCGCCGCCTAAAAATTGCGAATAATGTTTATACGTCAACGTATCGCCAATGCCTTTTCTTTTGTTACGGTTTGTTGCGACAGTGTCGCCTTCGGCGTAAGGCGGATTTATGTACACGATTAATTTTTTTCGTTTATTTGGGTCGTCGATAATTGTTTTTAATTCGTCTGGTAATTTATCAAAGCTATCATTTAGGAAATCGAATTTGAACACGTGATCTTCTAATAAATTTAGTCCGCCGTCGATTAGCGTTTTCATTGTATCAACGTCGCTTTGATCGATTGTTGAAGCCCAGACGTTGTATTTATTTTTCAATCCGGCAAGCAAGTTGCCCGTTCCCGCCGCACAATCCCAAACATAATATCGATCCTGCCAATTTTTACCAAAAACGTCTTCAAGATACTCTTTCGATTTATCCGCCCAAATTTTCGGCGTGAAAAACGAACCTTTTAATTCGCGTATATTTTGAGGAACGAGCAAGTCGCGACGGTCGATAATAAATTGTTGATATTCTTGTTCGGGCGGGCGTTTGTATTTATTCCAAAATTGTTTATAAGCAACGCCGCCGTCGGTAAAACCTATATCAGACTTAAACAAACGACCGGAAATTACTTCTTGTAATTTATAACAGTCTTGTTTAAGTATAATCTTGAGCTTTTCTGTAATTGTATTGCCGCCGCTGCTCATCATATCAGCACGAAAAAAATCGCCGTCAAGAATACCGTTATTCTTAAAATCATTCCAATCTCTCTCAATTAAGTCAATAGAAGGTTTAATCTCTTTTACCCAACGTCTGTAAATATGGACAAAGTTGTCTTTGGTAATTGGAATTTGAGAAATGTTGTCTTCAAGAATAAAGGAGTCTTTGATGAATTGTTGAATTTCGTTTTTATCGGTTGCGAAGTGGAAAAGGGCGATTTTTTTAGCGATTAAGTTGTTGATCTTTGAACGCGCTTTTTTGAAATCTGTAGTTTCGTGGTTGCTGGGCGTCTGGTTCCAATTAAAATCAGATTCGTTGAATATCGGCAAAACATCGTGAAAAGAGACAAACGCTATTTTCTCCGTATCAAAACAACCAATAAATTTAGGCGGCAAATAGTCGCCTTTGATATACGTTTTCTTGCAAGTTAAAATCAATTGCGTCAACATCGATTCTATATCTTGCGCGTCTTTTTTGGTCTCTGCCCAAAGATAATGATATTCAAAAGACGTATCATCTTTCGTTATAGTTTCGCTAACAACGAAATCTATATTATCAATATTCGGTTTATAACCATATCTATTCACGCCAAAATACTCGGCAAAAATATGCGCCTTAAAGGTTTCTTCTTTTGGAATCTTGTCGTAAGTTGTCATTGGTTTATTTTTTATTTTTTGAAAATTGGGGGATAGCGCCGAATAATTGTTTTTTGAAGAATCCGTATTTATAAATTTTGGTTGGATTTTATTTTGATTAGTTTTTTGATTGCGTTTGTTGCGGAGTTTAGTTGTTCTTTTAGGTCTGTTAGAGATTGTTGTTCTTTTTCTACGATTTGTTTTGGGGCTTTTTTTATGAAGTCGCCGTCTAATTTTTTTTCTTTTGCGGTTATGAAGTTTTTAATTTTTTCGATTTCTTTTTCTAATTTTTTGATTTCTTCGTTTAAGTTTATTACGCCTGACAGATCGACGTATAAATCCATTCCTGTTAGCGGCGTTGTGGCGGCGAATTCTGGTATTTCAACGGATTCGCCCCATTCTGTAGCTTTTGCTTTTGCCATTGTCAGGAAGTATTTTTCCATTGGTTTTAGGAGTGTTGCGGTAGTTTTGTTGCATTTTACGGCGAATTTGATTTCATCTTTTGGCGGTATATTTCGGCTTGCTCTTACGTCGCGAATTGCCCGTAATAATTCTTGAAAGATTTTAAAGCGCTCTTCTATTTCTACGTTGACCGCAGAATTATCCGCAATTCCCCATTCCGCAACCGCGACGCTTACCGCTAAATTTGAATCTAATTTACGTAAACGTTGCCAAATCTCTTCTGTAACAAACGGCGTTACCGGATGCAATAAACAGATCAAATTTCGCAACACGTAAACTAAAATTGATTCCGCAACCAGACTTTGTCCGTTATTGCCGTTGTCGTTATTGCCGTTATTACTGTTATTGTCGTTGTTGTCGTTGTTGTCTGATAGGCGCGACTTAACCATTTCAAGGTAAAAGGAGCAAAACTCATCCCATGCAAAATCATACAGCAGTCTTACTGCTTCGGCGTAATGATACGTCTCAAACATTTGCGTTACGTCGCGCGTTACTGTTGCGAGTCGGCTTAATATCCATTTGTCCTCTAATAATTCGCTGCCGAGATTTTTATTTATCGTTACGGAATCTATTTTTTTATCGCCTAAACTCAACAACACGAACCGCGCCGCATTCCATAATTTGTTACAAAAATTACGCGCCACTTCAAATCGCTCGTTGATCATCATTCCTTCTGGCAAGTTTTTATCGTCGTCTTTCTCCGCCCATTGGGTGCGGAAATTTTTCTTACATTTCGGGCATTGTATTTTGGGCAATTTTCGATTCTTTTTCGTCTGCTCGACAACGGCGCCGCAATAAGGACATTCAAAATCCAAAACTAAACGAATATCTTGATTCTCCGTCGTCAAAAATGCCAGTCCGAAACGCATCGCATCGGCGCCGAATTTTGTAATTACGGAAATCGGATCAACTCCGTTGCCTAGTGATTTTGACATTCTTTCGCCGTATTTGTCGAGGATAGTCGGGTGAATATAAACTTCGTGAAACGGTTTTTTGCCCGTGTTAAATTTGCCCGCCAAAACCATTCGCGCAACCCACAGAGTCAAAATATCCCTGTTCGTAATCAACACGCCCGTCGGATAATAATACTCAAGATCGCCGCAAACGTCCGGCCAACCTAACGTCGAATGAGTCCAAAGAGCGCTCGAAAACCACGTATCAAGCACGTCCTCTTCACGTACAAGTTGACGATCTTTAATTGCGTCTTCCGGCAAGTCTTCCTCTAAACTACAAATTCTCCATTCGCCGCTTTCGTCGTCCCGTATAAAAGAAATATCGTTACGATTATTAAATGTTTTTTCTATTTCATTTTTTGTAACGTTTTTGCATGACCAGATAGGGATGCGGTGCCCCCACCAGAGTTGTCGTCCGATAGGCCAGTCGCGTTTTTCGCTTAACCAGTCGATATAACCTTTCGTATAACGTTCAGGTAAAATTTTCACTTCGCCGTTTTTTACCGTATCGATTGCCGTTTGTGCAAGCGACGCCATTTTGACGAACCATTGATCGTGTAAAAACGGTTCTATTGGCGTTTTTGACCTGTCGCTATGCGCTAACTCAATTGTCCGTTCCTCAACTAAATGCAAGAAACCGCCCGCATCCAAATCAGAAACAACCTTTTCCCGCGCCGCCTTAATCGTCAATCCCTCATAAACGCCCGCCGCCGAATTTAACGTGCCGTCCTTGTTCAAAATATTTATCATCGGCAAATCGTTACGCAAACCTACTTCGTAATCATTCGGATCGTGAGCCGGCGTAATCTTGACGCAACCGGTACCTTTATCTGGTTTCGCCCAAGCGTCCGCTATCAGCGGTATTATCCTGCCGGACAGCGGCAATTTTATTTTGCAACCGCTTTTTGCAAGCTGGGCAAGTTTTTTCAAGCGTTCAATTTGACCGGATGATTTAAGCGATTCAATATTATCTAGTTCTTTTTGCAAGTCGGATTTTTCTTTTTCTGACGCGGTTTCGAGTCGTTTTTTTATATCGTTGTGAATTTTGTTTATTGCGTTTTCGGGATCGGGATGAACTGCGACGGCGGTATCGCCTAGCATTGTTTCGGGGCGCGTTGTTGCAACTATGACAAATTCAAATTCATCGACTTTCGGTTCGACTATCGGATATTTTATGTGCCAAAAATTACCATCGACTGTTTCGTAAAAAACTTCGTCGTCGCTAACTGCGGTTTGGAGATGGGTATCCCAATTGACGAGACGTTTACCGCGATAGATTAGATTTTGTTTAAAAAGATTGAAGAAAAAATAACGCACCGCTTTGGCGCAAATCTCATCCAATGTAAAACGCGTCCGACTCCAGTCGCAAGAGCAGCCCATGCCTTTTAGTTGTTCGATTATGCGCGTCTGATATTTTTCTTTCCAATTCCAGATCCGTCCAACTAAAGCGTCGCGACCTATATCGTGACGCGTAAGTTTTTCTTCTTCGAATAATCGTTTTTCAACTACCGCTTGAGTCGCAATTCCAGCGTGATCGACGCCCGGAATCCAAAGCGTATCGTAACCTTGCATTCGTTTCATGCGGACGGTTATATCTTGAAGCGTGTTATTGAGTGCGTGTCCCATGTGCAATGCGCCTGTAACATTGGGTGGAGGAATCACAACGCAAAACGAGCCTTTGACGCTACGCTCAATCGAATTACGCCCCACTTGAAACAATCCCAAATCGTCCCAATATCTGCTCCAACGACTCTGAGCAACCAAAGGATCATATTGTTTGGGCAAGTCCTGATTATCTACATTATTATTCGTTACAAAAATATTATCGCTCATATTTATTAATTTTGGACGTAATTTATACAGATCGTAATTGAAAGATCGTAATTGACAGATCGTTATTGAGAGATCGTAATCGGCAGATTGTAATTGAATTTTAGCAAGGAACGCAACCGTCGCGGTAGGGTGTTAAAATTTGATCAAAATATTTTTTTCAATAATTGTAATGTTTATTGGTAAACATATTTATAATACTAATTTTATAAAATCAATGTATAAAATAATGCGACTATTTATCGGAATTTTTACGTTGATTTTGAATTTATATTCCGTAACCTCATTTTTACTTTATTTACTTTTGGTTGATGACTTGTCATAGTCCCGATAGGGACGGAATTTTCATAACCGCAGGTCTCTGACCTGCGGTTAAAAGTCCATACCAAACTCTGCCCTGATAGGGGCAGTACATTTTGCGTTAAGTAATCTCAATAAGTCCTGCCCTTTCAGGGCAGCAAGTATGGGCGGTTTTTTACCGCAGGTCGCAGACCTGCGGTTATGAAAGTACCGTCCCTATCGGGACGAAGATAATTCAACGAAAATATTAGAGATACTCTTATTTACTTTTGGTTAATTACTTGTCTTAGTCCCGATAGGGACTGAATTTTCATAACCGCAGGTCTCTGACCTGCGGTTAAAAGTCCACAAATAACTCTGCCCTGATAGGGGCAGGACATTTTGCGTTAAATAATCTCAATAAAGTCCTGCCCTTTCAGGGCAGCAAGTATGGGCGGTTTTTTACCGCAGGTCGCAGACCTGCGGTTATGAAAGTACCGTCCCTATCGGGACGAAGATAATTAAACGAAAACATTAGAGATACTCTTATTTAATTTTGGTTAATTACTTGTCTTAGTCCCGATAGGGACGGAATTTTCATAACCGCAGGTCTCTGACCTGCGGTTAAAAGTCCATACCAAACTCTGCCCTGATAAGGGCAGTACATTTTGCGTTAAGTAATCTCAATAAAGTCCTGCCCTTTCAGGGCAGCAAGTATTGGCGGTTTTTTACCGCAGGTTTCTGACCTGCGGTTAATCGGCGACGTAGGGCAGTAGCGCCATGAATCTTGCGCGTTTGATTGCGTTTGCGATTGCGTGTTGGCTGACGGCGGAGCAACCGTTTTTGCGGCGGCTGATAATTTTAGCCTGACGGCTCGTCAACTTACGCAATAATTCCACGTCTTTATAATCGACAAACATCGGACGCGGGCGTTGACCGCCGACCATTAGGGGATCTTTTTTCTTAACGCGAACTTTAGCCTTAGTTCGTTTACGTTGTTTAAATTTTGCTTTTTTTGAAAATCGTGCCATGATTTCACTTAATTCCTTTGAAAATAATTTTTGAAATGTATCTCTAAAAAATAAATTATTATGTTAGAGATTTTGTACGTCTATTATTTGTACGTTTATTATTGTTGCCGACTTTATGCGTAAAGCCGCAAAATTCACAATGGGCGAAGTATTGTAACTGTTTCCAGTCAACCTTCAATCCCCCCTGTGTTAATTCGGAATGCGGAATGCGGAATTAATTCGGAATTCGGAATTCGGAATTAAAGATTTTGATTTCAAATTTAAAATAATCTTTTTAATCTGTGTAATCTGTGGACAAAAAAATTTGATCCGTAGATTAGAAAGATTATTGTAAATAATTCCGAATTCCGAATTCCGAATTCCGAATTCCGAATTTAAAAAATTCCGGTTGCGTAAATTAGGGGTTTTAGCTGATATTTTCTTATAATACCGAATGTGCGTTACTTGAAATAATATTTATAAAAGTTGATATTTATTTTCGATACTGGATATTGACGGGGGTGTATCCCTCTCCCGCGAGGCGGTTTTTTGGTCAAGTAATAGAACTTGTTTTGAGAGTTACAATCGCCTAATCGACAATGCGTCCAATAAGCGCCCTGAATTTCAAGTGTCCCAATTCCAAGAAAATTTGAGTCTGATCGGCTAGAATCTGATTGGCGGAGGCAGTCGGGGTTGGAAACTGATTAGCTTGAATTTCAAAAAACTTTGGAAGTAAGTCGTTTGTTATCAGGGATATTCCACAATCTGTTACTATCAGAAACGAAAGGAAAAAAGGAGAGATGAAAAAGAATTTATTGGGAGGTCTCGGCGTTATTGTAGCGCTCGTAGCGTTGCAATTTATCCAGACAGAAACTTATGCAGGTTGGTTCGGCAACATTAAACCGTGTGCCGAAGTCGGCGAATGCAATCCATGCGACGATGTAGCCGTAGCAGATTGCGACCCGTGCGGCGAACTAGACGCCTGCAATAAGAAAAAATCAAAATGGTTCTTCAATGGCCACATTGAAACCGGTTTTTGGGCAAACGAATACGGCGCAAAAAACCAGTATTTTGATCCGTTTGACCCGACAAAACCAAGTCGGTATCGCGGTTTTGATGAAAGGAGCGGTAACACTGCGTATTTGCAAAACGTTGATAAAACCGGCGGAGGATTAAATCAACTTTACATTTCAACAGGAAGATCTGTTGACGGTAAACATGGTTTAGACATTGGCGGAACAGTTGATTTCACATTTGGTACTGATGCAAGATTTGCGCAATCAGCGGGCTTCGAGTATCAATATAGTCAGCCAAATTATGACTCTAATAAGGAGTGGCAATGGGGATCGGGCGATTATTATTCGGCATTTGCTCAAGCGTTTGTTGAATTAGAGTACAAGAGATGGAACGTTAAAGTTGGTAAAGTTACGGCGCCGTTTGGCAGTAACAGTTACAAATCAACTGAACGTTTCTTTTACTCGTTGTCAGATACTTATGGAATTGTTCCTAAAACGGCGTTAACGGCTTATGCCACGTACTCGGTCAATAGCAAATTTTCCGTTTACGCAGGTTGGGCGCAATTCGACCAATTCGGCGAAACAAGCGATGACAACGCCTTCTTGTATGGTTTCAACTGGCAAGTCGGAAAAAGACTGAACATCGCATACGCTTTAGGCGTTGGCGAAAATGATAGATATGAAAAAGTAGCAACTAGCAACGACTTTAACGAATACACTGAATATTTCATTCAGTCATTGGTTGCGACTTACAAAATCAATAGCAAATTGACCTACATTTTCGATTGGAGTTTATTCAACATCACTTATAAAAATGATGTTGCGCCGGATAGAGAGCCATTTGGCGCTTATGGAATCAACACTGAATTGATTTATCAGTACAATTCCAGATGGGCGTTTGGTTTCAGAGCCGGCTGGGGAAGAGATATAAACGAATTTTTGTATGATAGTCCAACTCAAACCTACGACAACAAGTACACATTTTCGCTTGGCGCTAATTGGGCTCCGCGTAAATGGTTGACGGTTAAATATGAATTACGTTACGATAAATTCGAAGATACCGCAGCTTTCAATACGCTTGACGACGCGGGACAGCCACGTGTTGCTGGAGGAAAGACTGATCAATTTTCGGGTGGTGTTTCGGCGATTGTTAAATTTTAGTTTGACGTCAACAAATGTTTGACATAAAAATTATATCAGTCCAAATTTTGATATAATTGCCAAAGGTCAGTCAGTATCACAAATATTGACTGACTTTTTTTATCAAACAACAAGACCGATCCGCCAAATGATACCAGAGTGCGTCTTTAAAAATTCATTTATCCAGGTAGGCGGCGTTTCGCCGAAACGCCGCATTACGTATAAAATAATTATTAAATTTTAATAATTCATAACGTGTAAAATAGATGTACTTTATACGTTGTGAAATAATAAAATTTATTAGCAACA
>JAISLW010000030.1 GCA_031277105.1 Planctomycetaceae bacterium | reverse complement strand
TCAATAAACTTTAATATTTTGCACGTCTAAAATAGACATATTTTAGGCTTTATGAATTATTAAAATTTGTTGATAGCATAAACTCCATTGCGGCGTTTCGGCACGGTGTTTAATTTTTTTAGCCGCCTACCTGGACAAATGGAGTTTTTAGTAATTTCCTTAATTCCGCATTTAAAAGTACAGGTCTCGGTCTGTTGAATTATTTATTCGTTCAATTCTTTTTATGATTTCTAATTTTTTTGCGTTGTCAGTGATTTTATTTAATTCATCTTGCAAGATTTTTTCACCGATTTCTTTTGTTTCTGATTGCGCGTGGTCAACTAAATACTCTTTTAACGTAGTCAACGCATTGGGCGTACACATATTTTGTATAAAACCTGGGATAGCATATTCCATGAAAACTTTGCCAGTTCGTCCTAACCTGTAACATGCCGTACAAAAACTTGGCACGTAACCGTCGCGTAATAATTGCAAAATAACTTCGTCTAACGGTCGAATATCGCCTAATTCAAATTGTTCTCTTTCTAACGCTTGAACTTGAACGTCTTTTATTTCGTTGTTTTCGTTATTTTCAATATTTTCAATATTTTCATAACCGCCTATTTCAATATGACTTCCTGCGTCAATTTGCGATACTCCGAAACCTAGCGCTACCTTCCGCAACGCCGCCGGCTCACGCGCTGTTACAATCAAACCCGTGTATGGAACCGATAACCTTAATATCGCAATTAAACGCAAGAAATCAGCGTCCGAAACGTCGTTGTCCGTAACTTCCTTCAAAGTTACGCCGCTTGCGGGTCTGATGCGTGGAAAACTTATCGTATGAGGTCCGACGCCATAATTCTGCATCAAATGAGTAGCATGAGCGACAAGACTCAAAACCTCAAAACGCCAATCCGCTAAACCAAAAAGAGCGCCCAATCCTACATCATCACAACCAGACTCAATCGCACGAGCCGGCGCATCAAGACGCCACGCAAAATTAGATTTACGCGTCCCCGCCGGATGCATCCGCGCATAAGTCGAATGATGATACGTTTCTTGAAACACTTGATACGTGCCAATTCCGACCTCTTTGACAATACGATAACCTTCATGCGAAAGCGGCGAGGCGTTGATGTTGACTCGCCTAATTGAATCAAGACCATGACGCACCGAATAAATCTCCTTGACGCAATTCGCAATAAAAACAGGTCCGTAATTTATATGTTCGCCAAATACGGCTATTGTCCGTTTATGCCCCATTCGCAAAAGATTAGTAACCTGCTCATGCAACTCCGCCGTCGTAAGAGTTCGACGCACCGACGCTTTGTTACTACGCCGAAAACCGCAATAAACGCAGTCGTTCATACAATAATTACCGACGTAAAGCGGCGCAAAAAGAACAATACGATTCCCATAAACGTCGCGTTTTAGTTGACGCGCCGCCTCAAATATCTGCTCTTTTACTTCGGCGTCGTTTGAAGAAAGAAGCATTGCCGTCTCTTCTATTGTAAGCGCTTCCTTGTTCATCGACTTGGCGATAATTTCACGTATCTTGCCAAAATCAGGCGCTTGATGTAACAAGGATTCAAAATAAGGTTCGTTTATAAAATCTACGCCGCTAGCGCTCAATTGCGACATATCCGGCAATGTAAGACTGTTTTTTGACATTGGAAAAAAAGGTTAAGGTTAGGGTTAAGGTTAGGGTTAATGTTAGGGTTAATGTTAGGGTTAATGTTAGGGTTAATGTTAGGGTTAAGGGTAAGGTTAAGGGTAAGGTTACGGGTAGAGTTTAAGGTTAAATTTTTATCAAGAATTATTTTTGCAAAGACATTCAAAAATACTCGACGTCTGTTTTGAATTGTATAACCATATCGACAAAAAACAAGAGCCTACAAAAAATCACAAAACCAAATTTGAATTAAATCACACAAAATTATAAAAAAATGTAACCGCTCACAGAAATTTATTTAGCAATTACATATTGGCGTTTTTTCAGGGACATGTGGGACAAGATGGACAATTTTTGTTACAAAAAATTGTCAAAAAGATCGCAGGCGTCTCGCCTGCAAGCGGTTGTACTCAACCGCAAATGAGCGAGGTTTTGATCTCAACCGCTTTATCGGTTGCCTATCGGCAACATGCAGGCGAGACGCCCGCGATCCGTTGGTCTCGCCTGCAATTTAGGATCGCAGGCATTTCGCCTGGTGTTTCTTCAGATTCGCAGGCGGAACGCCTGCATCCCAGGATCGCGGGCATCTCGCCTGCAAGCGGTTGTACTCAACCGCAAATGAGAGAGGTTTTGCTCTCAACCGCTTTATCGGTTGCCTATCGGCAACATGCAGGCGAGACGCCCGCGATCCGTTGGGCTGTGAATCGCTTTAAAAACGATCCAAAAATTATGCAGATTAGAAAGATTTTTTTAGAAGTTACATATTAATAATTTTTTTGCACTTATGCCTGGTATTTCGGCATATCTTGACAAATGAATTTTTAGAGATACCTTTTATACAGATCGTACTTGAAATTCAGCGATTTAAAAGCGTCAAAGCCTGCCGTCCGAAAGCTAGGCAGGCGAAGGTAAACGCAAACTCAAGTACGAATAGTTTAAACTGTTCGCACTTTAATTTACGATTTACATTCGCCGTAACCGCTCACGAGATTTTAGAAGCGTATAGTTTTAAGGATAGAAGTTATGAGATAGATTTATTGTAACAATAAATATTTGTCCGACCTGTCCCGCTAGCAACAACATATAAATACAACCTTAACCCTCATTGCGTCCTTAACGGGACGCTAAAAATTTGTATCATTTTTTTCTACCAACATCTTGTCCCTAACGGGACATATATTTATTGTTACGAAAATTGTCCCGATACAACCTACACGCTATCCCCTAAAATTTAACGCATAAATTTACGTGAACGGTTACAATTATTCTTACTTTAATACAGATCGTACTTGAAATTTAGCGATTTAAAAGCGTCAAAGCCTGCCGTCCGAAAACTAGGCAGGCGAAGGTAAACCGCAAATTAAAGTGCGAACAGTTTAAACATTAAACAATTTCCTATTTACTATTAGCCCGCAAGGGTAAACGTTTATTCGCCGTAATTTTGAATTGCGGTAAACATAAAATTATGGAAAATATAGCCCAAGACGCTCAATTTGTAGCGGAAAACGACGCTAACGTCGATGTTGATACAATAGCGGAAATTTACGCCGTCGCATACACAAATGCAGTTAAAGCCAATAACAACTCTATCGATTCGGCAGTAGAAGAGTTTGGCGAATTTATAGATATTTTGAAATCGAACGAAAAATTTGCAACTATACTTTCATCCGCAATGATAACGGCAGATGAAAAAATTGCCCTAATCGAAAAAACAATATCTAACGCCGCTTCAACAAATTTTATGAATTTTTTGCGCGTCGCCGCACGCCGCAACCGACTCGATATTCTTAAACAAATCTATAAACAAACCCAAATTATTCTCAATAAACAAAACAAACGAATCCCAGTTACAATCACTTCGGCAACAGAAATTGATCCGGAACTTCTCAATACCTTGTCAATCAAACTTGCCAAAATTATCGGCGGCGAACCTATCGTCAAAAGCGTCGTCGATCCGGCAACAATCGGAGGTCTAATTGTTCGCGTCGGCGATACCGTTTACGACGCATCACTGATGACACAACTCAAATCAATCCGTAAACAAATAATAGAACGCAGCGCACACGAAATACAAACCCGCCGCGATAATTTTAAAAATGAATAAAAAATCCCAAAATTCACAAAACTCCATAATTTGAAAAAAATAATTTTACTTTTTAAACTGTTCGTACTTTTAGATCACTGAATTTCAGGTACGAACAGTAAACGTTTTTGTATTGTTGTAATTCAAGTACAATTTGTGTAATTTAAATAATTTTGTGCAAAAAGCCGTCGATCAATTTATTAGGTATATGCAAGTGGAACGTAATTCTTCCGATCTTACGATTAAGAGTTATAGCGAAGATATGGAAGCATTTATTGAGTACGTAACAGATCTTTTCGGCGGTCGTTTAGCGTCGCCTTCTGAAATAACGACGCCGCAACTTCGCGGTTATGTTTCGGCAATGTTTGAGGTTGGTTATTCTCATTCGACGATAGCGCGTAGGTTAGCGTCGCTTCGTAGTTTTTTTCGTTATGGATTGCGCGCCGGCTGGGTTACTGAAAATCCGGCTAAACCACTTCGTAACCCGCGCAACAGCCGGCGATTACCCTTCTTTCTCACAACCGAAGAGATTGGCAAACTTCTACTTGCGCCTCCTGCGTATGAACCTTTTGGCATACGCGATCGCGCAATACTTGAGACGCTTTATTCCTCCGGCGTGCGAGTTAGCGAATTGACGGGAATGAACGAAGGAGACCTTAGCTTGACTGAAGGTTTAGTACGAGTTAGAGGTAAAGGACGTAAAGAACGTTTTGCACTGATCGGCTCTTATGCGGCGGAATCGCTTGTGAGTTGGTTTAAGATACGCAAAGAATTATTAGAAGGTAAATTAAACGTACTAGGTAAACCGCGCGATAAAAAAATTATGTCAAAAAACGCAAAAATAAACGAAAAAAAAAATCAGGCTGACTTGCCGATATTCCTAAATAAATTTTGCGGTCGAATTACAACAAGAAGTATCGGACGTATGATTGAAAAATATTTAGGCGCCGTCGGTTTAGACGAGCGAACCTCGCCTCACACATTAAGACACACCTTTGCAACACATCTACTAAACAACGGCGCCGATATAAGAAGCGTCCAAGAATTACTCGGACATAAAAGCCTAATTACTACACAAATCTATACGCATCTTAGCACAACAAACTTACTCGACATCTACAAAAAAGCACACCCCCGAGCAAACTCAAGAAAATAATAAAATAAAAACATAAACATTTTAACAATTTTACACGAACTTATAAGTAACCATGAGCAAGAAAAATCGGAATTTGGATCAAGACGTAGATCGTTTTTTTCCTGCGACAATGAATTTGTCTAATTCGCGCGAGAGTTATATTACTTGGGACAAGCCTATAATAAAGCAGATTGACCAGACGCCTGTAACACATAATACTTTTTTTGAATTATCCTTTCAGCTAAAACGTATAGCGGTTGCGTTTCTTAAATTTGCGTTGCCTCCCCGATTGCAAGCCCAACTTGACTTGCCTAATTTATCTATATCGATTAAACGTTTTTATGATGAAGATTTTCAGGAGTACCGAGCCGATATAGTGTATGAAGTCCCGTTTAGAAATAACTTGCGTAAACATGTCAA
>JAISLW010000198.1 GCA_031277105.1 Planctomycetaceae bacterium | reverse complement strand
ATTTTTTTTTTTTTTTAATTAATTTTATAATTAAATTTTATTTTTTTTTTTTTTTTTTTTTTTTTTTTTTTTTTTTTTTTTTTTTTTTTTTTTTTTTTTTTTTTTTTTTTTTTTTTTTTTTTTTTTTGTGGGGGGGGGGGGGGGGGGCCCATCTGGTTACAGGTATCTACCACAATTACACTTACGATAATAATTACAATTGTAATAACAATTATCGTTACAAAAATTCTCTGGGGAACTCTCCCAAACCTAAACTTGTTAGTTTATTTTTTGGTTTCACACTTGTTGAACTTCTGGTAGTAATAGCAATCATCGGAATATTGATCGCATTGCTTCTGCCCGCAGTTCAAGCCGCACGCGAAGCGTCGCGACGTTCCCAATGCGCTAACAACATGAAACAATGGGTACTCGCCGCACACAACCATCACGACGCACATAAAAAATTCCCAACACAACAAAGCGCATCCGTTACAACACATACAGATTGGTCGGCAACTGCGGCGTTGTTGCCTTTTATGGAAGCGACAAATTTATTTGAAAGTTTAAAAGCTAAATTAGAACCATTCGATCCAACCGATCCGCCTAACAATCCACGTTTCATAAATTTTGCCGCTGTTCTTTGCCCGTCTGATCCTACGGCGCGAACTCTTTCTCCTAATGGCGCGAAAGGTAATATCAGTGTTTCTTATGGCGACGGTAGTCTTCAGGCAAACGGTAGCATTACTTCGCTAAGTCATGCTCAAAGCGTTATGTCGCGCGGATTTTATGTTGCCAGAGCGACTAGGACTGTTGCCGACGTTACAGACGGTATGAGTAACACGATTGCAATAAGCGAATCTGTTACAGGCTCGTCTGACAATTTAAGCAATGTTCGCGGCGGCATAGATAAAACGGGGACTTCTATTCAACAAGGCAGCGCCAATGAAATCATACCTGCTAATTGTCTTAACAATGCAATCAATCCCGCTAACCGTAATCAAATTTTAAATCCTTATATTCACGCTGACCGTCGGCGTAGCGCTCGTTATTTGGATGGCAGGCATTTTTACACGGGATTTAACACGATATTACCGCCGAACTCGCCTAATTGTAGTCGTCAATCGCCTACAGGTGGAGATACAAATGCAGAATCCGCTTGGGCGATTTATAGTTCTAGTAGTTTTCATACGGGCGGCGTGAATTGCGGGATCGGCGATGGCGCCGTGCGATTCATAAATGAAAATATTGATACAAACGGATTGCCCAATAGCCCGCAAGGTCAAGCGTTACGCGGTAAAAGCAGGTTTGGAATCTGGGGAGCGCTAGGAACTCCCAAAGGCGGCGAAACTGTAACGTTGCCGTAAGAATCTTTTTTGTAACAGAAATTCATATTCTGTTGTTCCCATCAACTCGTTGCAGAAAAATTGTTTTTTTGTAACGAAAAATAACTTTAACCAATTTAACCAATTTTAAAAATTATGAAAAGAATTTTCACATTAACAATTTTGTCTGTGTTTGTTTTTTATTTCGGTTTTGGCTGTTCGCGGTCAAGCAAGCCCGAAGGCTTCCCCCAATTGTATCCTTGCAAAATTACGATTACGCAAGACGGATCGCCGCTTGAAGGCGCGACGGTTTCGCTTGTTCCGTTTGATCAGAGCGGTTGGAAGTGGCGGTCGTCTGGTCAAACAGACGCTTCCGGCGCCGCAACAGTTATGACCTACGGTTACAAAGGATCGCCGGCAGGAAAATTTAAAATTATTGTTGAGAAAAAAATTGAAGAAGACCCAATTCACGAAACAAACGTTTACGGTGA
Source organism: Planctomycetaceae bacterium (assembly GCA_031277105.1). Taxonomy (GTDB): domain Bacteria; phylum Planctomycetota; class Planctomycetia; order Pirellulales; family Thermoguttaceae; genus WRKP01. The sequence continues at coordinate 6,410 of JAISLW010000198.1, read as the reverse complement.
AAAACAAATTAGCGGTTATGAATCAATTTACACGCTAATCGACGAAAAATTCACCAAAGCAGAAACAACGTCGTTGACGGTCGAAATCCCCGAATCCGGCAAAGGCGCATCCGCAAATTTTGACGTAGGTAAAGCCGTCAAAATTAAATTGTAAATTTCGTAACATTTAATCAACGTATTCCGTCATGTTCGGAAATTAACCAATTTTTAACAAATATAAAATGGAGATTTTAAGATGAAAAAATTTAATGAATCAGTGTTGCGTAATAAACGTAACGAAAATTGCGGGCAGAATCTTTTTGAAAGATTTTTGTTGGGTTTTACGCTTGTTGAGTTGTTGGTTGTGATAGCGATAATTGGTTTACTTATCGCATTACTTTTGCCAGCAATACAAGCGGCGCGAGAAGCGGCACGCCGAATGGCTTGCTCAAATAATATGAAACAATGGGTACTCGCTTCTCACAATCATCACGACGCAAACAACGAATTGCCGAAACAATTCAATGGCGAAGTTAATACTGTTGGTAGTATTGCCGCTCTCGTTAATGCAGGTGTTAGCGATGGGCGTTGGTCGGCAACGGCGGCGTTGTTGCCTTTTTTAGAATCAGCCGGCATTTTTGAGGGATTGAAGACTATACCTTCTCCCAATCAAGGACCTTGGAATAACACTAATCCAGATACTAATCCGCGTTTTAAAAATCTTTCGGTTGTGCAATGTCCATCAGACGGCACGGCGATAATTCCTGGCGATAATGGGGCAAAAGGAAATATTGTCGTATCAAATGGAGACGGAGTATTGCAAGCAAACGGCACAGCTTATGTTTCAACGAATGCTCAATTTGTCGGCAATAGAGGATTGTATATTGCGCGAATAACTAAAACGTTCAACGATATATCAGACGGTTTGAGTAATACAATTTCAATCAGCGAATCAGTTACCGCTTCAGGCGATAATTTGTATAACGTACTTGGCGGAACAAATAATTCTAGCAGCGGCGCCGGAAATATTCAGAGCGGCGGTAGCAATACAATTATTCCTTCGGCGTGTATGAATCATGCCTACGATCCAAATGATCGCAATTTGTTAGTTAATGGAATAAATTCAACTCAAATGCGTTGTAGTCGATATTTGGATTCTATGCAACTTTACACTACGTTTAATACGATAATGCCGCCTAATTCTCCGACTTGCCGAAAAGGTACTGGCGAAGATACGTGGGGCTTTTTTACGGCGAGTAGTTTTCATACGGGCGGCGTGAATTGCGGGCTAACTGACGGTTCGGTAAAATTCGTTAATGAGTCAATTGATACCGGCGGCTTGCCAAATTCAAATCAAGGTTTGGCGCTTACCGGAGAAAGTCCCTACGGAATCTGGGGCGCCGCAGGAACGCCAAACAGCGGAGAATCAAAAATGTTACCATAAACAAACCGCGTAATCATTCACGACAATTTGTTTAGCAAATTATGGTAACTTTTAATTTAGGGTATCTCTAAAAATTCATTTGTAAGGTAGGCGGTCGTTTCGCCGCTGTGTTTATTTTTTGAGCCGCAATACGCATAAAACAATTATTAAATTTTAGCGGTTAAATTGATTGCGTAGGATGGGCGGACGGGGATATTGACAAACGGGCGAAAATTTAGAGAATGTTACGATTGTAATTTTTGGGTAGTTCCGATGCATATTTTTTGCTTCCTTTGTTTGGGAAGCAGATCGGACAAAAATTCCCAAAAGTTAATCAATTTACAAAAATGGAGAAAGAAAATGACCAAAAAAATCTTTGCGTTTTGTTTAGCTGCGATTGCTTCGTTTGCTTTACTTACAAATGCTGCAAATGCAGACGATGCAAAAAAAACAAAAGACGTTAAAGTGTCTTCAACAACGCCGGCAGAAGTTACGGCTGACGATGCGGTTGACGCGCCTGTTGTGTTGTGCGACAGACGTCATTTTAGACGGTTGCCGAAATTACGGCTTCCGAAATTACGACTTCCGAAATTTGATTTTCCTGAAATCAAATTCCCGAAAATTAAATTTCCACGACTCAAATGCGCATTAGCAACTCCCGAAGTAATAGAAGTTGCCGATGTTGATGAATCGGATACAAATTACCGAGTCATTTGTGAACGCAAAATTTCATTTGCGGGTAAAGTTAAGCAAATAAGTTACGTCAAAATTCCAGGACGCTTTTTGCCAAAAAGAATTGTTACAACTTCTCCTGACGGAGTCGATGTAGAACCGTAAATTATTTCGGTTACGGAATTTTTTTAACCATAGAAGACACAGAGAACAGAGAAAATTTTAAACTGTTCTTACTTTAATTTGCGATTACCATCGCCTGACTAGTTATAGACCGGCAGGCTTTGACGTTTTTACATCGCGGAATTTCAAGTACGAGCGGTATATTTAGAATCGAAATATTATTTACGGTAATAATTACATTTTGATCTAAAATAATTAAAAAATTTATTCTCTGTAAACTCTGTGTTTTCGGTGGTTAAATAAAAAATTATTTTTCTAAAATTTCTAATTTTAAATTCTAAATTCCTAATTAAGAAAACTACACTCTATCCGCTACGCTCTATCGCTCGCCTATTTCCCTAAATTTCGAGAACGGTTATAAATTTTTTAATCTTAATTGACCGCATGCGGCGTTTATTTTGTCGCCTTTTTTCATACGTATTTTAACTTGTATATTTCCGGCTTTTAGTTGATTTACAAATTTTTCAGTAGTTTGTTTTGACGGCGTTTGAAAACCTAACTCTTTAACCGGATTCAGCGGTATAACATTGACTATAGCCGTCTTGCCCGCTAATAACGCCGCTAATTCCTTCGCATGCTCAATCCGATCATTCACTCCGGCAATCAACGTATATTCAAACGTTACTCTACGTCCGGTTTGCCTAAAATAATAATCGGCGGCTTCAAGTATTTCTTGTATATTGTGTATTTTATTTTGCGGAATAATCGACGAGCGTATTTTATTATTTGGGGCGTGCAACGAGATTGCGAGTTTGTATGCCTTGCCGCCTTTTTTGACTGCTTCCGCTAGTTTAATTATGCCTGCTGGAACTCCGACGGTTGAAATAGTTACTCGTCTAACGCTTAAATTTAAGCCGTCCGCAGCAGTCGCTTCACTTAACGCCCCTAGCGTCGCATCCAGATTACGCAACGGTTCGCCAATACCCATCACAACAATATGAGTAAGACGCTCGCCAAAAGGAAGCAATAAATTAAGACGAAGTATCTGCTCAAGAATTTCGCCGCGCGTGAGATTACGTACAAAACCATTCATCCCACTCGCACAAAATAAACACCCCATCGCACAACCGACTTGCGTACTAATACACGCCGTCCGATGTCCGCGATCATCACACAACAACACACACTCGACACACTCGCCATCCAACCACTCTATCAATAACTTCTTCGTAAAATCACCCGATACCTCGCACGCTAACTCCTTACCACAAAACACAGAACCAAAACGCTCAATAAGACCAAAACGAAATTCACGAGATAAATCCGTCATCAAATTAAAATCATACGTCTTGCGAGAAAATATCCAACGACGTATTTGAACAACCCGAAATAAAGGCGCCCCAAGAATTGACGCCAAAACCAACTTGTCATACTCCAAAATCATAAAAAAACACAAATCAAAATACAAAAAACAACGCAACAATTCAAGAACGATTAGCAAACATGCAAATAATTACAACAATTTATTTCGACTATCAACTTTGACAATAATCGGCTTATGATTTTTTATTTCATCTTGATCCAAATTTGCATAAGTTAATATAACAACAATATCGCCCGCCAAACCATTACGCGCCGCAGGACCATTTAACAAAATTGTACCAGAGTCGCGTTCGCCTTCTATCGCATAAGTTATTAGCCGCGAGCCGTTGTTTACATTTAACACGTGAACTTGCTCGTTTGGCAAAATATCCGCGGCTTCAAGAAGTACCGGATCAATCGTTATACTTCCCTCATAAGCGAGATCAGTTCCAGTCAATACGGCTCTATGAATTTTCGATTTAAGCATGTAACGTTGCATTGCGTTTTTTGTATTAGAGAATAATAAAGGTTAAATTGTTAGCGTTTGAAATTACGTTTATCGTCGCCGTCCGTCTAGTTATCGGGCGGCTGTTTTTTTACTTTTAAACTGTTCGCACTTGAGTTTGCGTTTACCGTCGCCTGCCTAGCTATCGGACGGCAGGCTTTTACGCTTTTCAATCGCTGAATTTCAAGTACGAGCAGTATATACGTTTCTGAATTTCAAGTGCGACATTATAAATTTGTTGCGGATATTGCCGCTAATTTTCCTGATGCGAGTGCGAATTGTATGTTGTAACCTCCGCAATTTCCGTCCACGTCCAAGATTTCTCCTGCAAAAAATAATCGCGGCACAATTCGCGATTCTAACGTGCGCCGGTTTACTTCGTCAATTTTTACGCCGCCTGCTGTTGACATTGCTTCATTCCAGTTACCTGTTTTTTCGACGGTGAAAGATAGCGCCGTCAACATTTTTCTTGTTTCTTTCGGCGTTTCAGCGGCAGGCAAGTCGAGCGGAATATTGAGTTGGCGTAATAATTGTATCACAAATTGCGGCGGAGCGCCGGAGTTGACTAAAGCATTTTTCAACGTTTTTTTGCCGCTAAAAATTTCGTTTTGATTTTTTGTACTTATAATTGGAATTTTGATTTCGTCAAGCGGCTCAATATACCTGCTTAAATCAAGTATTCCGGGACCAGACAATCCGCGATGCGTAAACAAAACGTCGCCGGTTGCGTGAATAATTCTTTTTTCGTTACGAAAAATACTGATTTGGATTTGTTGAAAAGTTGTACCGGCGGCAGCGGCGAATTTGAAATCTTGAATTATAACCGGCGCCAAAGCCGGATGCGGCGTGATGATTGTGTGACCTAACGATTTCGCGAAAGTTAATCCGTCCCCTTTTGAACCTGTCAACGGATAAGAACATCCGCCAGTGGCAAGCAACAATTTACGGGCAAAAAATGTAGATAATTCCGCTTCAATTAAAAAACCGTCTTTAACTTTTACGATATTTTTTGCCGTCGTATTTGTTATGATTTCTGCTTGTACTTGTTTTGCGAGCGTATTTCTGACGTCGGCGCTTTTCATTGATTTCGGAAAAATTTTGCCGTCGTTACGTTGGATAAGCGGCAAACCATGTCCGGTAAAAAAATTCATTACGGCAATATTGTCAAATGAGAACAACGCAGGTTTGACGAAATGAGACTTCTTGTTATCGCCGTATTTATTTAGAAATTCTGATATTTTGCCGCCGTGCGTAATATTACATTGACCGGATCCGGCAAGCAATAATTTCTTGCCTGTTTCATTGTTCCGCTCAATGACACAACTCCCGCCGCCGCTAAAAACACCCGCGCAAAGCCCCGCAACGCCACCGCCAATAATCAACAATTCATAACGCAACTCTTTTTGATAAGACATAAATTCCCGCACAAAATACCGCGTAAATGTATATTTAAATTGTCCATACTTGAATTTGCGTTTAGCGTCGCCTGCCTAGATTTCTGACGGCAGGCTTTTACGCTTGCTTTTTAATTGCTGAATTTCAAGTACGAGCAGTATAAGTACGATTGTATATTATCTCCTTTTACCGCCGTTGAAGTTTGGCACTCCGCCTTGCGGTAAACCTTGATAGTAATGTAAATATTGTCTAAATCCGGCAGGTTGACTTCCCGATAATGAAGGTTTTAATCTTGGCGCTTCGAGTGTTTGGGTCAAGCTGCGTTGTTTAGCGTCTTGTATTTTGAGTTGGTCTGATTGATTTTGGAGTTCGCGTAAAACATCCATCTGCGGACGGACAAATGCCTGATAATTCGGCAACGAACCGCTACGATTGTTAAACATCGAAAGCCAAGGACTAATCGTTGGACGCGTTGTTGTTTGTGCTTCGGACAAATTAGTAAAATGTCCCGCAAAAAAAATTGTAATCGCAATCAAGCAAATCGGCTTGGACAATAATCCATAAATTTTCGTAATCATAATTCACCTCATTTTAAACTGTTTACACTTTAATTTTCGTTTTAACGCCACCGGTTTTTTTACGCTATTACAGCGCTGAATTTTAAAGTGCGATTTGTATAATCTATTTTTGTACGTTTAATTAATATGTCAATTAAACGTAATTAGTCCGCCTTGTACCTTCTTAAATTTTCCGCCGTCATTCTATAACAATACCAGTTTTCTTTAGCGTAAAATCAAATTTAATACAAAGCCAAAAAACAAAAATTACTCTTAAATATTAAATTAACTTCAACTTCTTTAACATCTCATTTATCTCTTCCACAGAGCATGCAGTAAGATCAGCAATCTTTTTAACACTCATATTCTGCTTAAAACAATTACGCACCATCCC
>JAISLW010000531.1 GCA_031277105.1 Planctomycetaceae bacterium | reverse complement strand
AAAGCTTACGGTAATCAAAAAGGAATCGGTTTACCCGATAATTTTGTAACGAAAATTCTGATACTTGATAACGGCGATTATTTGATTGGTTCATACGGCGGCGGAATTGTAAAGCCGATAAAGCCGTATAAATTAGTTGATCGAAAACCGTTAAAAACCAGATTTAATAAAGACAAATTATTTTCTGTTGCGCAAAATAATTTCCCAAATTTACCGTCAAAAATAAAACCGCCTACACTTGACGAATTAAAAGCAATGCAAGCGAAACTTGATAAATTACAATCGCCAGTACCAAGGTTTTACGCCGCATATTACGGCGAAGATTGGAAAACGCAAGGCGATTGGGTTGGTCATTATGGGCGTATTCATGCGATTATGTGCGGTACATCAGCTCCGCTTGATCATACTTATTTTAGAACTTGTTTTTTTGCGCCGGTTAATTGTTTTATTGGACCTAATCGTAATTCAGACGACACTATTCGCCGATGGGTTCATTGGTTGCAAACAGATAATCCCAAGACGATGTACTCTCCGATTGATGGTTACCGCCGCCAAGCAGAATGGGACGATCACGGCGAAGCATATTCATGGCAAAAAGATGGTCCCGATATTTGGTATCATTTCAATGCTGATATGGACGGCATATTTAATATCGGTATGTACTTTTTTAACAAAGATGGTCATGAAAGTAATAACCGATTTCGTGATTACACTATTGAAGTTTACCATACAACACAAGTTTGGAAGGATACCAATCTCAGTAATTTTCAAAAAGTTACTTTAGAATTTGCTAAACTTGGCGAGGAACTTGTATGTAAATCAAAACCATTATTCAAAACGCGAGTACATAATTTTTGGGGCGGCGTACATAAAAGTTTCAGTGTTCGCGGTAAAGGAATGTACATGGTCAAAATTGATCGTAATTATAGTTTTAATACAATTGTATCATCAGTAACAATTGATCGAATTGCCGGTAAAACTACATGGTCTGAAATAATAGAGGACTTGCCAACGCCGATGGAAATTGAATATAGTCCTCTTCCGATTCCAGAAGAATTTATTTCACCGATGTCAGAAGAAGCCGCTAATCTTTGGAATAAATTTGAAACGGCAAATTTTAAAGCCAAAGGTCAAATATTGTATAAACCAATGCAATTGCCAGTTCTCCGCGCCGCAATTGAAGCCGCCCCGAAAAATACGCCAATTGAACATTACGACGTAACTCTGGCAGAATCATTAAAATGGAGATTAAAACAATGGAACCCAAAAATGAGAAAAGATTTTAACGACGCAATGATCGAAGGACGAAAACGTTTTGCTAAAAAAAATCCCGAAGTTGTACGCCGGCAAGAAGAACAAATGAAAAAACGTAAGGACGGAACATGGAAATATCTACTCGAAGGACTAACCTCTGAATAAATTTCAAACCAACTAAACTGTTCGTACTTTAATTTGCGTTTACCTTCGCCTGCCTAGCTTTCGGACGACAGACTTTAACGCTTTTACATCGCTGAATTTCAAGTACGATACGTATATGATTTAAATTTTGAGCGAAATAAACGTTATTTGTAAAACAAGAATAATATAACAGGAGATAAAAAAATGATTTTTTGTAACAAAAATTACTATGGTTTGATATTGGTTATGCCAATTTTTTTATTGGTAATGCAATCTGGAATCGTTTTTTGTGAAACCCAAACGATTGATTTGAGTAACGAAAATGTAATATCAATATATTTGTCGCCAATAGATGTAAATGGAACTTCTAATGACGATACTTTCATAATCGGCGAAAAATTTACTATGCATATTACGGCAGATATTATTGATCCCAAAGTACGCGCTGAAATCAAAGACGGGACATTAGAATGGCGTCTGAAATCAATTACGTTTTATTATTACGTGCCTAATGAAGATAGAACAAGCGTTGAAAGAATCAAGGAAGCAACTTTTACAGATAATAATACGTTAAAAAATAACCCTTATCATCCTATTACCGTTAGCAGACCGATAGGACAATGGGGAAGTTGCGCCAAGTGGCAAATCGTTAAATCATCCGCTAATCCAAACGACGAAAGCTCAACTTTCAACTCGCCAGGCGCTTGGGATGTGGAATTCGATATTGAGTTTCGCGGAGAACATAAAGATATAAACGACTGCATGATTCAGGCAAATTTATCAAAACAAAAAGCATTTAATTTAGAACATTATTTAGGTATGATTGTTGACAACTATGCCGTAGAAGGTTCAGACGACGTGATAAATGTACAATTCGGCGTCGTCAACAAAGAAATGAAATCAGAAACAAGAATCGTTGATGCTAGGCATTTTAAAGGCTTTTTTCAAATAAATTGGACAACAGATAATGATACCGGTTTAGTCGAAAATGATTTTATACGTATCGTTCCTAATAATTCACTTTCAATATTTCGATCCAAAAATGAAAATGACGTAGATATAATTAACTCTAATGTCAAACGTTACAATAATACTACTAATCAATATTCTATTGAAATAGATCGTAATTTTATGGGAAATGAAAATAAAACTGTTACAGCTAATTTTATTCTTAAAGCAGGAATTGGTCCAAATACAGAAACAAAACTTATTGAAAATGCAAATATTTCAATAATGAATTTTCCGTATGGTCCTATTGGTAGTTCATCACATATAAAATATTATGTAATTCCTAAAGACGTTCAAGAAAATCTTGGAACAGAAGGCAATCCTAAAGGAACCGAAGGTCGTTATTTGGTAAAAGCATCGGAATTAAACGTCTTAAAAACTACAACGCTTTTCGGCGGGAAAAATGATGCAACTGTAACCGGAATTAATAACGGTAAACCAGATACGCCTGCTGATAATGGAATAAATATCAATGATATTATACAAGGCGGCACTGGAGATTGTTATTTGCACGTATGCCTGATGGCATTAGCAAAAAATAATAAAAATTTTATCAGAACGCATTTGACAGAAGGAGTCAATAACCAACAAAAAATGTATTATGCGAATATCTATGATAAAAACAATAATGCATATACTTTGGGATTCCGAGTCGATAACTTATTAACACACGGCGTATCGCAAGCAAAATTATCAGGAGATTACGATGATAGCATTAATCAAAAAAGAATAGAAGTTTGGCCACAAGTCTATGAAAAAACATGGGCTAAAATACGTGAAAATGCAAATACATTCGGCGATATAACCGGCGGTAATCCAGGAGAACCTTGGAAGAGAATTACAGGCAAGAATAGTACCACTATAAGTTTAATAAATTATAGCAATGAGCAGATATGGAATGAAATAGTATCAATAACAAATAACGCAAATTATTATTTGATTGCCGGTACGAAGAAAACGATTACCCCAAATGAATCACTTTATGATAAGGATCAAGAAGGTAACCCCATAAATTTACCTATAGGCAGTCATGTTTATTTTGTTGATGGTTTTATTGATGATGTTGATATTAGTAAGAAAAAAGTGGTACTTCTTAACCCTCATGGAGAAAATGATGTAAAATTACCGTTTAGTGAATTATCAAAAATACTGAATGCTATTATTATCCTTAACAAACCTTAACAATTTAAAATTATAATGAAAACTATATTTAGAGTGGTATTGTATTATTTTACTGTTGTATTATCGGCGGTTTATTTTTGTGCCGGTACTTTAGTAGAAGTATATTCGCAAGACAATACAAGTACAGCTATGAAATTACCGGATGATATACAGAGACCAATTAAAATTCCAAAGTATCCGGTTAATAAACCATTACCGCACATAGTTGAGTTTGAAACGCATGTTTATAGTAATGTATTTTTTTATGAGTCAATATTCCCTGACGATTATAAAGTTGATATTAACCATTCATTTAATAAAAAAAGACTTGGTTATCATCTTAAGTTAC
>JAISLW010000530.1 GCA_031277105.1 Planctomycetaceae bacterium | reverse complement strand
AGCGTGAAATTTAAGAGATTCACGATTACAAAAAGAATTATCGTTACAAAAAAACATCTTTTGAAAGTTTTCATAAATTTACCTAAAAATTATTTGATTAAATTTTTGTTACAGAAATTACAAACGCACAATATCGACGATGCAAGACTCAACTCAAAATCAGAATTTCCGAAATTTTAGGTAAACGTAAATACCTGTCAATATCCCTTCTCAAAAAAATCTTTTTAATCTGCGTAATCTGCGGATCGAATTTTTTGTCCACAGATTACACAGATTATACAGATCGTACTTGAAATTCATTGATTTAAAAGCATAAAAGCCGGATCTAAACGCAAATACAATTGCGAACAGTTTAATATCTTGAATTACTGAAAATCATTTACGATCTGTGTATAAAATTGCAAGCCGTCATTTTGTTTTTTCAATTTTCTTTGGCGCGTCTTTCCATTCTTTTGGAATATCAAGATCAACATCCGAAATCACATCGCCCTTATCATTCCACTCAATTTGACGACCATAAAGACGATTGCGGACAATTTTGGTATATGATTTAGGAAAACCTGTAGGATGAAAAATAATCTCTAATCCATTTCCATTTATTCTATAATTTTCAAAATTGTTTCGTTCATTTTTGTCATCGCCACTATTTTCTACAGAGTAATGTTTGTTTATATCTATTTGACCGTTTATATATATTGCAAGGTTACCGTTTTTATCAAAAAAGAAACATTTTGCCATATCGTCTATTGAGAATATATACTTGATAACAAAGATACCATTTTTGTCTGATAACGATACTACACTTATACTCTCAAATTTATATTTTTTATATTCCTTTTGTTTTTCTTTAACATGTTTTTTAATTGTGGCTTCAATGTCTCCTTTGCGAAAAGATGCAAGATCATCTTGTATATTGAAGAAAATTTTTTTAATTTCCTTATATTTTGTTGTTTGTATGGATTCTGGTAGTTTAATTACATTAATTTTCGTTAGCGGTTTATTTACTTCTTCTTCAACTCCTAGACAAAGCATTTGATTTGTTATACAACAAAATAACACTGATAAAAAAATAACATATAAATTTTTCATAAAGTTTCCTTTTATTTTTTCTAAATAATTAAAATATTTTAAAATTTAGCGTTTGCAATATAATAACAATTATTTATTTTCTCTGAAAGTAAATTTTGGCTTGGAAAATAATGGAACAGTTTCATCATTTTCAAGTTGGCCTTGATTATTCCATTGTAACCATCTAGTTTTCTTTTCAGGAATATTTGACAAAGTTAATCGCAATAATTTTTTCGATTTATCAAATGTAATTGAACATAATGTTTGATCAATAGCCATTGTACATGCCACTGTTGTACGGTAAAGTATGTTAACGTAGCGAGAGTGCGTAAACATTAATTTTTTGTTTATGTAATTTGTCGTTAAGTGAAATTCTCTTAAAAAATAGTCCGGTTTATCATCATCGTTGTACATGACATAATATCTATGAGATACTTCCAGCCAAATACCATCTTGAGTTATAGGAATAGGACAATTATTAGGCATTAGTAATTTGAGCGGTTCTTTTTTCTTATCAATATCGTAATAATGATCAAAATTATCCCATATATGTTTAAATTCCATAAAGGAGTTATTCGGTATAAGATAAGATGATTTAAGTTCAACAAATGGCGACTGTTCATCTGCGTCAGACGTCCCAACTATTGTAACAAACAAACAACTCATAAAAATTAAATTTCCAAACATCGTTATTCTCATACAAACCTCCAAATTTTCGGTTAATTATACAATACACATTGCCAATACTATCTAATTTCTAAATTTACATCTCTTTATACCCATACGGACCTGTTGGTTTTTTGATTCCTTGTAATAGGTCCATCAACGTATCTGGAAGCGATAACTCAAATTTACGAGTGACACTTTCATTATTAGAATCAAGAGTATAAATCACTACTTTTGTTTTACACCCAGGCGGGTTTAATTCGGCAGCTTTCATAGATCTAATTGCCATATCAGCACAATTTGATTCAATCAAATTATATGTTTCCATTTGGTTAAATGGCGCTGTATTCAATGACAAAAAATTTCTTGTAAATGCCAAAGCCTTATTAGTTTTAGTATATTGCATTTCTGTTATTACTGTCGCTGTATCCAGTGGAAATCCGTGTTGTACTTCAGCAATTTCATTAGTGTTTGCTAATCCCTTAACTGATAAATTTTCAACTTTACCTGTTTTAAGATAACTACTCATATTAAGTGAATATAACTGGTTAGTTCCAGGTATGAAACCTATAAGTTTACCGTTGACAGTATTATAATGTTGTTCTTCATACCCAGGCGTATTAATAGCACAAAAACGCTCGTCTGCTGTTACTTTCCATGATGCATGACTAACTGCAAAACCTGCTGAACCAATACTTGGAGGTCCTAATGTCAATAATAATTCGTTAAAATCGAGTATGGTAAGTTGATAATTATTTTTTTCCATATCGCCGCGATTTACATTAACAGTAAAATGTAACGTTACACAAGTTACTGAAATTTTTGTATAACTTTTGAGCGGTTGTGTGATCCCCTTAAAATAAACTTCAACAGTTAAAGTATTTTCATAAGTATCATCTTTTAAATTAGGCAAATCAAAAGCCAACATTGATCCGACTGATGTAATAATTTTTCCATTGGTTTGCTGTTTTTGGGCGCTATGTTGATTAGCATTAATTACAAATTCAGGACTAACTTTGAGAATATAAGATCCTAACTCAACTTCTAATTTATAAACTACTTTTTCTATTTCTGCCGGTAACTCTTCAATAAATTTACCATTCTCATCCATTAAGACAATTATAAAAGACACTTTTGATTGATTTTCAGCTTTAATAGGCGAGTTATAATTTACGGACGGAGCTATAAAAGATGGCGCAGCTGGTACAACATCAGGCTGAACTGATAATTTGTAATTTTTTCCATTTACGTTTAATTCACTCGTATTTGCATTTGCACACTTGCCATAATCTATAACGTGAGCAAAACAGAGTAACGAGATCACAATCAAAACTAATTTACGGTTTATCATTTTTTTCATGTTAATTTCCTTTTTTAATATTACACATTTCTGTGTTGAGTTAATTATGTAATCAACGCACATTGTAGTAGTTGTATACACTACACACCTTAAAATACTTTTTTTTACGATTACGGAATATGCTGATTTTTTAAGGACAAATACATCCGTGTATTTTTTAACAACCGCAAATTCAAATATAAAAAAGTATATGCTTGTAAACCAAATTTTACCAAATTTTAATTATACAGCTATCGAATAGTAAGACATTATCGTTAAATAACTCGCAATAATCGATACGACTATTACTTAAACTTAAAAAAAACTATACTGCTGTACTTGAAATTCATTGATGTAAAAGCATCAAAGTCTGCCGTCCGATAGCTAGGTAGACGGAGGTAAATGCAATTTAAAGTGCGAACAGTTTAAATTTTTTCAGTTTTAAAAATTGAAACTTAAATTGTGTGTTGTTTATAATACATGTCAATCAATATACTATATCATTTCAAGATTACCATATTAGGTCATGATTTTTTCCTCTCCAAAACTTCATATAATCCATCTCATTCCACATAAAATTCAATGCATTAGATCTTCCAATACGTGTTCTTTCATGCCACCAGTAGGTTGCTTGTTTATGACCTGAGAAATCTACCATATCGCGATAGTAGAACATTTGTGTGTAATTCAATAGTTTAGCAATATCAGAACGTATAAGATTTTTATCTTTAGCGTCAATTTCAGCAGGCGAACACGGTTTATTACCTTCTATCTTAATAAACACACGTATCAATGGTAAAAGACTTTTTCGGGAATTTGGGTAAAACCATGTTGGACGGCTATCTCGTAAATACAACAAATAATCCAAAACATGTAGTCCCCACCATATTTTTTCTATTGGCGATTCAATAACTTCTTCCCATTTTGTTAGTTGACGAGGAGGCGGATACGGAGAATTTAATGAAGTTAATGATTTCATTTCTCCTGCCGGATCAAAAAAAACGCCGCTCATAATTGTATTAAATGAATAATTACTATTAACACAGACAGTTATATATTCGTCTTTTTTAACTTCAATGAAAAAACGTTTATATAAACCACCCCAAAAATTATTAACTCTGGAATTAACGCCGTTCTGCGAGTTGAAAAATTCTGCTTCTGCATAAATGTTTTTATTACCAAGACTCTCAAAAATCTGTTTTTGTAATTTCATTGTTTTTACAGACACAACAAAATCACGTAATCGATTTTTGCCGCCGTGTCCATCTTTATTGAAAAAGTATAAAGACAAAATGTATTTTCCTTGCGGAATTTTGAATGTACCGTAGATATGAGGTCCATCAAGATTCATTGGATATGCTTCTTTGTGGTCGTCCCATTCGGCTTGTTTTCTGCCGCCTAGTTGCAAGCATTGTAACACGCGTCGGTCATTGGATTCTATCCAGTGAACCCATCGACGAAGTTGATCGCCTTTATGTAAACAATTACGTCCTATCCAGCCTCTGGATTCTAATTCATGCGAAAAATAACCGCCAAAAAAATCTAAACCGCCGCCAGCCTGGGCACAGAGTACTGCCGAATGGCGACCATAATGATCTATCCAATCTCCTTGTGTTCGCCAATCATCGTTAAGCGCTAGTATATTGGAATGATTAGGCTTTTGATATGTTTTTTTAAGTTTATAGAATGTAGCTCGTAATTCTTCTGCCGTAGGCGGTTTTATTTTTGACGGCAATTTAGGAAATTTATTTTGCGCAACGAAAAATGATTTGTCTTTGTTAAATCTGGTTTTTAGCGGTTTTCGGTCAACTAATTTGTACGGTTTAATCGGCTTTACAATTCCGCCGCCGTATGAACCAATCAAATAATCGCCGTTATCAAGTATCAGAATTTTCGTTACAAAATTATCGGGTAAACCGATTCCTTTTTGATTACCGTAAGCTTT
>JAISLW010000522.1 GCA_031277105.1 Planctomycetaceae bacterium | reverse complement strand
TTGTAATCGGCGAATTTATCCTTCGGCGCAAGGAAATGATAATCATAATGTACTTGCAATAACCCTTCTGTTCCGACAAAAACGATTGCCTGTTTCTTTTTTGGGTCAATCAAATCGGCAGGCAAATCTTCGGGTCTGCGGTTTGAGTCGTACCAATGGAATTTTAATTTTTTTCCGTTTGCGAGTTTATGCGTCCATATTGCGTGTTGTTTATCTGGGTTGTAGAGCGGGTTTGGTTCGGGTGAATCGACTTCGATAGTTTCCGGCGGCGTCAAATTTAACGCAGACCAAACCATATCAATCGTATGCGGTCCCATGCCCGCAATATAACCATTAGACGAATGCCAATAAGAAAATCGACCCGGCCATCTCAACCAATATTCATGGAACGGACGATACGGAACCGGACCGAGCCAAACGTCATAATTAAATTCAGGCGGAATTGGAGATTCTCCAACGGGATTAAGTTCTTCTTTTTTACGCGGAACGAAATTACCGTCGCTCCAAATAACTACTTCCTTAACTTCGCCGATAGCGCCCGCCTTGATCAACTCAAAAGAACGATAATAATGCGCCCCGTTACCATTGCCCCAAGAACGAACTTGCGTACCCGTTTGAGTGCAAACTTTTTTCTTACGCGCAATATCAGCCATTAAACGAATCTCCCAAACAGAATTCGCCAGCGGCTTTTCGCAATAACAATGCAATCCTAAATCCATTGCCGTACATGCGATTATTCCGTGCGTGTGATCGACTGTTCCGATAATTACGCCGTCTAGTTCTTTCGCTTTCTGGTCGAGCATTTCGCGATAATCTTGGTAACGGTGTTCGACGTTATATTTATCGGATTGTTTATTGAGCGTATTTTTATTCGTGTCGCAAAATGCAAGAAACTTTTCCGAGCCGTTTGTACTCTTGACCAATTCGCTAATATCATCGCCTCCGCGACCGCCTACGCCAATTACGCCAATGTTCAATTTACCGTTGGGACTTTTGTCCGCAAGAACTGCCGGCGCAAAAACTGAACCGACTCCGACTGCAGTCGCGGCTTGGATAAAGCGGCGACGTGATGTTGTTGCTTTTGTAATTTTCATGATTTTTAAGTTTTGTTAAGTTGTTAATATTTTGAACGCCGCCAAATTTATATCGGCGGTTATACAAATCGCACTAAAATTTCAGAGACTAAAAATTTTATACAAATCGTAATTAGAATTTCGACGGCTCAATTAATAAACGCCAATTAAAACGTATGAGCCAAACATTAAAATAGAAAATCAAACGGCAAAAAACCGAAATTAAAATGACAACCGCTAAAACGCCAACCATTAAATCAGACCGGCGAAAGTAACTAAAATTAAAATACGAATATCCAAAATATTCACGCAAAAATATCCGGTTTAACGCAGCCGAATATTTAAACGCCATTCAAATACACGGTAAAAAATAACGAAAATCATACATTAATTTTCGTAACAAAAATTTATATTTTTACCGTAAAGGCGGGATTGTACCACAAGCAAAAAAAAAACACAATACCAATTCAAAACTAAATTCAAAACGCAAAATCAGTAAGATAATTTAAAAGTAACATTTCTACGTTTTGGCAATTTTTGAGGGACAAGGGGGACAGGAGGGACAAGGGGGACAATTTTTTTAGCCGCCTACCAAGCCAACTAAAATTTTAGAGACGCCAATCTGATTTTGTCTGGGGTTGTTGTGGTTTTATTTTTTGTTACAATTTTTCGCTTTGTGGATTTTAAACTGCTCGTACCTTAATTTGCAATTAGGAAACTTCTAAAAATCATAAATTTATTTTTATTAACCACAGAGAACACAGAGGAAAATTTTAATTTACGTCAAAATTTTATTTAATATATTTCTCACACTTTAAAATACGTTTTTTAATTTTATTTTTTGTAACGATAATTGTAATTATTTGTCGCCCCTATCATGGCGAAATATAACGTAATTTTTTGATCAAAAAAATACTCTAACGAATAGTTATAAGTAATTTTTAAAAAACCATAATTTAAAGTGCGAAAAAAGTATATGTTTCAAATTTGCGTAATTGCGGATATTGAATTTTTTTAACTGGATATTGAATTTAGTAATCAATGGGAATATTTAATAAAATTTTTGGCGGCGGCGGTAAATTGGATTATAAGAAGCGATATGAGTTGCAACTATCCGCAATGTCCGGAACGATGTCCAAAGTCTATAAGGCAAAAGACCGCATAACCGGCGAAATTATCGCATTGAAAATCCTCGATATGCCCAAAACTAACGCTATCAACAGCAGATTTCAAGGCGTTAAAAAACCTACCGAAGGCGAAATTGCAATTCAATTTGATCACCCTTTTATAATTAAGACCTTGTCTCACGGTTTGACAATAGACAACGAACAATATCTTATAATGGAATATCTCGGCGGCTCCGGTTTAAATAACGTTCTTCTTGTTCAAGAAGACCTCATGTCCGGCGCTAGACTACTTTATATACGTCAAATAGCCGAGGCGCTCGCAGTAGTACACGACAAGGGATTTATTCATCGCGATATTTGTCCGCGTAACTTAATTTTTACCGAAGACGGGACGGTGTTAAAGTTGACTGATTTCGGTTTGACGGTACCCGATAAGTCGCCTTTTACGGATCCGGGCAATAGAACCGGCACCGCAAATTACATGGCGCCCGAATTGGTTAGACGAAAACCGACGGATAGACGACTTGATATTTTTGCATTCGGCGTAACAATCTATGAACTTTGCACAAAAAATTTACCTTGGCCACGCGGCGAAAACGCTAACGCCGCAATGTCGCACAGCGAACCGCCCGAACCCATCACAACATACAGACCGCAAATAAATAAAACATTAGCCAAAGCAATACATAAATGCATCGAACCCGAAGCCGCCGAAAGATTTTCAGAAATAAGACAATTCACACGCATGATCGCAAAAATCGAACACGAAGACGAATAACCATAACCGCCAACCATAACCAAAAAACAATTTCATAACCGTTCACGGAAATTTAAGCGATAGATTTTAGAGGTTAGGGAATAGGGGATAGGGAATAGCTTTTTAGAAAACTAGAGAACAGATTTTTTGTTACAAAAAAATTTTTCCACTTGTCCCTTCTGTCCCACTTGATCCTCAAAAATTTGTCGATACGTATTTTACTAAAAATATCTCAGTGAACGGTTACACAATTTCTAAAAATAATTTATTTTTAACAACCGCGCAGAAGCAGAGAAAAATTTTTATTATATTAAACAGTTTTTATTTTTTTATTCAAATTAAAAATTTTAAGATGTTCGTACTTGAGTTTGCGTTTACCTTCGCCTGCCTAGTTTTTGGACGGCAGGCTTTGACGCTTTTAAACTGTTCGCACTTGAGTTTTCGTTTACCTTCGCCTGCCTAGCTTTCGGACGGCAGGCTTGGACGCTTTTAAATCGATGAATTTCAAGTACGAGCAGTATAAATCGCAGAATTTCAAGTACGATCCGTATATCAGTGTGATTTGCGTCAATAAAAATGAATTTGTGATTTTTAGAAAGTAACATTTAGTAGAGGATTTTTTATGAGAAAGATAATTATTGTAACGTTTTTATTTACTATATTTTTGACGGGCAAAATTTTTGCGATGGATTTTGTCGATGGCAAAATAACCGTAATGGAATTGCAACAATACGACGTGACGAATACATCGACGCGTCACGGTTATGCGGAGTATAAATTCCTTATTAAAAATAGCGATACGTCGCCGCATAAAATAAAAATATCTTTGACGCCTTCAATTCGCGTTGATGATAACGGATTGGTTTTTTCGACTGACGCGATAGAGGTTGCGGCGGGCGGCAATGCGATTCTTCGTTTATTTCAACCGCCGGTACGATTTTATTCCGGTATGCTTGACGTTAATGTAAGTATCGACGGCTGGTCGCAAAATAAAGATTTTAAAATAACATGTAATCACATGAGCGCCTCTTTCGGAAGTGCGAGTTCTTCAAACGTAATGATCTGTTTCAGCCAACAAGTCCCCGTAACAATTCGCGATTTCTTCACACGCCGTTCAACTTTGTCATTACAAGAAGAAGCGAAAAAAACGGCTGCGGCAAAAGCAACTACGTTGCCGTCTCCTTCGCCTTCTTCGTATTCTCCTTCTCCGCCTTCTTCGCCTTCGTTGCCTGTAAAGCAGAATCAGAGCGTGTATTCGACTGTTCCTGTTGATGAGTGGAGTGAGTCGTGGGTTTCGTACACGCGTTTTGATTGTGTTGTGATGACGGGCGTGGAGTGGGATGGTTTGATAGTTCGTAAGCCGATGGTTTTGGGCGCTATTAAACGTTATGTCGAGGCGGGCGGCATGCTCATAATTTTGGGCAAGGATTGGGAATCGCCGCAAGAGTGGAAGCCGGTTATTAACGTTGCGGCAAATGACAAGTCTGATATTGAGCGGGCGATTGTTTGCGGCAAGTTATTTGTTATAGGACGGACAAGCGAAGAGATAGCGGCAAATGCGCCGTTTTTTGATCAGATAATAAAACAAATTGACGACGCTGCGAATACCGCATTGCTGAGATTAAATTTGGCTCAAAATGAAAATAGTTTTAGTCGTCGCGGCATGATGTTTGGCGGTTCTTCGGAGTCTCATATTTCGCGGATGCACAATATTTTACCTGTTGTAAAAGAATACGGCGTGAATATAAAATTAGTATTAGTGTTAATAATTTTGTTTGCGATTTTGATTGGTCCGGTGAATGTTTTTGTGCTTCGGAGTTTGAACAAGAGGATATGGTTAATTTGGACGGTTCCGGCGACGTCTCTTATTGCGAGTTTTATTGTGTTGCTGGCAAGTTTTTTGAGCGAAGGTTTGTTGCGACAATCTAGTTCAATTACGTGTACGGCGCTTGACCAGCGGCGCGGTACGGCGACAACTTTTGGATTTATCGGATATTATTCAACTTTCTCGACGGGCAATCTCAATTTTACGCCTGATATTGAGTTGTTACCTTTTCTGGATACCAGCGCAGGGACGTTAGAGTTGCGGGTAAATAGATCGGGCAATCAAACGTTATTTGGCGGCTGGATTTTGCCAAGAGTTCCGGCGTATTTCGCATTACGAAAAAATCTCGTACAACAAAAATTAAATGTAACTTTCAATTGGACTGATGAAAAAAAACCTACCGCCACAAACGGATTAGGCGTAAAAATAAATCATCTATTAGTATGCTCGCCAAACGGTGAATTTTTTGAAACAAATAATATTGACGCAGGCGAACAAAAAATATTAGTAAGAACCGCAACGCCAAAATCCAAAATGACCGAAGCAGGATTTTACACAAACTTAAGAACCATACAAAATGAATTATTAACAAGCGGCAACAATTCAATAACTACGCAATTAGAATTGTTCCCCAACTCTTATTCCGCATCAATCTCAGATTGGAACCCATTTGTCGAACAATGCATACCAAACACAAAACAGTTCTCACACAAAACAACTATCTTGGGAATTTACGAATAAACATACGACTAAACAAACGGGCGTCTCTAAAAATTCATTTGTTTAGGTAGGCGGCGTTTCGCCCCGTGTTTAATTTTGGGCCGCATTACGGTTTACGACATCAATAAATTTTAATATTTAGCACGTCTAAAATAAACATATTTTAGGCTTTATGAATTATTAAAATTCATTGGTATCATAAACTCTACTGCGGCCAAA
>JAISLW010000429.1 GCA_031277105.1 Planctomycetaceae bacterium | reverse complement strand
TTGACCAATTCCCAATCAATTTTCCATTCAGCCGAATAATCTTGGACAGATGAAAGTTTAAACGCAACAGGAACCCATGTTTCATTTTTTTCTTTCCATGACAATTCAACAGTATCAATTTTAGCAAACTCTCCTTTTATCATAGAATAACCTTGTTTTGGCGACAACCAGTAATTTCGACTTAAAATAGTTCTTCGATTATTATTTGTAAAAATTCGATTAGTTTCTATAAAAATCAAATTTTCCGATAATTGCTTGTATGAAACAAGAACATCTTCATAAAGTAGTTTTTCTCGATATTGCTGATATGTAATATTCCAATAAGGACCTACTAATGATAACATAGTAAGTGATTGTATATCAAAGGGCGCTGCTCTTCGCGATGGTTTTCTTTCAGATGTTTTTTGCCGTATCACTGCAGACCCCATTTTATCAGCAATCTGAAATTCAAAATAGAATTCAGGCGTTTTTAATGAATAACATTCTGGTCGATCAAATCTATACATACCTTTTTGATAATCAAAAGCAATCTTAATAGATTCTGTAACGCTCTTATCGCCTATTACTGATTTTCCTGCAATATGACATATTCCTGAATTTAAACGCATTATATTATCATCCATACCACGAAGACATTGCAATATTTTTTCTTTAATGTCATCTTCGACTGCAAAAGAAACATTATGAATAGACATTAAATACAAAACGGTAAAAATATAAATTAAAAAATTTCTCATGTTATTAAAATTTTGTTAAAAATAACTGGTTATTTCACTTTTGGGGGGTATGAAAATGAAAAAATAAATAAGTTAAAATATAAAATGGGATTTCTAAAATTTATGAATATCGCCAAACTGTGATATTCATTTTAAATTTAAGTATCCTACTTATCTATATTTTCAAAATAATTTATCCCCCAAAAATGAAACAATCAGTTTTTTAAATATGTAAAAAATAAACAATTATTATTTAACTTATGTAATCATTTTTTACATAAATTAGCAACCTGTTAAATTTTCTGAATAATGATTATTTTCTTCCATAGGAGTTGGAGGAAGTAAATCACCAGGTTTACAATAATATGTATTGTTTGATGGATTTAAAACACAGCTTTGATGACAATATTTTATTTCCGCACATAATACTTTTGCAGTTGTACAATCGGTCCAACCACCACTTTCTACAGTAGGGCAAGCACTGTTATATGTAGGAAGTAGATTATAAATAAGAGTCTCTCGATTGCATTTCCAAGTCTGTCCTCCATCAGTTGAAGTGCAAAAAGTTTCTGAACAATCAATATTACCTCCTAAACAACGTTGTGTGGTGAATGCATAACAAGCGCCACCGTTGACGTTATTAGTATTGACTGTTTCCCATTTTGGCGAAGTCGCCATAATCCAAACACAACATACTGTTACTGAAACTACAGCAACAAACACCATAAACAAGTTTTTCATAAATTTTCTCCAAATTTAACTAAAGTTTTTTTGACGTTTTGAGTGCCAAAACGTCTTGACAACTAGACCTGCGCCGGATAAAAATACGATCCATGCGAAGATCAAACAAGTTACATCGTAAAAGGGTAAACCGACCCATTTTACGGCATTCCCTGGTTTTGTGATTGGTTCAGGCGAAGTGAGTAACACTACGCCAGAACGTTTTTTTGACCAGGTTCTTTCCTGATAATTCTGCATATCTTTATCACCGTCCCATATCCACAAATCATTATTACGTGATTCAGGTTGCCAAATCACGTAATGTCCAATTTGTTCGTTATGACTCTGATCTAAATGCACAATTACCGGATATTTCCAAACGAGCCTCGTTGACGGCTTAATTTTCATTGCAAACGTATAAATTCCCCGTTTTTCCAGCGCTTCTGCGATTTTTGCTAACGACGTTCCTTCAAGTAATTCCGGATACTGTATTTCACGAACCAAATGAATAATATCTTCTTCTTTTCCGTAGTATTTTAATAAAAAACTGACGCACTTTGGACCGCATATAACATCGCCAATATTTTTTTCTTTTTCTGTTTTTTCATTGTTTTCTTTTTCGTTACAAAAAAGCATCGGCGTAGTTACCAATATTAAAAACAAACTTATAATAATTGTTATACTCTTTTTCATTGTTCAGTTTTTGTGTTGAACATTACATAAACGGGCAATTTTATTTTTGGTAATTTTGTATCTAAAAATGAAACTGCAACAACAGGATCTTTAGAAATATTTTCATTATTTAATTTCAGAGACGCCTGTAATTCCCATGATTCACCCTCTGTAGATATCCAATTTAATTGTAATTTGTCGCCAAAATCATGTTCAAAATGAATTTCATTTTTATCTTTGGGAATTGAATCAGGACTAAAAACTATTTTAATGTTTTTTGTTGCCGTTTCATTTAGCGTAACATTTCCAAAGAAAAATTGAGCCGGTACTGCGCTTACTGCCGTTGTTATTTGTAAAGTTAGCGGTAATGATTTTGTTTCATTTTCACCTAACTGTACAATGAGTTCTCCTTGATGTTCGCCAGGCGTCATACCTTTAGTATCAACATTTACATTTGCCAACCAAACTTGTTTTGCAGCCGGTTGCGATTTAGGCGGCGTTGTATTTTTAATTTCAACCTTTAACCATGCAGGTTTTTTCGTAATTTCTAATTTATCAAATTTTTTATCCGAAAAATTTATTATTTCAAAATGATCTTTTTTAATTTGATTTTCCCCGACCCGTAACCATGAAAGCGATTTTGGTTGAAATGTTATCGGTTCGCGAACACGTGATTTTATATATAACTTGAATTTAGGAGCGACTTTTTCCTCAAATTGAACCAAAGATCTTCGATTATCGTCAAAACTACCTTCGCCTATTGGTTTGTAAGCTACAAGAATTTTTTCTGTTTTACCTGCTTCTACTTTCGGCGAAGTTATGTCTGCTACCGTACATGAACAAGTATTTGTAATTGTTTTGAGATTCCACGTTGTCTGCGTCTCATTCTTAATTTCAAACTCACAAGTTATAGCATCTTTAATTGGTTGTACAAGAACTCCAAAATCATGCGTTAAAGTTACGGTGTTTTCATCATCGTTAAATATTTTTTCAGATGCGCCTTTTTCCGATGAATATTTTTTAATTTGTTCGGAAACAAGTTTATCACTTTTATTGCAACCAAACAAGTAAGGCACAATTAAAATAACAACAAAAAAGAATAACCTAAAAAATAGTCTCATTTATTCTACCCCTTTTGAAATTTTTTTGACGATCCCATTTTCCAGCACAATAATAATTGGCGTATCAGCCCACCATTGATATTTATCAGGCAACATCGAATATTCAGGTAAATCAAAAAGAACTTTGTTATTTTTCTCTGATGGAATCGCAATAAAAATATAACTACTTTTGTTATGAATATTCTCAACTACCCGCTTACATTCCTCACAATCAAAATTAAACAATACGATATTTTGCTCTCCCTTTACAACTTTGTCAACTACCGTATCTTCTAAAAATTGCGATAATGGAAAATCTTTGCCGATCCATTGTGATGGTTCAATGACAATTGATTTTTCATGTCCATTCAAAACAGAATTAGACGTAAACGTTTCAAATTTTGCCGAAACTAAAATAAAAGTTATAGGAACTGTAACCAAGAACCAAGTTAAAACAAATATAATAACCAAACGAAATCTTTTAAAATTACCTAATTCCATAAAAAAATTTTGTAATTTAAAAATGATTTCTTTTGGTCGAAACACAACCAAAATCAAAACAATCATTAAATCCAAAACTGTCGTAAACCAGGGATTGATTTCTGTTGCGCCGAAACAGCCGCAACTTGTTTCTTTAAGGATCGCCGCTTTATAAAACGAAATAACTGACAACATAGAAAACAGTCCAACACTTGCCAGCCATGATAATTTGGGCAACAATCCAAAAATTAACCATATTCCAAAAAACAATTCAAATTCAACAACAAAAATATTAAACCAACGGGCATGAAGTAAACCGTCTCCTAATGACGGAGTAGTAGCCAATTGATGAGCCTTTAATCCAGCGGCAACTAATAAAATTAGCGCAACGAAAAATCGAACAAATAACTCCATCTTTAATTTTATCTCAACGCCAAACATATTAAGTTACGATCCGTTTTTATTAACAGTTTTCGGTTCTTACTTATTTTGCTCATTCCTGAATTAATACACAAAATACTAACAAATAATAAATTGTCAATTAGTGACTTAAAAATTTTTTTGCGTTACTTGTGCTATCTTGATTCAAAAGCCATTTATAAATTTCAAGTTTTGAGTAAACATCATCTACTATTCCGTGTTTTTATTAACTAAATTAAATTTCCATTTTTGCAATCGCATAATAATAAACGGTATTAAACAACAAATAGGAATCCCGAAATAAATAAAAACTTGCCGCCAAGATAACTCAACAACCACAACGCCAGGCGGCGGCGAAAATAAGGAATCTTTTTTTTGTGCGATCATCCATGCAATAACTTTATATTGTGATAATGCCTGTATCCATGCTTCGTGTCCTGTTGACTTAAATTCTATTAAACATGCATTACCGCCTTCATCATTGACTTGTTTTATATAATAGCGCATTCCTTGAATTGGAGCTTGGGCATCATGCGTGCAATGAAAAGAATAAATAGGAATTTCATCTATTAAAGTTGTTGGTTCCATAGCAGAGACATAAACGATTGCCGAAATCAATTGGGAATATTTATTAAAAAACATAGTTGAACCTACAGAACCGCTACACATTCCGAAAGTTGTAATTCGTTTTTGATCAATTGGAAATTCATTTAAAATCTGTTCAAATATTTCTGCTGCAATCGTGAACGGCGCATCGCCTTTGCCGTCTTTTGACACAGATGTATTCCAAAGAGTATTATCTTTAGGGCATTGCGTAACGAGCATAAAGAAATCTAAACTTTCCGGTCCCGTTAAAAATGGTAAAGTATAATGTAGATGCGCAAGTTGGCGTTCATTATCATTTCCACTTTCGCCTTTACCATGAAACCACACGATCAACGGGTATTTTTTGCCTGGAACAATTTTAGGCGGTTGTCTCAAACGAAAACGGATCAACTCGTTATTATAACGTCCGCCAGTATATCGATAGCCCCACGCATCAAAACAATCAGTCGCTTTCGGATGTGCAAGATAACCATCGTCGTCGTGTTTTTGCGATTCCTCTTTTACAACGTCTGCGATTTCTTTTTTTGAAATTTCCGCAACTTTGGCTTTGCTCAATAATTCTAATTGTCCATATTTAACGGGCAATTGTTCTGAAGCCAATGACCAATTGATCAATACAAACCCAATAACAAAAATCTGAATAAATCGTTTAATAAACATGTTAATTT
>JAISLW010000235.1 GCA_031277105.1 Planctomycetaceae bacterium | reverse complement strand
AAAACTGGTTATTATACTGCTCGTACTTGAAATTCAGCGATTTAAAAGCGTCAAAGCCTGCCGTCCGAAAGCTAGGCAGGCGAAGGTAAACGCAAACTCAAGTACGAATAGTTTAGAAGTTGCCAATAATGAATTTTTAGAGAAACCACGTCGTAATATTTAAATTTCGTAATTGTTCACGGAATAATTAAGCGACAGGTTTTAATGATTAGGGTGTAGGTGTTAAGGAGAGGCGGATAGGGAGTAGTTTTTTAGAAAACTAGAGAACGGATTTTTTGTAACAAAAAATAATCGCCTATGTTCTTCTTGTCATTCTTGTCTATTGTCCATTAAAATTGCCTAATGCGTAATTTGACGAACAAATTTTTGTGAACGGTTACCGTTTGGTTAATTTTGCCTAATATGGTCTGTTCAATACATGCGATTAACGATAAAATATTTTTGATAACGTTGTTTATATCTCGTTTATCTTTTTTGTCAATTTATATTGTTCGTGCTTGAAATTCAAGTATGCGCGGTATAAGTTTTGTTTTATTATTCTTTTGTTGGGGGAATTGAGATGTGTGGAATAGTTGGTTATGTTGGTAATCAGAATCCGGTGGATTTTCTTTTGCGGGGATTGCGTTTGCTTGAGTATCGCGGTTATGATAGCGCTGGAATTGCAACGGTTGACGAGAAGCGGACAATTCAAATAGTTAAAACGGCAGGCAGGGTTGATACGCTTGCCAAACAAGTTCTTGCCGCAAACTTGCGCGGTAAGATTGGAATAGGTCATACGCGTTGGGCGACGCATGGTTTGCCTACGGACGCCAATGCGCATCCTCATGTAAGTTACGACGGTTCTGTTGTCGTAGTTCACAACGGCGTAATTGAAAATTATCAATCTATTCGCGACCAATTGATTAAACGCGGCATAAAATTTACGACGCAAACAGACACGGAATCGTTGGCTCATTTGATTGCGTTTTATCTTAATGAAGAGACGAATAAACTTGGCGATACGATTCGGATTGACGAATTATTACCTCAAGCGGTTAGTCTTGCTTTGTCTCAAATACATGGAACGTATGGCGTTGCCGTATTATTTCGCGATTATCCTGAAGTGATGATCGGCGCTAAACTTGGCAGTCCGTTTATAATCGGCGTCGGACGCGGCGAAAATTTTATTGCGAGTGATGCGGCGTCTCTTGCGGGCAATACTGATCATATTATTACGCTTTCAGATCATGAAATTGCCTTTATGACGGCGGACAATATTTCTATTCGGCATCGCGACGAGGGGTTGGTTGTGCGTAATATAGAAGTTCTTGATATTGATCCGACGCAAGTGGAACGCGGCGATTTTGAACATTACATGTTGAAGGAGATATTTGAGCAGCCAGACGCAATTCGTAATACGTTGCGGGGGCGTTTGGATTTTGATTCTGTTACGGCTAAATTTGGCGGATTAAATTTGACGGCGCAACAACTGATAGGCATACGACGAATAATGGCGACGGCGTGCGGGACAAGTTGGCATGCGTCGCTTGTTGGAGAATATCAAATAGAGACGCTTGCAAGAATACCCGTCGAAGTTGAATACGCAAGCGAATTACGTTACCGGAATCCGCCGATAGACCAAAATACGCTCGTGTTCGCTGTTACGCAAAGCGGTGAAACTGCCGATACTATTGCGGCGCTGCGTGAAATGAAACGTCGCGGGTTTCCGACAATGTCAATTTGCAACGTCGTAGGCAGCACGATTTCTCGCGAAGCCGACGGCGGCGTGTATCTTCATGCGGGACCGGAAATCGGAGTTGCGTCAACGAAAACGTTCACGTCGCAATGTACGGTTTTTGCAATGTTGGCGTTATATCTTGGGCGTTTGCGGCATATCGATTTTGAACTCGGACGCAAGTTAATTGACCAAATAAATAACTTGCCAAATTTGATAACTATTGCCTTACAAAAAAACGACCAAATTAAAAATATCGCAAATAAATATGCGAGTTGTAATGACTTCATGTTTCTTGCCCGTCAATACAATTTTCCAGCGGCGTTAGAAGGGGCGTTAAAACTTAAAGAAATAAGTTACATTCATGCCGAAGGCTATCCGGCTGGCGAAATGAAACATGGACCTCTTGCTCTAATAGACAATAAAACGCCAAGCGTATTTATCGCGCCAGAATGTTATGTCCACAATAAAACTTTGTCAAATATGCAAGAAATAAAAGCACGCGGAGGACCTGTAATTGCAATCGTAACCGAAGGAGACAAAAAAACAAAAGAAATCGCAGACGATTATATCGAATTGCCAAAAATAGCAGATTTCTTGCAACCAATCGTTTACAACGTACCTTTGCAATTACTCGCATACCATATCGCAGTAATAAGAGGTTGCGACGTAGATAAACCGCGAAACCTAGCAAAAAGCGTTACTGTTGAGTAAAAGTAAAAGTAAAAGTAAAAGTAAACATTCACAAAAATTTAAGCGATAGATTTTAGGAGTTAGAGAATAGGGAATAGGGAATAGGGAATAGTGAGTAGGGAGTAGTTTTTTAGAAAATTAGATAACAATTTTTTGTTATAAAAAAATTGTCCCACTTGTCCCTCACGTCCCACCTGTCCCTCAAAAATTGCCAAAACATAATTTAATAAAAAAATTTCCGTGAACGGTTACAAAAAATTAAAAAACGCCCCAATATGACAATAGAAAACAAAATTATTTTTCGTTACAAAAATAACCAAAATATACAGCTCGTACTTGAAAATCAGTGATTTTAAAGCGTAAGAGTTTGCCGTCCGAAAACTAGGATGCGGCGGTAAACGCAAATTAAAACGTTAGCAGTTTATATTTTCGGTTTTTAGAAGTTGTTAGCTAATGGAGTTATTTTATGACTTATGATTTTTTTCAAAAAATATCAATGCGGGTTGAATTGAATCATCCTCATGATACGTTGTCGCGCAGGGCGCTTTGCGATGAGGAATCGTTTAGGTGTTTGTTGGAGATTTATGGCGATCCTGAAATCGTCGGTTTAATTGATCTCAATTCGCTTCGGAGTGAGTCGCCGGTAATGGTAAGCGACGAATTACGCGAAGCGGTTGGGGATATGAATTTTTCAGCGCAATTTAAGGAAAAAGGTCACTCAAGCGTTTTCTTTATGCTTGAACATCAATCGACAAAAATACTGCTGTTTATTATTCGGTGTTTGCGAAATTTATTTATTTTTTTTGAACAATGTATTTCAATTCCAGAGCAAAGAATTTCAAAAGAAGGCAAGTTGCCGTATCCGATAATAGTATTACTTTATTACGGCGGTAATTTATGGGAAAGGATATTGCAAATTAAGGATTTAATATCTGTGCCGGCGGGTTTGGATATTACTAATTTTTTGGCAATACATTTTTTGAAAATAGACTTATCGAAAATTGATCGTAACAACTTGCAGGGAACGCCGGTAGTAATTGCCCTTTTAGATGCGCTAATATCGTGTAAACGTAACGATATATCAAATCGCATAGGGCGAATAATCGGTTATTTTGAACCTGCCAAAAATGATATTAGAGTTAGAGGTTGGATTATTGCGTTTATAAGTTACATTCTGGCTGTAACAGAAAACCAAAATGAAACTGTTGCCAGAGCAGTTTTAAAATTAAATATTTTCAATGAAAGCGAGGTAAATATGATGTTAAATTCAACGTTAGGAAAAGTATTCACCGAAGGTAAAATAGAAGGAAAAGAGGAAGGCATAATAGAAGGCATAAAAAAAGGTAAGATCGAAGGTAAAATCGACGATGTTCTTAAAATCCTCATACGCCGTTTTAAGGATATTCCTGCTCCGATTTCGCGGGCGGTAAAAATGTACACGGATTTAGTTGCGTTGGATTCGTTGATGGATCGTGCAATTGACTGTGAGTCTTTGGAAGATTTCGAGCGGGACTTGGCGCATATTTGATAGTAAGTTGTGGCGTATGATTATACAGTTCGTACTTGAAATTCAGCGATTTAAAAGCGTCAAAGCCTGCCGTCCGAAATCTAGGCAGGCGAAGGTAAACGAAAACTCAAGTGCGAACAGTTTAAATATTTTGATCAATTTTTAACATCCTATCCGATGGGGCTAATATAAACAAATTTCAATACAAAAAATAAATGCGTACTGAATAGTTAAAAATCGCAAGTACGGTTGCTAAAAAAATTATCGTGAACGGTTACTATAACAATCACACAAATCATAAAAATCAAAGTTCAGACAACATTGTCCATCTTGTCCTGTTCCTAAAAGGGGCGTCGATACTTAATTTGACGGGCAAATATTTCGTGAATATTTACGAGAATTATTTATGCGGGAGTTATCGTTACAATATATTAAGCGTTTTCACATGGGGATAGATTTTAGTAATATATCTCTTCCTAAGGTTGAGTTGCCGTTAGGTTTTTGGTATGTGCCTTGGCATAAATCGTTGCTTGAGGTTCATGCGGATATACAGCATCGTG
This sequence comes from Planctomycetaceae bacterium, assembly GCA_031277105.1. GTDB lineage: Bacteria > Planctomycetota > Planctomycetia > Pirellulales > Thermoguttaceae > WRKP01. The sequence continues at coordinate 1,082 of JAISLW010000235.1, read as the reverse complement.
GTTTTTGCAATGACATAGATGCGAAATTATTTCCGACGTTTTGTCGATATGAGGGTTGTTTGCGTTTAATGCAATCGCTTTCGGGCGGTTCAAATTTTATGCCGGAGGCGACGTTATTGATTGCTTATGGCGATTCTTGTGATTTGGTTGAGTATGTTGCGGCGGTTCAGGGGGTTCGTTTTTCGTTGGATGTTGGCGGGATACAGAATATTGCGGTTTTGCCGGAGTATAGGAATCGTGGTATTGGTCGTGGTTTATTGCTTGGCGCTTTGTGGGGTTTTAGGCGTTTGGGGTTTCGTAGTGTTACGTTGGAGGTTACGGCGGATAATTTCCACGCAACAAAATTGTATAGACGAATTGGTTTCACAACAATAAAAATTTACTACAGAGAAATCGGCAATTAAATTTATCGAAAAATTATTTTGTGCGTAATGCGGCACAAAAAATAAACACAGTGGCGAAACGCCGCCTACCTTTTTGCAAAAAAATAAATTTTTAGAAACGCCCAATTGTATGTCGCCCCATCGGGGTAATAGCATTAGCGGAAGGTAATGATCCGTCAATTTCTATTTGTCCCATTTGTCCCTCATGTCGCACTTGTCCCTAAAAAAATTTTCGATCCAAAAAATTTTTCTGAAAATTTTTGTAGACTGCTCTTGTGTTATTTTGCGAAATGATTTATACTACCGCCCTCGTGTTACAAAAGTTGTGATCAAAAAAGATCAAATTTTTTTGTCCACAGATTAAGCAGATTAGAAAGATTTTTTAAAATAATCTTTTTAATCTGTGTAATCTGTGGATCAAATTTTTTTTTGCTCTTGAATTTTTGTAACGAAAAATGTGTTTGGTTTAATTGCGACGAATTTAATTTTTTAACTTTGCGCAAAAAAGTTTTTTTGCGAATTAGAATTTGTTGCGATTAAAATTGTTATTTATTGCGTGTTAATTTTCTGATTGTCAATGGAAAATTTTTTTATCGCAATAAATTTTACTAAAATTTACTTAACCTTTTAATTGAAAAGGAGTAGAACGATGAAATTGACAAATTTTAAGACAGAGTTGTTTATTGCCGAAGTCGATAT
>JAISLW010000129.1 GCA_031277105.1 Planctomycetaceae bacterium | reverse complement strand
TTTTTGATGTGTGATTGATCAAATCTTCGCCCTGATAAGGGCGTAACTTTCATAACCGCAGGTCTGCGACCTGCGGTAAAAAGCCGCACATAATTTCTGCCCTGAAAGGGCAGGACTTTATTGACATTATTTAACGCAAAAAGTCCTGCCCCTAGCGGGGCAGAGTTTTGTATGGATTTTTAACCGCAGGTCAAAGACCTGCGGTTATGAAAATTCCGTCCCTATCGGGACGAAGACAAAACAACGAAAACATACATTAAATAACTCAAGTTACACAGGCGGTCAAATTCAGTCCTAATATAGTTACTATATTTTGCCTTGTTTCTGCGTATGGTGCGTAACATGAGTTCTGTGGACAAAAAAATCGATCCACAGATTACACAAATTACACAGATTACACAGATTATTTTAAACTCAAAATCAAAATCTTTAATTCCGAATTCCGAATTCCGAATTCCGAATTTCCCCCCCCCATTTTCTGAATTTATAATTTTTATTTACCTGCTGTGCAGATTATGCCGATAATTCCATTGATACCTTATTGACTGTTTTTTTGGGTTATAGAGGTTTTTAGTATTTTTTTGGATGTGCGGCGTTTAGGAAATTTATGTAAGTTTAGTGGGTGTATATTGAAGTAGAAACTGTGACGTGAAATATTTGACAACAAGGGCTAAAATGCAAAACAGACAGAACCCTGACAAATGGAATTTGAAAATGAAATCAGGTAAGAGGCTTTACATCTTGCTGCGGTCGATTATTGCGCTGTTGACTATAATAATTATTTTGTTTGGGATAGTTAAGTATTCTGCAGGCGAGGTATATATTACGTATCCTCGTCTTAATGGCGTGCCTTATGAGTTGCGGGGATTTTATCCGGATCTTACGGGCAGGTTTCTGATTGAGGACAATGCGGCATATTTTCCACAACCTAGTATTAAACTTAATCCGCAAGGCGATTGGTTCATAAATCCGCTATCGCCAATTAAACTACCAAATACAATTGACTACTCATCCCCGCCATCAATGCCGCCAACGGATCGCGTTACGTTTATTATGAATGATTATAATTATCAGACGTATAATTTTGATTCTGCTACGGGCAATTTGACGGCAGGACCGGCGATAACGGTTAAGTCTGATTTCACTTATCCCACTCAAGGCGACACGTTAAATCGACAATTTATTAAATCCGGTAAAGGAACGATCCGGTTGCACAATATGACTAACGATGTTCGGACTATAGATACAAACGGCATTCCTAACGGAACATCGACTTTCCCAGGCGGCATTATTGTTAAGGGCGGAATTTTGGAAACAGGTATGCCGATATTATTTGAGAGTACATTTGATTCTGGAACTATAGACGACGGTACAAATCCATATTCAATAGAAAGGAATACATCTTTAACCAGTGGCGGCGATTCTTATTCTATTACCACAGATGTATATATTTCACAGGGTGTTACTCCTTATGGGTATTATTCTGATCGTGATTATTCTTATCATTATTATTCTTATGATTATTCTTTTACCGATACGTATGATAATTATTTTAACATGACGACTCGTTTTAATGCGGTTATTGGCAATGATTACCGGACGGAGTGGAAGCATGCGGGGAATCTTTATGTTGGCAATGCGGGTCAATGGGGCGATAATGTTATTACTCAAGACGCATTGTTTACTATTTCCAATGGCGGTTTGGCTACTATTGCTTCATATACTTATGAATCTCCTTCTTATACTGGATTTTATTATTCAAGCGATTATGAATATACTACGACTTATCATGATTTATTTATTGGCAAGGGGTATGACGGGACTACTAAAACCGATACGGTTGGTAGGGTTCTTGTTGATGGCAAGGGTTCGGCGTTGACGGCTGGGGGATTGTTGATGGAAGGTATTGTTAGCGGCGGCGGTGATTATTTTACTTTATCGACAAGTTCGTTGGATATTTCATACGGCGCAACTGCCCAATTTACGGAAGACGTGAGAGTCGCTACAGAAGCCGGATCGAAAGGAATTATAAATGTCGTCGGCGCCGGATCGATTTTAACAACGCAAGATATTGGTACGACTGGACCGACAATTTCATACGCAGATTTAACATTAGGCAGCGTGTCTGGTAGTTTTGGGATATTGAATCTGCTTGACGGCGGGCGGGCGGAAATCGGATCGCTTAATATTAGCGGCGGACAAAGTACAATCACGATTGCAGGTTCGGGCGCCACTTTAAAAGCGCACGGATCGGTAGGGTTAAATGGTACGATTGCTGTTTCTAATGGCGGGGCGTTGGAGGCTTCGTTGATAGATGTTAATAATACGCATTCTTTGTCGCTTTACAGCGGCGGGAATGTTGTGGCGAATTTAATGTATATAGAGGACAATTCGACTGTAACGAGTTTGCAATCGAATCTTAGTATTCGGGATAGACTCAATGTTGCTTTATCAGGTGATACGGGCAGGATAAATTTATTACACGCAACTTCAGCATACGCCCAAACTTTAGGGACAACCGGCGCTTTGAGTTTGACAAATGTTGCGGGGAAAGATACGTGGTTGCATACGGGAACGGCGAATATTGGCAACGCAACAAACGGTAATACTGTTGCACTTGTCAACGTTTCAGATCAGGCTGGTTTTGCGGCGACAAATAATATTAACATTCATAGCTATTATCTTGATATTAGTAGAAATCCTCATGATAATACTTACGTACTTCCTGTATTGAATGTTGCGGGCGCGGGGTCGAAGGTTCGGTCTCATATTATCGATATACGCGGCGCTAATTCAGTTTTTAATCTCGCGCGCGGAAGTAGCGCCGACGTTACCGGATCAATCGACTTGACTTCGCATCACTACATCAGTTCTAATTTCTACACAAATTATCATTCGTATGCGACGATGAATTTATCCGGCGCTAATGTTACTAGCGGAAATATAGACCTTACGCAATATGCGCGTTTGAATGCCTCCGAAGAGAGCTCAATTACACTGACGCACGCGCCTATTACTGCTGCTACAGAGGAAGAAGAAGGCGAAGGAGAGGGCGAAGGCGGAGGCGAAGGCGAAGGGGAGGAAGAAGAATCTGTAGTATCAGAGCCTACGAAAAAGGGATTATTGATCAACAACGCTAGCGAAGTTAATCTCGTAAATAGCCTCGAAAAAATACCGAGAGGTACAAATGTAGGCGAAGTTGACAGAAGCAGTTTAAATTTTAACAACGGGGCGAATTTATACGTCGGCGTTAGCGGTAATGAATATTACAACGATGGAATTTTAAACTTACTAAATAGCAAAATTGACGGCAACGGCGCTTTCGGCGTTACTATCGGTTCGGCAAATAGCTACGGTAGAGTAAATATTTTCGGAGGTAAATATAATTTACACGGCGGAAACATGAATATCGTAAACGGTTATTTTAACGCCGTCGAAAATACAAGAGGCGAAGCCGGAACCATTACAGTAGGAACAATAGGTTTTGCAAGAATAGGCGGTCAAGTAGGAATGACGAACACTGCCGTCGTCGATGGCGTAGGACTTAATCATTTTGTCGTTGAAACAAATCCTTACGATGAATTTACAACCGCTTATACAAACGGCAGCAAATTGTTAGTATTAAGTGGAGGTATAATAAGGTCTACGGAAGCCTTCTCTACAATTGACGGTTTAATCGGCGGGAACGGAACAATCCGAGCGAACGCAAGAAGAGACAAAGATGGGAATCTAGTTGGTCCAGGTTATAGAACTATTTTAGAAGGTAAAAGCGTTATATATGCCGGAGATTATAAAGGCGAAGTAGGAACATTGACTTTTGCCGGACAACTCGACTTGGGACCCTCGCCATACTTCCGCGTCGATTTAAGGGATAAAGCTACTACAGCCAATTCGTCTGACCGAGTTAATGTTACTGATAGCGCAGGGCTTTCCGGCTACACCGTGTATGCTTATGCTGATGTTAGAATAGGCGGCGCTATTACCGTCGATTTAACAAGCTTGATTCAAGCAATACCATCATCTATTAGTAGTAGCACAATTTTACAAATAACCGGTTCAGGAAATTTTCTTACCAATTTACCTACAGCAAGTAATACTTATGCTTCAGCACGCAACATTTTGGATTATGAGCAAATGAACAATTGGGGCTGGTCGTTTCGTTTGAACGGTGAAGTAATTCCAATTGAACCTGTTTGGGCAAACGATGCTTTTCAGGGTTGGTGGACAAGCCGTGTTAGAAGAACTGATATATGGAATTTTTTTGGTCATCCAGATATTGGTAAAACTGGCGATTCAATTTATGGTCATATCACAGCTAACGCCCTCGAAATTACTCTTAACAATCTCGTCTATGAAAACCATGTTTTGACTTGGAGAGGTTATACAGATTCAGATGCTAGCCTTACTGTTTATGCCGCTGAAGGCGCAAACTTGAATTGGAATTTAACTGTTAAAAACTGGATGGGAACGTATGAAGGCGACCCTACCAATCCTTTAGATCCACTTTATGGAGCAACTGCGCAACAAATAGCGAATGCAGGCACTGGACGATTTCTTGACGGCGATGCGGTTATATTTGATTATAATATTACTGATGCGTGGTTTTGGGCTAATAATATTGGAGCTGTTGATGGCAGGAATCCCGCTAACTTTCAAATTATTATTGGCGGTAACGGCAAGACGGTTGCCGAGATGGTAGTGAGGAATATACAACAGTCAGGTAGTGATCCGTTTTGGATACCTACGTTTGTTGGCAATATATTAGCGGACGGTACAAAGACTACGCTTACTGAAACGAATAATAATTATTCAGGTCAATTACAGGTTACAAATTCTAGGATTAGACTTGCAGGTAACAATGAATTTCGCGGCGGTATTAAATTGCAAGATAGTACAATTATATTACGTAACGGCGATGATTTTGCGCTTGGTTCTTATGGCGGCGCTACATTGACTAAAGGCGTAGTACAAATATTGTCTGATCCTGATGTAACCAGACCTCACATTGAAATCTATTATAATCACGGTCACGATGATGTAGCGATCTCTAATAGATTTTATGCGAGCGGTACAGATAATGACTTTCGGATTTATATTCGAACTGATGCTAATACTGGAACATATTTTGTTTCGAAGTTGACGATAGAAAATGTTCGCGGCGGCGGTAGCGCGATAGATTTACGAAATGGCAGCAATTTAGATTTTATGACTTCTAATCGTGATTTTGCAATGCGTAATAATAACAGCAAAGCACGCCAGTTATACGATATTAAGAGTATGATAGCGCCTTATCCCGTACTATCTTATTCCAATGACGGCGACGGCGGCGCTATTTATATTAACGGCGGGACGATTACGGGCATGAATAGTCTTCGTAATTTTATATTGTCGAATAATGAGGCGGATAATAATGGCGGCGGTATGTATTTGACTAATAGTTTAGTTTTCGATTCTTACTATACTACGTTTTTATTTGAAAATAATATTGCGGGCAATAACGGCGGCGCTATTTGGGCTGGGAATAATGATTTAACATTTACAGGTAATAGTGGTAAATCAATAGAATTTGTCGGCAATCATGCGGACGGTACGCCTGGTTTGACAACTGGCGGCGGCGCTATTTATGCTAGAAAAGTAATAATAGCCGGAGCGGCGATGAATTTTAGCGGTAATACGGCAGCTAGCAACGGCGGCGCTATTTTTACGCCTACATTCGATTTTCAATCCGGTCGAGTTACCTTCAACGGTAATATAGCCGGCAGAAACGGCGGCGCCCTTTACGTGGTAAATCCTACATCAGGTCTGACTTGGAATTTATTACCAACTACATCATACCAATCTAACGAATATCTAATATTTACAGGTAACGAGTCAGATTTTCAAAGTGATATTGACGCAAACGTGAACGGCGGCGGAGGCGCTATTTACACGAATTATAATCTCAACATTGCAGCCGGAAATTTCAATAAAATTAGTTCAAATTTTATCGGCAATAAAGCAAATAACGGCTCCGGCGGCGCTATTTATATTGACTCTGATGGTAGACCGGCTACTAATCCTGGTCAAGTAATATTGTCCGGCAGCAACCAGTTTTCTAGTAATTTTGCCAAAGAATACGGCGGCGCTATTTATAGCGATTGGCTCGTTATTGGATATAAAAATTTAAGTTATTCGACAATACTTAATTATGATTTTAATGACGCCGCTAAAATAGATGCTTCTAATACGAGTTTTTTAAATAACCGCGTCGGTATCGGCGGCGCTGATTATGGTAACGGCGGCGCTTTTTACGGTAACTTCTTAATTGCCGCAGGTAATACAAGTTTTATCGACAACGAATCGCTAGGCGACGGCGGCGCCGCTTATATTACCAAAGACGGTTACGTCGTACTCAACGCAAGCGCCGCAACCGGTGATATTGCCTTCGCAAATAATAAAAGCAAAGTTAAAGGAAGTAACTCAACGCCAAACTCGCTATTCCTCGAAACAGGCATAAATATATTTTTAACCGGAGAACGAAACATCTATTTCGACGACCCGATTGCAAGTTATAAATATGATCCCGCCGCCGCTAATCCTATACTTCCTTCTTCCGATGGCGGTAACACGTTGAGCAAAGCAGGCTCCGGATTCGTGCAATTTGTCGGCGAAAATATTTTGAATCCTTACAATGCGGCTACTCTAGGCAATGTTGATATTTATGCGGGTACGTTTCGTTTAGCCGGAAGTCATCCGTCGTTATTATCATCGTTTACAACTAACGGCGATATCAATTTCGGAAAACCCACTACTACAATAATGCCAGGAAATCCTACTAAATTAGAAGCGGGCGATATTATACTTTCCGGTCAAGGTAAATTTAAAGCGACTAATATTAATATTGGCGATGCTGGATATTTAAATAATATTTTGATTTCGCCTGACAATGACAAATTTGAGATACCAGGCGGCGTAGGTTTTGCGGGCGCGACGCCCGGACGCAACACGGTTACATACGCAAGATCAAACCCCTCCATCGGAATCACAAACCCAAACAGTAAACCGCAATCATACTACAAAGCCATCGGAAAACTCACTTTCGACGCAGACGTTAAATTCAATTTCGGAATAATCGGATATAAGAAAGACGAAAGTAATAATCTAATTCTTGACGGAGAAGGTAATCCTATTCCAATTTATAAAAATAATCAAATAAAATATAAAGTCGATTTGGCAGACGAATACGTTTTGGAAGAAATGCCAAAACTACTCGATAAGACAAAAGAATTATTCAACACCCACGCCATCAACGAATACAAAAAAACAGTTTATACAGACGATGTAAACTCAAAATTGTTACCGCGAATTGATTTAGAATTTAAACAATCAGACGATATTATAATCACGGGCGATATTACGGCGCCTAATCGAAAAATTGTAGTCGAGTTGAATAACTGGGTTGAAGGCACGTTTGAACTAATGCGGTCTTACAAAGACGACGGTAAATTAGATATTAACTGGTTCAAAGATATTAGCGGAAATACTGCCACTACGTTATTAGCGCCAATATCAAGCGAGTTTGGTATCGAAGTAACAGTTGCAGGTTTGCCGCTCGGCTCGCGTCAAGTCGCATATTTATACGTTGAAAACGACGTTAAAGATGTTGTCGAGGCGATTGATTATGCGGGTAATAAATATCAAAAGAATTTAGGCAACGATGATACAGTCGGCGGTACTTATAATCGTCTTATTCTTGTAGCGAATACGGCTTACGGTAATAAGGATTTACTTTGGACTGGCGTTAAATCCAATAACCAATGGAACACGACCGACGCTAATTGGAGATGGTACTGGACTACTGATATAGAAAAATATAATCCAAACGATTACGTCATATTTGACGGCATCGGACTTGACCGCAGCAGCATCACAATAAACAACAAAGTACAAGTCTCCGGTATGCTAATAATGGGAGGTTGGCAGTCCTTCGTAAGAGAAGGCGCCGAAAAAGAATTCGACATGGAAAACGAAAACATCATTACCGGAAAATTATTACGCAAAAAAATAAGAACACTAAACGATACGTATAACACAAATAATAACAATTATGTTTATGATGAATGGAATGATAAATTCGGCGTAACTACCTCGTTGACTTACGACGACGCATGGCTAATAGACAACAACGGACAAACCGTAAGCGGAAGATTAAATATTGACACGCCAACTAAACAAAGTTTTACCGAATTTCACGTCTCAACAAGTTTTGAAAAAGGCACGCAAATTCACGATACCGGAACAATAATACTCGGCGTAAATAACGCGCTAGGAAAACTAACCAATACGCTAGAAGACGCAGATTTTGATCCCGATAGTTACAAAGCCGTTGCCGCCGCAATTAACAATCATAATTTACAAGAAAACGCTAATCCTACCGGCGCTAATCCAATTGTAACTCACGAAAGCCCGATGGATTTATTATCCGAGTTGCGAATTGCTAGCGATAGAAACGATCAAAGCGGTATGGTCTATTTCTACGACTTGCCAAAAAATCTAGCTAGCAACGATGAAGACGATTATTATTTATACGATTATTTATACGATGCGCCTGTTCCGGTACAACGCACAACTTTAATTAAAACTGCCGACAAAAAACAACTAGCGACAAATAACTGGTTTTATGTTGCGCCGGAACTAATCGATTTCGGCGCCCCGTTTGACCCGTCCGATCCTACACGCGCAAATCCAAACGATCCCAATTCGTCCGGCGTCTATTACGAACCGCCTTACAATTACGAAGTATTAAATCAAATAACTTACAATTTAACGCTAGCAGCAGGCGCAGACGGCGCAAAATGGACTATCGAAGGAAACAACGGCGACGCCGCAAGCCAAAAAGCAAGATGGGACCTACAAGCAAGACAAGAAAAATATAACAATACAAACGCCTATCCCAACAAATCATTCAAATACCACGATCAAACCGGACCTTACAACAACGCCGAATTTTTCAATTTAGAATGGAACGAAGTTTACGCAGGCGTAATTTTCGCAGGCTCGTCGTCCGAACTAAACATCAAAGGTAATTTGTCATTCCTAAATAACCTCGCGCCCGTCGATGATCAAGGTCGCCCCTACGGCGCTATTCACCTCAATAGCCATTTTAACGACGCATATTACAACGCCGTTGTTAAGAACACTCCTACCACCAATCCCGACTATCAAAATATAATTGACGCAATTGACAATGAATTTTATGCGTCAATTCAAAACGTTCTCCATTTCGATACATCAGACGGCGACGTCGTATTACGAGGTAATCATTATATTGATCCGGTTAGCGGCGAAGAGAAACCGCTCGCAATTTCATTCAGAAACCAAAACTTAATCAAATTTACCGGCGAACATATCAAAAATGTTATCAAAGATCCAGGTTATGTAGGCGACTACATATTCCACGTATTTTTAGACGATCCGATTCGCGCAATCAATCCAGATATTTTTGAAACGATAATTGACCCGAATGATCCAAACCAGGTTAAGGAATTAGAAGTTTGGAAAGATTCGGCGGCGTTGTTAGTTAATTTTAAAAATACTGATAGTTTCGTTCAACTTCGCGGCGTAAATATCACGCACGGAAACATAACAGCCGAAAGCGGAATTTTACGTCTCGCTAACGATTACGATGATGTAACGAGTTCAATTGATCTTGGCAAAACGAATAAACTATTTATTGGCAATAAAGCGGCGCTTGCGGGCAACGGCATAATCACCGCAGGAACAACCGAAATCGTCGGCATAATTAGCCCCGATAGCGCCGTACTAGCGCCGGACGACCGCAGCGTCGGAAATAAAAACGACGCTTTACGACACGTCGGAACTTTGACCTTCAACGGAAATCTCGTCTTTTACGACGCGGAATTTCATATCGATATCGCAGAGAATGGCAACGGTAAAGTAGTCGCCGATAAAATCGTCGTCAACGGAAACATATCATTCGGAAACGACGAAATGCAAATCAATACTATCAAACTAGACGATTGGATCGGTCCCGCAAAATACGTAATAATGGAAGTCAACGGCGCAAATAACCGCATCAGCCAAGTCGACGATTCATGGATTATAAAATATCACGGCGCCAGTCTTCACTATATTGACGTAAATATCGACGAAGAGATCGAACTGGATTATGTTAGCGTAAACAGCGAAAACGACGAATACGAACTCGCAAGCGCCGCTAACGTAGCGCTTGCGGTAATAGGACAAAAGAAACTAATACTTCAATTGCGATCCGATACGCCATTCGGTAACGTAATCGAATGGAAAGACGGCGACGACTGGTCAATAGATAATATTAAATCAGATAATTTGATCGTGCTAAACAACGATACTCCGCAAGAAATATTTACGGTAACTTCCGATAAAATGCTTCTAGGCGGACTTGAAGTTTATGATAAAGATTTTGAATTACGCTCAATAACTCGCGACAATATCGGTCAAATAAATATAGTCGCCAATTCCAAATTCGCCGGTTTGACCGCTAACGGTAAAATTTACGTTCACAGCGGCGGCTCGCTTTACACAAACGTTCCCATCTTTAACCAATACGGAATAATACTCGAAAATCACGGCGCCAGCGGCGGCGGAGGCACAATCATTTACGGCGTTCAAGACGCATTCGGCAAATATCAAGAAACTTACCAAAACGAACCTAACTCCGCCGGACGTATTACCGCCATCGGCGCTAATAACTTTATCAAAGTCGATGCTTCCGTCAACGCAACAAACCGCATCGTAGTCGATCCTGGCGCAGAGTTGACTATCAAAGTCAACAACGGCGAAACGTTCACAATTTCCGGCGTGAAATCTACCGCCAACGGCGCCGCTATATCAGTTACAGACGGCGGTAAATTAACAATAGGCGGAAATACAATCATCACCGGAAACACAAGCCACTACTACATCGAACAAATCCCAACCGTTGACGCCGGAAGTTTAACGCCCTTATCCAAACCGCTCGAAACGCTCTCCGGCTACGGCGGCGCTATCTACCTCGAAGACGCCGCTCAACTAATATTCGATACCACCGATGGCGCAATTAAAATTTTCAACAACTTCGATAAAACAGGACAAAACGGAATAACATTAGTCGGCGTCGATAATATTGTTAAATTTGAAGGCGGCAAAAACGGAAACGGCGTCGATATAATCGATCCCGTAACAATCGCATACTACGCTAATCCAAATGACCCAACCGAATTAGTACAAGCGTCGGGAGAAAATTACTTTGAAATAAACTTCGCCGATAATCCAAACGCATTCGTACAATTTACCAGCGCCGAATTAGGACGCGGAACTCACTTTTACGTTAATTCCGGCACGTTACGCTTAGCGGGCGGCGTCGGCGCCAACGGCAAAGAAAGTAAAGTAGGTATCGGCGCTAAAGAAAAATTCACTACAGACGCAGGTCAACCTGTTTATGAATTTTGCGGCAGAGGCTACATGATAGTAAACGAAAACGGTAAAATCGCAGGAAACGGAACCATCGGCGCTTACTATATCGAACTAAACGGCGCAGAAGTTAGCCCCGATAACGAAAAATTCACAACAACGTCCTCAATCATCGGCAACGAAAACTTAATCGGAAAAATTACGCTAGACGCAACAGCCGATTATTCCACCGATCCAACCGCCGACAATGCGAATCATTTAGTTTATCTCATTGACATAAAAAATACGACCTTCAACATCGACGTAAAGAAAGGCAATGTTTCAGATCAAGTTTTACTCGCACATTACGCCGGCTTTAATTACGCTAGCAAAGACGGCGTTTACAATATTACTGATCTTGGCGTACTTGAAAATAACACGATCAATATTAACGCATGGAATACGGGATTATTTACCGTATTAAAAAGCGAAGGAGTTGCGGATAACGTGGGTTTAGGCACGGATTCATTCCCGCCTGATATTTTGGAGCGGTTTAATTTGGAATTGGGGGGCGATGTTACTGGGAGTAGGCAGAATGCGAAGTTGCTTTTCGGCTCCGGACAATACGGCAGCGAAGGCACGCTAATTGATGATTATACGACTTTGCGAGTTGATATTTCAATGAACGCGGCAGATCGAAGACGTATCGTTTGGTCAAGCGACGCTAACGGATTTTTGACTACATCAGCCAAAGGGAATTGGCTCGACGATAAAGGTAACGACGAAAACTTTAACCACTCCGATTACCTCATATTCAACGAAAAAGGAAAACAAAACGGATTTAACCTTAACCTCGATATTAACCAAGACGGCAAAATCGATGCAAACGACGATAAAATTATTCTCGGTAAACCAATTTACGACGCTAGCGGCGTAAAAATTACCGGTATCAAAGAAGGCGCCCGCACTTTTTCAGGCTTGCTTATCAGCGGCGGAAATTATACATTCGCAGGAGGCGACTTCTTCGGCGTCGCCGCAGACTTCATCGATCAGTCGGGTCAAAAAACTACCATGAACGGCGACGTTAAAATCGCAGCCGGAAACGTTACATTCGAAAATAACCTCTACACCGAAGGTAATATCGAAATTTTAAACGCCGCAAAAGTTACGCTGAAAAATCATAAAGCGTTCCACGCCGAAAAAACATTCAAAGTAGCAAACACCGCAACCCTAATAATCGAACCCGCCAGTAACCTAATCAGAGCCGCAACAGTCGATATTCAAGGAAACGTTAAATTCATAAACGAACCCGAACCGTCGCAAACAAATAAACCGCGTTTCGACAACTTAATCGCCGTAACCGATAAACCATTCGACGCACAAACGCAAGAAAACCTAAAATCAAAATTTGAACAGACCGCCGGATTATGGAACCGCCGCGTCGAATTTAACGCCGCCGCCAACGCAATGGACTTGGTTTACTCCGCAGTTTCACTTAACGATTACGCAAAATTACACAACTTCAACGCCAATAACACAACACTGGCAAACTACTTCTCAAACGTTTTTAACCATTGGGAACAACCTGAATTTGAAAAAAGCCTAATGAACCTAAACGACGACCAATTACTCGAAGTATTCTCAACTTTGTCCAACGCCGCCGTACACTCCGAAGCAAAATACATGGCGCTGTCAAACCCGTTCAACGCAATATCAAATCACTTTTTCTCAGTTCAAGACGTCGATAATTATAGTTACAATTACTCCGTCCTACGCGGAGCGCCGCGTAACGCAAAAAGAGATATATGGTTCTCAATCAATAACCATAACCTAGAAATGAAAAGCGACGGAAACGCACAAAATATAGAAACAAATACCTCCGGCTTCAATATCGGCGCCGATAAACAATACGGAAACGCACTACTCGCCGGAATACTACTCGCAACAGGAAACGCAAAATTATCACAACCACAAAACGGAAATAAAATCGAAATGGAAAACCTCATCTTCGGCATTTACTTACAATACCAATTCATCAACGAAATACAACTCAATACCTACATCGGATTCGGAACTCAAAAATACGATAGCAAACGTTACGCCCTGCAAAACATCGACGCCGCCACTTACGCCCACGCCTACGGCTACTCCAAAACAGAATACGACGGCGATTCCGCATTTTGGAACATAGAACTCGTCCGACCAATACATTGGCGACCAGGTATCGCATTCATGCCCGCCGTCGCCGTCGATGCACGTTACGCTCACACCAATTCATTCGACGAAAACGATTACTTCAAAACACACATTAAAAGCGCCGCCATCGACCAAATCATGTTCCGAGCAGGATTAAACTCGCTATGGAAAATTAACGACAGATTCAGACTAGAAACACAATCATGGTACAGCAGACAAATCGGAGGAAATGATACCATCGCAACAAATATGTCAATACCAGGCGCAAATATCACGCCCGCAAACCTAAAAGGTATAAAAGCAGGAAGAGATTTCGCCACACTAGGAGTCGGAAGCAGATACTACTTGACAAACAAAAAACAAAGCCAAATATTCCTAGATTACGTCTTCGAAAGAGGAAACAGATCAAAAGCACACGCCGTAAATATCGGATATAACCGCAGCTATTAAAAAATTCGGAATTAAAATAATTCGGAATTCGGAATTCGGAATTAAAGATTTTAATTTCAAATTTGTAAATTGATTTTGTCCCACTTGTTCCCAAAAAATAACTACAAACCGAAAAGCATAATCACAATTTCAAAATTAAAATAATTCCGAATTAAAAAAATTCGGAATTCGGAATTAAAGATTTTAATTTCAAACTTGTAAATTGATTTTGTCACACTTGTCCCCAAAAAACAAACACAAACCAAAATTCACAATTATAAAATCACAATCACAATCACAATCGTAAATTCAAAAGTTAAAATAATTCCGAATTCCGAATTCCGAATTCCGAATTTAAAAAAATCGCCATGAGAACATTTAATTTTAGGATAATAATTTTCGTTACAATAATGATCTGGCTTGTTTTAAGTCAGCCGTTGATTGTACAATCTCAACCAAATTATCCTTATCCGTACTTGCCGTCAGTTCCTCATGCGCAACCGCAACAATTACAACCGCAACCGCCGCAATTTCAACAACAACAATTTCAATTTCAACAACAACAGTATCAACAACAGAGCCAATTACAACAACCGCAATTACAAATTCAACATCAACCTTACGCGTCTTACGCACAATTCGATCCCGCAACTACAATCGAAAATAATAATATTAACAACGGCAATATTAACAACGGCAATAATATCAACGGTAATAATAACGGCGGGGCAAGGCGTAGTTTGATTTTTCCGTTATTGCGTCGTGGTAAGAACAAGCCTACTAAATTGAGTTGGCAACAGATAACGGCGCGGCATAGTTTTGTCGGCAGGAATTTACGCGGTATGGAAATATTCGGCGGTCAAATTGAACCATCGACGATTTCAAGCGGAAACTTTTTTACTACGCTTGAAACGTTTACCTATAACCGTAACGCCTTGCTTAATTCTGAAATTGAGAACAACACGCTGAAGTTCAATGTTACTTCGTTAGTGGGCGCTCAACCGATACCGCTTAACTCATTGCCTACGCCTGGCGCCGTCAACACGAATCAAGTTTATGATCTTAAAATTGAAAAACCTTACCCTGATATTATGCGCGACGAGGTTGTGGCGTTTCTTGGCAAGGTTGCAAACGGCACGGCGGCAATGACTGATTTTGACGTAACCGCATCGGGCGATTTGATCGACTATGCAAAAAATTACGGCGTTGAAGCGGAACGCGTCGTATTTGACCAAACCCATTCGACCGTATCTTTCCAAAACCCCATCGGCGACACTTACAAACACGAAAACAACCTAAAAGACGCTCAAATTACGTACAATTTCCTCGCTAAATATACGGTGCCGTATCATGTCGGCGGCGGAGGCGCTTACGGATTAGGCAGACAAAAAGCGGCGGACAATATGTCAATTACGCCGACAAACAGAATCATATTCGACTACAATTATTTCCACAATATACAATTCACGCAAGGCGTATCAAAAATACCGATTCAAATTAACCGTTTCACAATCGGATTTGAAAAAACGTTATTAAATGAAATTGCGTCTATTGAATTTCGCATTCCGCTTGCCGTAACGGTGAACAATCAATTAACGTTGTTTGGCGAAAATAATGTTGATGAGTTTCGGTTGGGTGATTTTACGGCGGTTACGAAGTACGTTATTTATGAGCGGCGTAATGTTCTTTGGACGACTGGTTTTGGGGTGTCGCTGCCTATTGCGGAAGATTTGAGTATTGTGGAACGCGGAACAGGCAAGGACATTATCAGATGGAAAAACAGAACGGTGCATTTTATGCCGTATCTTGGATTTTCGGTCGTGCCGGATGACAGATTATTTTTCAACGCAATATTGCAAGGCGACGGGGCGTTGATTGGAGACTCAACTTACATCGCCGATTTCACGCAACCGGATTCAAAGAGAATGATTAGTATTGGGAAAACGTATGACAGGTCGTATTTGTATGCGTCGTTATCTATTGGATATTGGTTAAGGAGACAAGAAATATGGAACGACCAGCCGCCGCAATATTACACGTACAACGGGCAAGCGCCAATGACTATTGCGCAGAGACTCAATCCAATGATACCAAGACCGCAAACAAATTCATTTAGCAATTGGGCAATGAATTTCACGGCTGAATTACATTGGACGCAATCAATAAAAAAATTACGCGGCGTATATTACAAACAGGGAAATTATTTATTTGACATTGGCAATGATTCGTCTTCCTTCCATGCGGTAGATATGACGTTGGGAACGAGGTTATTGTTCAACAAAAAAACAAGTTTAGGAGTAGGCTACACCGTGCCGCTAACCGGAAAAAATAGACAATTCGACGGCGAACTAAGAGCAACATTCAATAAATATTTCTAAACAAAAAGGAACGCAACCGTCTCGACTGCGTTCCATCCAATTTGTCCCACTTGTCCCGCTTATCCCGCTATGGACAACATGTTGCTAGAAAAAAATGATGCGAATTTTTAGAGATGTTACGTCTTTATTTTTTTAATTTTTGTTTAGCGAGTTTGCTAATGCTTTTAGTCTTTTTATTTCTTTGGTTGTCGGGTTATGGTCGTTGATTATTTTTTCGATTTTTTCTTCCCGCAATAGCCAGCCCAATACAATAAATTTTGCCTCCGCTAAATCATCGACTTTATAAAACGGCTTTGGCGGCGGGACATTATTAAATGTACGATAATTCATATTACGCAATAAATTCTCTCTACGCAACGTTAATAAAAAAACTTCCTGCCGCCTAAAAATTTCCAACATTGTTAAATCATCATTGCCCCAAATTGAAAAATCCGTCGTCGGAAATTTACCCGAAAGTTTCCAAGCGTTATTGTTAAACTGATCGTCCAGATATTTTGTAAGTTGCTCGTCTGTTGAATATTCGTTACGTTTATTATTGATATTGATATTATTGTTATTGTTGTTGTCATCAGAGTCGTTTGCAATTTTTATGACGGCGAAATTTTGCATACGGAAATTTCGCGCTAGTTCGGACAGATTTTTTTGTTTTCTATACGCCGCAACCGCAACTTGCCTGTACATTATTTCCCAATTCGACTCCTCATGTATCTCAAAAAACGACAACACGTGATCAACCGCCTCATATTCCTCCCTGCAAATCATCCTGTCAATCATATTGATCTGTTCTTTAATATCCGTTTTATTCAAAATTTGTCTCATAAAAAGTTGCGAAATTTTTTCACGATTACCGTTGACGTCATAAAGCGCAAATAACTTGTCCAATTCGGACGAATTATTATTGTCCTTACAAATCAATTCCTGATACCTAACCGCCGATTCATAATCG
Organism: Planctomycetaceae bacterium; assembly: GCA_031277105.1. Lineage (GTDB taxonomy): Bacteria > Planctomycetota > Planctomycetia > Pirellulales > Thermoguttaceae > WRKP01. The sequence continues at coordinate 20,764 of JAISLW010000129.1, read as the reverse complement.
TGTAAATTTTCCGTCGCTACGACTAATTTTCGTAACAATAAATCGTCTTTCCGTCTATTATTCTGTAGCCCGCCGCCGGTCTCAATTAAAAATCCCTCAAGTTCTGACCGCATCGCCGCAAAATCAGATAAAACCTCATACGCAACCGCAACACAAAGAACCGTCGCGCGTTTATCCGTTTGATTTTTTACCGTATCTAAAATTTCGTTTATTTTATCGCCGCTTAATTTGACAGTTTTTTTCTCTTTAACATTATTTTTATCCAGCGTCTCTAAAGATAAAAAATACTCCGTCAATTTTTTTGTCAACTGCATTTTATCCTCGACGTTTTGCGTTTTGGCAAATAACTGTTTCAGCAAATTTATCGCTTCTGTAAATTGCCCGTCTTCCGCCAAATATTCCGCAAGCGTTTGTTGAATCAATAAGTTTTTATTATTGCTCCGTAAACTTTTACGTAAAAGATCAATAGCGTCTTTAATTTGTCCTGTTTTAAAAAGTAATTCTGCGCACGGCGCAATTACAGACGCATCCGACGTTCCCGTTTCAAGTAATTGCTTAATCGTTTGCGTTGCTTCGTTGGCGTTTCCGTTTTTAATTTGCAACTCCGCAAGACGGCGGCTGAAAATTGTTTTTCGTGCGTTGTCTTGTGTTGCGAGGATTTGTAAAATTTTTATTGCTTTATCAGTAGCGTTACATTTGCCGTATAATTCCGCCGCCGCCGATAATATTTGTAACGATAATAATTCTGTAATTTGCGTAATATTTGAATTATTGTTATTGTTGATATTTTTTTCGTAGTCGATTGTTTCGTCCATTATTTTGATTGCGGTTTCAATTTTGCCCGCATACTGATTATAAACCGCAAGCCGCCAATAATTACGCCGCAGTTGATTTTTAGTTGCGTCAAGTTGGGTAATATTATTTGAAATTTTATTTGATAATTTTTTTAATATATTTTCTATCTGCGCTCTTTGCAACATGAAACGGGTTTCGTTGCGTAAAAATATGTCAAATTCATCGTCTGTTTGGATCAATTTATCCGTTTCAATTAGTTGCGAAATTACGTCGTCGATAGCGCCGTTTTTCGTCAAACATTCAATATATTTCCATCTTATCGCAACGTCGCGCGGCGCAAGTTTAACGGCGTTTTCAAAAGCGTCTAGCGCTTCTTTGTCAGCGTGAATTGATTGCAATAAATCGCCGGCGCGCGTTAATGAAATTGCGTTTTTGTTTTTATTTTCGGCGATAGATTGGATAGTTGCAATTGCTTTTTTTATCTCTGATTGGCGGTAATAGAAAATCGCCAGATATTCGCGAAATTCAGCGGCGTCGGGTCGCAATTCAACGGCGTATTTATAATATTTTTCAGCGGCGTCAATAATATCATACCGCGCCGCAAGTTCGGCGACCCGAATTGCAACCTGCGGCTCTTTCGGCGACAATTTTATCATTCGTTCCCATATTTTAATCGCTTCGGCGCGTTTATCGGGTCTGTTTGTTTTCAGTATTAGTTCGCCCCATGCGGTTAAATATTCGGCGGCATTAGCGGCGTTAGCGGCGGGTTTGATTGCGTCGATTTTTTGATATTGCGCAAGCGCATCGTCAAGTTGATTTTTTGTAACATAAACGTCGATTAACGCGCGACGCAATAAAATTTCATTTGGATTTTTTGTAACAGAAATTTCAAGCGTTTCCAACGCTTCATTTTTACGGTCAAGTTTTATGAGCAGATTTGTTAGTTGTAAAATTGTAGCGATTTCGTTTGGGCGTTTTTTAAGTCTGTTTTGATAAAATTCCGCAAGCGGCGTCAAATTGTCCCGCTCTGAAAAATATAGTTCCATCCGCTTTCGCACTATTTCCGCTAACCAACTTTCAGAATCAAGTTTGTCCAACAATTCCGCATAATCATCAACGGGCGAAAAATTTTTATCGTTTCTAATTTTTAATCCAATCATTGACAATTTAAGCCGCACGAATGCGTAACCGTTATTTTGTGATTTTAGAAATTTTTCGTAACGTTTAATCGCTTCGTCGATTTGTCCTTCATTTTCTAGGATATTTGTTATTGTTGTAATAATTTCGGCGTTGTTTGGGTAAAGTTGTTCTAATTGATTCCATGCGGCGGCGGCTTTTTTAGAATCGCCTAAACGTCCGGCGCATTTACCAATCGCCAAAAGAATAGAACGCAATTCTTTTTTACTGGCAGGTTGATTTTGCACGGCGATTTCAAGCATCTTTAGCCCTTCGCTCAATTCGCCGCACTTGATCAACATTTCGCCAAAATAATAAAACGCAAGCGGATCGCTAGTGGAAAATTTAACCGCGCGACCGTATGCGTCTATACTTTTCGCAGTATCGCCGCAACGTTCATAAATCAAACCCAGCAACAACCAATATCGCCCGTCGTCGGGAAATCGCCGCGTTAGTTCCAAACTCTTATCGATAAGTTTCTCAACTTCATTTGAAACGTCGTAAAATTCATAAATACGATCAAACGTAACGCCGCGACGAGGCGAATCAATAAGAACTTGCCAAAAACGCTCATGCAACTTCGCCAATTCACGCCCGCGAACCGCATCCGTCTGAGCAAGACAATAATTAGAAAAAACAAAAAATAAAATAACGCAAATAAAAAACAAATAACTAAAAACCTGAAATAACCGCTTAAAATAATCGTATATTATTCTCATCAAAAAATAATGGTTAGGTTGTATATTTTTTTGTCCACAGATTACGTAGATTATACTGCTCGTACTTGAAATTCAGCGATTTAAAGCCTGCCGTCCGAAATCTAGGCAGGCGAAGGTAAACACAAACTCAAGTACGAATAGTTTAAAAAGATTTATAAAAATAATCGTAACCGTTCACGAAAATTTAGGCGATAAATTTTTAGGGGTTAGGGAATAGTTTTTTAGAAAACTAGATAACAAATTTTTGTTATAAAAAAATTGTCCCTCCTGTCCCTCAAAAATTCCAGTACATAATTTATTAAACAAAATTTTCCGTGAACGGTTATAAAATTTTTTACCATTTTGTATCGAACTCATAGACGCCTGATCCTAATTTCATTGTTATTATGTTAAATTTGTTGTTTGGTTCTTGTATGGGGGTAAAATTTATTTTATGTTGTTTTAATGGGATTTTGTCAAGAGCGACGTCGTTTTCGTTTCCTTTTGTGGGTATTTCGACGTTGCAAGTTAGGTTTGCTGGAATTTTGACGCGGCAAAAGAGCCGGTTATTTTTGATCTGCCATTGCGATTCAATTTTACCAAACGGGCTATTCCAAAATCCTGTCGCCGATGTTAAATCGCCTACCGGTTTCGGCGCAATTACGTAATTACAAGGCGTAATTTTTTCGTTACGAAAAATATCCGAAGTTCGCGGCAAACGGATTCCGACGACGCTTTGGCTAAACCATTCTTGAGCGTGACCGAACATACAATGATTCATTGACTCGCCGTATTTATCCCATCTTTCGGACAAGGTTTTCATATTTAATTTTTTGAGCATGTATCCGTAACCTGGTTTTTCAGTGCGTGAAAGAATTGTCCAAATAATGTCGTTGCGTTTGGATTCGGAGAGTGTTTCTAGCAGATAGCGGAATGTAACTTCGCCTGTTGTGGGAGCGAATTGATCTTGTTCGATTCGTTTAATGAGTTGTTCAAGAATATTCGTAACGATAATGTTGTCGTCGTCTTTGTCTTTATTATTGTTGTTTTCGTAAAGTTTCAGGGCGATAGAGAGCGCTAATGCGCCTTGCGAGTTTGTAGCGATGGTATTGTTTATTTTTCCGTATGATTTGATGTAATCTTTTTTGACTTCTTTTGCGAGTTTTGCGTATGTTTTTTTTTCGTTTTTATCTGTGGTAATTTTTGCGTAGATGGCGGCGTTGAGGTAAAGCATAGCGGTTGCGGTCAATTCACGCGGCGTTAATTGTGCGTAACCTGCGTGTCCTTTTTGCGGCGTCCAATCGTACCAATCGCCAAGTCCGGCTTTGACCAAACCTTGATCGTTTCTGGTTGTTGTCAAGTAATCGATGTAACGTTTCATCGTCTGGCGTTGCTTGTCAAGAATTTTTTTGTCGCCGTAAACGTATGCTAATTGATAAGGGATTATTACGGCGGCGCCGCCCCATTCCGGCGACTCAAAAAAGCCGGCTTGGAAACGCGTATATTCCGGCGCAATATCGGGAACGAGTCCGTTATCGAGTTGTGCTTCGGAAATATCGCGGCAAATTTTGCGGTAAAGATTTTGCACGTCGTAGCGGCTCATTATTGACGGACTCATCAGGTGCGATACTTCTAGCCATCCGAGTTTTTCGCGATGCGGGCAATCGGTCAATACGCTTTGTAAATTGCTTTGAACCGATCTATTTATCATTGCGTCGATTTCGTTAAACATTTCATTGCTGCAATTAAATTCGCCGACTTTTTCGGCGGCGCTTGTTGTGAAATCGGCGCAAATGCTAACTAATTCCGGCAAATCGTCGTCGTTATTATTTGCGTTATTTGTGCGGTCTTCGGGGCGGACGGCGCCTTCGATTTGTAGGAATTGGAAGCCGAAGTAGCTGAATTTTGGCAAGATCAATTCTAGATTTTTATCCGGCGTTGAATTATTGTACGATAAATCGGTTTCGTTTTCTAGCGGTAAATTTTTACCGTTTCCGGCGAGTGTGTAGGTGTAACTATGCCCTTGCCAGATTTTGTTTGGTAGTTCTCCGGTTTTGATAGTAACTTTTTTTCCGGCGGCGCCGCGCAATAAAATTCGCGGGCGACCTGAAAAATTGTAACCGAAATCGGCGAGATAATGTCCGTTATTTAATCGTTTCAAGTTGACGGGTTTCAATGTTTTGGCGACAACGACGGGCGGCGTTTCTTGGGCTAGTAGAGCGCCGCCTGGCGATTCTGTTAATATAACTTTGCGCCAATTTGTATCGTTAAAATTAGGCATATCCCAACCTGATTCAAGTCGCGTCGCATCGAAATCTTCGCCGCCGTAAACGCAAGAAAATATTATCGGACTGTAAGAGCAATTCCATGATTCGTCGGTGATAATTGTTTCTGTTGTGTTATTGGAGTATGTGATTTCTAGTTGTGCGATTAATTTTGGCAATCCGAATGAGCCTTTGAATTTTACGTATCTTCCGCCGCTGACGTTGTACATTCCGTTACCCAAAAGAACGCCGAAAACGTTTTCGCCTGATTGGAGTAAATTTGTAATATCGTAACTGCTATAAAGACATGTTTTCTTGTAATTTGTCCAACCCGGGTCGATAAAAGATTGACCGATTTTTCTACCGTTAAGACGTAATTCGTAATGTCCGAGTCCGCAGATATGAACGACGGCGTGTTTTATTGTCTTGTTATTATTTTTTGTAACGAAAAATGATTTGCGGAATAATGGCAGCGGTTCGGAGGCGGTGCGTTTCATTGTTATCCATTTTGCTTTCCATTGGCTGTCGTGAAAGATTCCGGCGGTGAAAGTTGCAGGTTTGGGGAGTTTAGCGATTTGTCCGCGATTGTTTTGGATTTGTATGTTCCAGAAGTATTTTTGGGATGAATTTAATTCTTTGCCTGCGTACTCAACATCAATACAATTATCCGACTCAATCCAGCCGCTATCCCAAAAATCAGGCGATCCGTCAAGCGTTTCGGGGGCGGCGGCAACGGTGATACGGTAACTTTTTTGTGAAGTGTTGCGAATATCATCGTCCAGATTCCAGCGGAAGACGGGTTTATTATTCTCAATACCAACAGGTTCAATACGCCGGTTGACTTTGGGATTAACAATTTGCGTCTCCGAATAAACAACTCGAATAAACGCCGACAAAATAAACAAAAAACAAAATATAATCCAAATAATTCTCATAAAAAAAATCATAACCGAATTACAACAAATATAAAAGCGGGGTAATTATTAGGGGGTAGGGGATAGGGGGTAGGGGGTAGGGGGTAGAGGGTAGAGGGTAGAGGGTAGAGGGATAGTTTTGAAAAAACTAGATAACAGATTTTTTGTAACAAAAAATCGAGAAGGAACACGGATGTCTCGTCTGCGATCTTGAAATGCAGGCGAGACCGAAGGATCGCGGGCGTCTCGCCTGCAGGCGGTTGTACTCAACCGCTGGTGAGCGAGGTTATATCTCAACAGCCTTTTTGTTTGCCTTGCGGCAAATTGCAGGCGAGACGCCCGCGATCCGGTGGTCTCGCCTGCACTTCAGGATCGCAGGTATTTCAGGATCGCCTGCACTTCAGGATCGCAGGCATTTCGTCTGGGTTCCTTCTCGATTTTTTGTAACAAAAAATCGTTTCACTTGTTCCTCAAATTGCCAAAACGTAATTTAATAAAAAAATTCCGTGAACAGTTCCCAAAAATAATTTCGTATTCCGAAATTTTAGGGGGGATTGTATGTTTATTTATCGTTGGCTACAATGCGTTTGTTATTTGTCTTTTGTTGTTTCTGTTTTTTTTGATTACGTTATTTATCCGTTCTGGACGATATATATTAGAATATCAGAGAAAATCAAAATCGTTTAGCAAACATTTTTGACGTATGCAGACGGGAACGCAAATATACTGCTCGTACTTGAAATTCAGCGATTTAAAATCGTCAAAGCCTGCCGCCCGAAGGCAAGGCAGGCGAAGGTAAAACGCAAATTCAAGTGCGAACAGTTTATAACCCTTTAACCCTTTTTAATATGTTTGCATTTTAAATTTTTGGTTCTTTAGCAATGCGTTTATTGCTGGGACTGTAATTTAATGTGTTGACAATTTAACAATATGAGAAAAATATTTAACCAACTTAAATTGAATTTATTTCAACATGCCGCTGTTGCGGTTAATTTTTGCTTGTTCGCATTGCCGATCTTTTGGCTGACGACAAGCAATAACATTTTTGCACAACAACCGGCATTTCCAATTGAAAGATTACATGCCGATTGGCTGTATCAAGATTTTGGCTTAAAAATTTCGGACTGTTTTACTTCGTCCGAAAATAACAATGCCGAAACGAAAATTGTCAAGAAAGTTATCAACGATCTTGAAAAACTCAACGCCAAAGACGAAACAAAAAAATTCGACGTTAAATTACAACAGCTATCAGATCAGAAATTGCCTGGTAACGATCCGCAATGGAAGACTCTTTATTTGGAGGCGGCGAATTTGCGGCGCGTCAAGCGTCTTGCGATATTGCATCAGAAGTTTCCGCAACTTGTTTACACTAAACATTGCGTACTTGGCGGCAGTCATTATGCTTATACAGAAAACGCTACCGACGCTCAAATGGCGGAAAAAAATCGTCATAATCGCGATTGGCGTTGCGGCGCCGCTCTTTGTTTATTGAATATTAGCGCCGACGGAACTGTTACCTCTGATACGTTGCATGAGACTAAAACAGGTATTTTGCGCGACCCTGATATTTCTTACGACGGCAAAAAAATATTGTTTTCAATGCGACACAACGACGTATCTGACGATTTCCATCTTTACGAATACGACGTCGCCTCCAAAAACATAAAGCAATTAACGCATGGTACGGGCTTCGCCGATATAGAACCTTGTTATTTGCCGGATGGTAATATTTTGTTCGCATCGACGCGTTGCGTGCAGATTGTCGATTGTTGGTGGACGGAAGTTTGCAATTTTTATATTATGGACAACGAAGGTCGTTTTATGCGGCGTATTGGTTTTGATCAAGTTCATACAAATTATCCGACGGTAACAGAAGACGGTCGCGTGCTTTATACGCGATGGGATTACAATGATCGCGGTCAACTTTATCCGCAACCGTTATTTCAAATGAATTACGACGGCACGGCGCAAACTGAATTTTACGGTAATAATTCATGGTTTCCGACGACGATTTTACATGCGCGTATGATTCCGAATTCGCAAAAAGTGGTTGCTGTTGCGAGCGGGCATCACACGCATCAGCGGGGTAAATTGATAATAATTGACCGCAGCAAAGGAACGCAGGAAAACGAAGGCGTTCAACTAATAGCGCCGGTGCAAGAAACGAAACCGGTTAAAGTTGATCAGTACGGTCAAGGCGGCGATCAGTTTCAGTATCCTTATCCGGTTGACGAGACGCATTATCTTGTTACGTATTTGCCGGAGGGCGTAAACCGGAATAACTATACTACGCCTTTTGGGGTTTATTTGACTGATGTTGACGGCAACAGGGAGTTGTTAGCGTTTGATCCAGCGATTTCGTGTAGTCAACAAATTCCGCTTGCGTCGCGTAAAACGCCGGTATTGCGGGCGTCGGCTGTGGATTATACGAAGGAGACGGGACAATATTATGTTCAGGATATTTATGAGGGGCCGGGGTTAAAGGGAGTTGAGCGTGGCGTTGTTAAGTCGATTCGTGTTGTGGCGTTGGAGTTTCGTGCGGCGGGGGTTTGCGGTAATAACAATCGCGGCGTTGCGGGCAGCGCGGACGTATCGACGCCGATTTCGATTGACAATGCTTCGTGGGATGTGAAGCGGGTTATTGGCAATGTTCCGGTTGAAAAAGACGGTTCGGCGTTTTTTGAAGTACCTGCGAGAACGCCGTTATATTTTCAGATGCTAGATGAGAAGGGCAAGGTTGTCCAGACGATGCGGAGTTGGACGACGTTGCAGCCTGGCGAATTATTTTCGTGTATCGGCTGCCATGAAAATAAAAATGAGACGCCGTATAACAGAGGCGGCGATACGCCGGTATCGAAACTAGCGTTACGAAAGGCGCCGCAAAAACCTGTTCCGTTGGTTGCGGCAGATCGAGGGTTTAGTTTTCCGTTGGATGTGCAGCCGATTTTGAGTAAAAATTGTGCGGGTTGTCATAAGGGAGCGGAGCAGAAGTTGGCGGACGGGTCGAATGCGCCGTTTAGTCTGCTTGAAAAACGTTATGAGCCGAAGCCAAAAGAACGGTACAACAACGCAGGACGTAATTTCAGCGAAGCGTATATTAATCTTGTTAAAAATGGGCGACCTAATGAGATTGTAAATTGGATGAATGTTCAATCGATACCTCCGATGTTGTTGCCTTGTACGCCGACTTCTCCGGCAGTGTCGAATGAGTATTATACGGGTTCGGCGAAAAGTAAATTGATTTCAATTTTGGAGAAAGGTCATAACGACGTAAAGTTATCGCCGAAGGAGATGGAAATTTTAGCGTGTTGGATTGATTTAGCGGCGCCGTATTGCGGTTCATATACGGAAGCGAATGTATGGAATGACAATCAAAAAGCCGAATATGCTTATTATCAAAACAAACGCGATAAAATGGAAAATCTTGAAAAAGAAAATATAAAAATGTTAATAAAATTCCATAATAACAACGTAAAACCTGATCCAATATTATTCAAAACGCCAGACGTCGGAGGAATAAACGCAAAAAAAACCTTCAAAGAATCATTCCTAGAAAAACTAAAAACAAAAAATCCACCAAACCAATAAATCCAAACACCTAAAAACGCAGATCTTATTTTTATTAACCACAGAGGAAATTTTGTAACCGTTCACGGAAATTTTAAGCGTTAGATTTTAGGGGTTAAAGTGTAGGGGATAGGGGGATAGATTTATTGTAACAATAAATATTTATCCTACCTGTCCCGCTAGGGACAACATGTTGGTAGAAAGCAAGGTCAAAAATATATTTGTCCCGCTAGGGACAACATGTAAATACAACCTTAACCGTCATTGCGTCCTTAACGGGACGCTAAAAATTCATATCATTTTTTTCTACCAACATGTTGTCCCTAACGGGACAAATATTTATTGTTACGAAAATTGTCCCGATACACACTATGCACTATCCCCTAAAATCTTTTGCTTAAATTTACGTGAACGGTTACAAATAGTTTTTAAAAATTTTCTTCTCTGTGAACTCTGTGTTCTCTGTGGTTAATAAAAATAAATTTGTGTTTTTTAGAAGTTCCCTTGAGCAAATGAATTTTTAGAGACGCCCAATTGGCTAAAAAATTGTCCGCGAACGGTTACAAAAATTCATTTTGATTTAATTTTAATTTACCAAACCTCATTTTAACCTAATTTTTCTTTACACAACAACCTCAGTAGCAACGTATGACAACACACCACAACCTCATTACCTCATTATGATTTTATTTTAATGAGATAAGAATGTTTATTTTTACATCATTTTCTACTGATGTTGTTTTGTTCAGAAAAATTAGGTAGAAATTAGGTTTGGTAAAAAGCGTATTAAAATTTTAGAGAAACATCGAATGATTGATCGGTTCTCCCAAAAATGGATTTTTAGAGACGCCCACTTTTTTATTTTCCTATTACGTTTGCTTTGGCGATTAGTTTTCCGGTTTCGTCAAATAAGCCTACGCCCAAAGGCGATTTTACCCTGAAACCCGCCGGAACAGAACACGGAAACATCCAAGATAAATCTATCGCATCGCCAATAAGCGGCGTGCGAATTTCTGCAATTTTAGCGCCGTGATAAGATTGATTTTTTAATCTTGAAATTATTTGCGAAATTGATCTCATAAAAATTTCAGCGTCCAGTCCTAACTTGAATTGCAATAGAAATAACGCGGCAATACGCTTTAATTGATCGTCGACGCCTTCGCGCGGTAAATTTGAAATTAAACGCACTAACGCTAAAAATGTATTCGTCTGTTCATTCGCAGGTTCATAAAGCGGCTTACGTAACGGCGTTTCTAATCCGCGATTGCCTAACTCCGAACTCAAATCAGCATCAACTAAAATACGACGCAAAAGTTTAACCAACTCCTGATCCGTAAATTGACCGCCCGACTCGGATCGCAAATTAACAATCTGATCGTCTATCACGCCAAGACGCAATAACAATAAATTAAAACAAAATAATAACGCTAATATCAACAAAAAAATCAACACAAAACAAATCAAAAAAAATGTAGTCATAAATTTGCAAAAGGTTAAAAAAATATAGGATAGAAATTAAGAATTAGTTTTTTTATAACAAAAATTATTCCTAAAAACGTTTTGGATTCTATTTCCAAATAAACAGTTTAAACTGTTCGCACTTGAGTTTGCGTTTACCTTCGCCTGCCTAGCTTTCGGACGGCAGGCTTTGACGCTTTTAAATCACTGAATTTCAAGTACGAACTGTATAACGTTATTGGTAACCGTTCACGGAAATTTAGCGGATGTTTTTTAATGCGTAATTATTTTTAAAAATTGTAACTATTAAGTAGTATCTTTATGATTACTTTGTTTTTTGATGTGTAGGCGATCAATATTCGCCCTGATAAGGGCGTAACTTTCATAACCGCAGGTCTGCGACCTGCGGTTAAAAGCCGCACAATCTTGCTGCCCCGAAAGGGCAGGACTTTATTGACATTAGGGAAATTCTAAAAACTCATTTTTTTGCAAAAAGGTAGGCGATGTTTCGCCGCTGTGTTTATTTTTTGGGCCGCAATGGAGTTTATGCTACCAATAAATTTCAATAATTCATAACGTGTCAAATAGACATATTTTAGACGTTGTGAAATAATAAAATTTATTGGTATCATAAACTCTAATGCGGCGTTTCGGCACGGTGTTTAATTTTTTGAGCCGCCTACCTAAACAAATGAATTTTTAGAGATGCCCTAACGCAAAACGTACTGCCCTTATCGGGGCAGAGTTGTGTGTTGACTTTTAACCGCAGGTCAGCGACCTGCGGTTATGAAAATACCGTCCCTATCGGGACGAATACAAAGCAACGAAAAAATTAAATAATAAAAAAATATACCTACTGAATAGTTACAAATAAATTCAAAAATATAAAAAAATACCGTGAACGGTTACCGTTATTGAATGTTTCCGGTAGGCGCTGGATTCGTTTTTGGCAACGGCGGTAACGTTGGCGTTGTTATTTGAATTAATCGGCGTTGTGAATTTTCCAATTCTTTTTTTAGCGAGTTTATTTCAGTTTTCAGGTTGTTTATTTCGGCTGTTAAAGCGTTGTTTATTTCGTCAAATTTATTGCCGTGTTTTTTCTCAAGCGTTTCAATTTTTGACTCAAGACTGCCTTTGTCGATGATTGTTTCTATAGTTTTGTTTTGGTTTTCGAGGTTATTTATTTTGCCGTTGACAAATGACAAAGCGCCGCCAATAAACAACTCCAAAACTAGAATTGCTATTACAGTTAAAAAACAAATATTCAAAATATATTTGTTACTGATATTGTTTAAAAAATTCATTTTAATTTCTCCTTTAATTAAATGTTTAAATAGTTAATTTTAATTTGGTATCTCTAAAAATTATTTTTTAGAGACGCGTATATTTTATCTTGGTTTTATGGTTGGTCTTGGTATTTTTCTTATTGGCGGCGGCGGTGGCGTGGGGTTTTTTGGGATTGTTGGGTTTGTTTGTTGCGTTTGCGTAACAGGAATAGGTTTTTTTGCGGCGGGCGTAAATTTTGTGATGATTTCGGCGATGAATCCTTTTGGATGTTCGTCAATTTTTCCGGTATCGCAGAAGTTGTCGGCGAAAACTTCGTCTCCACCTGCGACTCTTTCGGAGAATAATATATTTTGTTTATCTTTTATGGAGATGGTGAAATCATCTTCAAAGAATAGTTCAACGGTTTCTTTTTCGTCTGATTTACTTGATATGCTTGCGAGTACTTCGACTTGTCCGTTTGTGCGAAAGCAATGCCCGATCATTATGTTTCCTCTTTTTGGAATATCGATAGCGAAGCTTGCGGGTCTTGTATCGCCAGGGCAGATGAATATAGTTGCGAATTGGAATCCTCCGATGGAGTTGACGACGGTTCCGATGTAATGATTAAAAACGGGTTCGCTTTCTTTGTATCCGAAACGTATATTTGTGCCGGTTCTGAATCTTTGTGCGCCGAGTACGACTGCCATTTTTGATATATCGGTGTGTGTTTGCGTGCGGATATTTTCGTGCCAAAATTCGTCAATAGTTCTTACGCGGTGCGATGGTATTTTTAAGCTTTCTACAACAAATTGTCGTATAAATGGCATTTTTGACGTGCGTCCGCTGAGGATTATTTGGTTTGGTTGTCTTTTATTTTCGCGTTCAAGATACTCTCTTAATTCTTTCAGATAGATAAAAATATCCATGAAGCCCATTTCGCCGTGCGTTTTGATGCCTTGTAGATCGTGTCGTATCCATTCTTTGAGCATATCGTGCGTTAAGATAAATTCGTTGACTGTATTGAAATTGCCGCCGCTATTTGATGCGACGTCGCCGAGATAGTGTAAAATCATTTGTTCGTCTGTTTCTGACAATTTCCATTCTTTTAGTTTTGAGATTTCTGGTTTTGCGGATTCGGCTAATTTTGTGATTTCTGATAATATAGTTCTTTTAATTCTTTGATCGAATGACGGATTTGGCGATTGTGTTTGTAGGTCGAGTGTTTCGTCGAAGTTATATTTTTGTTTGAAGAAGTTCCAGATTGCTGTAACGATGAAGTGAGTGAGTCTATCTCCCGCTCGATTGAATCGCATTGTATCGACCATTTGAAAAGTTGCGTCGACGACGTTATCAGTTTCGTTGTATTGCCAGTCGACGTCGACTAATGCGATGTCTGTCGAGCCTCCTCCGATGTCGATTACTAAAATTCGTAATTCGTCGGTGTTGTCGAGATTACCGAGTGTGCTGCGCATTATTTGTGCGTTGCTCATTCCGAGTAGGAAGAAGTTTTCCCAGATCAGATAAGCGACTATTGCAACAGGTTCGCTACAGACCATTTCAACATGAAATTTATCTTGAACGAGCGAGTATGCGCCGAGTACGTTTTCTGCGACTTCGGTGAATATTTTTTGGAATAATTCGCGGTCAATTTTACGCCAAGTCAACGGATAGGTCAGCATAATTTGGTTAATAATTGGGCATTTAACTGGAAACGGCGCGGCGCTTTTGGGGTTTGTTATGCTGCCTTGTATCATTTGCAAGAGTTGTCGCAGGCTATCTTCGATTAGTCCGATGGTTGGAAACATGCCGTGTCTTACGCCGATGATGCCTTCGTATCCGGTTGTCGGTTCGCTTGGTTTTAAGTGTTCCGCCCAATGCCGGATGTATTTTTTGGGGGAGTATAGATAAGTAACGCGAGGGTTAAGTTTGATTAGTTCTTTTGCGCGTTCTCCGGTTACTATCCAAGGCGATTTATTGATCAGATCGATTTGCATTAGGAGGACGTTTGAGTGTAAAATTTCGCGGTCGTTTTTTGAGCGTTTAAGGTAATTTGGATCCCAGCAATTTTCTAGTTGTAAAGGTTCTAATGAGAGTTCTGAAACTCCGATAGGCGCAAAGAGACAAGTTGTTCCGGTATTGCCGAAGTCGATAAATAAAGCGCCGGTTACTCCGGGGGCGTCTTCGGGCGGCAGTACGTGAAAACCTGCAACTTCGTAAGGTTTTTTCATTGTGAATATGCCGGAACGTTTGATCATACATGGAATATCGTTTTTGAGTTGTCGCCCTGCGTTTGAGTTAGTATCGATTACTAAGTCGGCTGTTATTGCGCCGGTTTGGCTGTTTCTATTTAACCTAAAAAATGCCGATTGCGTCTGGCAAGACATCCAACCCGTCGATTCTACCGTCAGCGGATAAGAACATGCGACGTGTTCAGAAATGAGGTTAATCAATTGATTTTCTTTAAATTCTTTTGATTGAGCGTATGCGACTGCGTCCGCCCATAATTTATCCGGCGTTACGTCTTTCGGAAGAATTTTAGGATCGATTGCAAACGACCTGCACACTTGAACGCCTGTTTTAGGAATTACGTGGAAGTATGGGACGTTTGTCGTGACGGTATTATTTGCCATAAAATTTGACATTATGTTTGACATTTTATTTTACTCCGTATTGGTCGTATAATTTTTGTATATTGTTATTAAGACCGTCGATGGTTGCGATGAGTTCGGCGGCTTTTTGTTTATCGTCGCCGGTTTGTCGCAATTCGGTATCGGGGGCGTGCGGTTGTTGTATCGGGAATATTTGGGCGAGCAACTCTTTGGCGTGCATTACCAATGCGTATGCGACGATATTTTTTGCCGTATCGATTTGGGACGTGTTGAAAATTGTGGTGTTAGCGTAACCCCAAAGTTTGCGGTTTTTTTTGTAGAGATGGTCGATTTCGCGTTCAACGAATGGAATTGCGACGCGGGTATCGTCTGAAGCGCCCGCTACTTTTTTGATTATCGAATTTAAGTTGACGCAAAGCGTTCTGAACAGTTCGGAAATATCCGTCGGTTCGGGATTATTCTTTAAAAACTCGTCTATCATCAAGCCGAATTTACTAATCTGAAATTCTTTTTCGACAAATTTTTCGTATGAAAAATAGTCGGTTAATCCGAGCGTTTTGCCAAGATTTTCGAGCGCCTCTTTTGATGCGGCTGAAGTCAAAGAACCGTCGTCGCCGTAATAATAATGTATTACGTCGGACAATTTCTGGAGAATAGTTGCGATACCGCTTCGTTTGAGATGTTTTTGAACTAACATTTTGGGACCGTTTTTTTCAACTATGCGAAGTATCGTTTTGAGAAAAAAACTATGACCGCGATCTTCGGGATCGCAAAGCGCCTCGACGTTTTCTTTGAAAGATTCGACCAAGCCCATTTCTTCGAGCGTTTTGTAACCGGCGCTGTTGCGTTCTGTCCATTTGTTCATTACGGGTTTATATCTAGCGAATGTTTCGGCGTAATCGCCTTTAGAACTAAAACTATAAAAAGTATCGACAAAACATATCGCAGCAGGTTTGAGCGTTCCTTTGTGGCTCATTTTATCTAATGCGTTTTCTTTGAGAACTAATTTAAAATGGTCTTCGTTGGACTTAAATTTTTCAGGATTAGTGTAACGTAATTTAATATTATCATCTTCGCAAAAATCACGGGCGCTGTTCATAAGTAAAATCAATCTGTCTTCAAGACCGCGCACTTCTTCGGCGGAAAGCTGAGACTCAATTTCTATCCAGAGTTTTTGGAACTGGCTTTGTTCTTTACAACGCATAAAGTGGACGAGGAAGTCGAGTTCGTCGTCGCGCCAGAGTTGGATAACGATATTTTTTGATTTTTCGCCTAGACAATAAAATAGAATCTCGTCTTTATTGACGGATGCGGCTGTGCCTTGACCGGGCGTATCGATAAAATTTATACGCTCAAGTTCGGCGTCGTTTTCAACAAGTTCAAATAATCGTTTGTAATTACTGCGGAGTTGAATATTTTTGATCAAGGCGCGTAGTTGGAGAGCGTTATAATCGGTCGATTCTATATTGATAATCGGCTCGGTTACAATTGCGTCTTTGGTCGTAAGCGAGCGGACAAAATCACGGTTGCCGTATTGCTCATCGACTTCGTAACTGCCGGAAAATGGAATCAAATCGAGTTTACGCGAAAATTTGAATGCGTCCGAATTTTTTTTGGCAACGTTCATATTTGTACCGTCGATTTGAATCCGACCGCTAGATTGGTCAAATGTAACTGATATGCCGTTATTCTCGCAATCTTGACGGCTAAGATTAATAAAATTCACCAATTCGGCGTAGTTGTAAGAGTGAGCCGTTACGGTCGTATTTTGTCGCGGGGAGTATTCGATGCAAAGGCTCTGCGAAGTCGTATCTTTAGCGTCGCAAACAAGCCAACCGCGATCCGTAAGATCAGGAAACATCTCAGACAAAAAAGTCGTCTTACCTTGACTGCTAGAACCAACAAATGTACACGTAAATTTACCTTCGCAAACACGACGAACGCGAGGAGACTCAGAAGCAAGCTTTAAAGCCTCCGTTATACGCTTCAAACTATCAGAATTAGAAACAAGATCACGCAAACTATCAGGACATTTATCAGGCATATCGCCAATAAATATCTCTATCAATTGCAAAAAACCTTGACGTATCGATTCAACCTTATAAATTATCTCTTTGTCCATCGCGTAATTATTGGTAAAAAATGGTAATGCTAGTTAATATAACTTGTAACCGCTCACAAAATTTTTTTAATGCGGAATGCGGAATTAGTTTTAAAAATAATTTTTTTAATCTGTGTAATCTGTGGACAAAAAATAGTCCGTAGGAACGCAACCGTCCCGCCTGCAAGTTGTCAAAACTATGATTTGTGTGATTAACATAAAAATCAAACAAATCATAAAAAATCAAAATTCCAACAACATTGTCCCACTCGTCCCTCCTGTCCCACATGTCCCTCAAAAAAAATTCTGTTGAGACGAAACGTAACCAAAAACGCTGCAATCCGTCTTTTGCGCAACAAAAAATTATCGAGGATTAAACTTGTTCAACAATTCCGGCAACTCCTTATAAAACTCATCCATCGTAGGATTCTCACTCATCGCACGACAAACTATCGACTTAACTGACGACAACTCCTCCGACGTTATTGTTATTTTGTCAGTTATGGTAAATGCACGTGAAGGATAAATAAAAATTTCTTCTTGAGCAACACTTAAGTCTGGAAATGGAAAAATGTGTGCCGAATATGGAATATATAAACGATCATAATTTTTTTCTTGAAGACATTCACGGATATATTTAAGATCATTTTCAACTACTGCTGAACCTTCATTAACAAATTTATCAAGTCCGTATTCAAAATTTTGTTTTTCATGTCTAAAACTTTGCCCACCATTGTTTGGTGTGCGTATATATATTGTATTATTATTATAGAAATAAGGCGAACGTTCTGTTTTTAAAAGTTGCGTAAAGCAACAAGCCTTTCTAATTGACTTAATATTTTTTTGCGCTTCATTATTTAATGCGACGTCGGCGCAAACGATTAAATTTTGATATGCAGAAAACAAAAGGGCAAATTTAGGAGATAAGTCATAATAATTCCAATCTGTATTCGTGAGCGATTGATCACCTTTAGTGTAAATACTAATACGAAAGTTTGATTTATTCTCGTTTATTGGTAATTTGAAATAAATCGTATTTTTTATTAAATCTTCGTTACGACGACTTGGTTCGCCTTTTAATGTAACAGTTCCGCTTTCTGTTTTTAATTCTGTGAGTAAAGCGTTTAGTTTTTTTGCGAAGGCGTTAAATTTGTTTTCGTTTACGGTTATTGTGATTTTTATTTCTAATGTTAGGTTGTTACCTTCGATTGTAATTGGTCTGGGATTGATTTCTGCATTTACGTCTAGGCAAGAGTATGGGAATTTTTCGTTTTTGAGTAGTTTTGCTAGTTGCATAACGGAGTCGTTTTCTGATTTAATTTTTCCTAGTAGTTTTGCTCCGTCGAAGGTTTGGACTTTCACTTCGGATTGGTCGTCGTTTGATTTATCATCGTTTGATTTATCATTATTGGGTTTATCATTATTTGGTTTATCGTCGTTTTTAATTTTTGGGGTTGTTTGTGCGATGTATAAATTTGTTGAGTTTGAATCATCAGCATTACCGGCGTTATTATCAGCGTCGGCATTAGATTTTGAGCAACCGTTGGCGCTAATAACGAGCGCTAGCATTATTGTAACGAAAAATCTTTTTGAACAAATTTTTGTCATTTTGAGTTCTCCTAAAATTAAGTTTGTGGTTAAAAGTAATTGTAATCGTTCACGGAAAGTTTTTTAGCAAATTACGTATTGGCGATTTTTGAGGGACAAGTGGGACAATTTTTTTTTAACAAAAAATTGTTATCTAGTTTTCTAAAAAGCTATCCCCTACCCCCTATCCCCTACCCCCTATCCCCTACCCCCTATTCCCTTTTATTTTACGGTTTATTTGAAAAGTCCCATATTTCGTGAACGCCTTTGAATTCTTTTGATAATTTTTGTAAATTTTCGTGGTATGGGTTTTTTAGATTTTTTTGTACGTCTGGTCTTAGTACGGCGACGGTGTTTATGATTAGTCCGTGTTCTGCTAATTTTTTATCGTTTATTAGGTCGCGTAATTTTTCTGGATTTTCGGTTATATTTTTTATTGAGTTATCGTTATTATCTTCTCCGTCTGTAACGAGTATGATTGTAGTTGGTTTTTTGTGTTTATCGATTTCTTTTACGGCTTGTTCGAGAGCGGGTATGATCAAGGTTCCTCCGCTTGCTAGAGTTGGTATTTTTTCGATTACGTTTTTTTCGGCGTCGTCGTCTAATTTTTTTAATTCTCCAAAGGCGGGCGACGGATACGAGTCAAAAGGAATCAAATCTATGTATGTGTTTCTCCATTTTTTGCGTTGTTGTTTTATTAGCGCCGTAGTTTGTTCTTTTACTTTGTCGAAACAGCACTCCATGCTTCCGCTTTTGTCCAGAACAACTATTACGGCGTCGGTTTCCATGCCTTTACGAAACGCTTCTGATAATTTTGAGTAAGCGCCTTGCATCAGATTGCAAGCCTGTAACATTAGATAAAGCGCCAGCAATAAAAGCGGAATTAAAAGCGCCGCCAAGAGCGGATTAAATTTTTTTGCGTAATGTATTCCTGACGCCCATGATTTCAAACTTTCAAACCCGCCGGATTCTTCAAATGGGATTTCAGATGAGATATTAAATCCTGCTTTTTGTGCGGCGTGTTTGATATTTTTGTAGCAAACTGCGGCGGCTTTATATTCGTCGCGGTACATTTCGTTTCTTGCGTCAATACCGAACATAATACGTTTACCGCCGTTTCGTAATGCGTCGTAAGTATTAGCAGAACTCGCCGACAAAATCACGTTGTTAAAATCCGGATTACTTCGTATTGTTTGTATAGACGAAATCAAACGTACCATATCGGTTCGGTTTGAATCGTGAATACTACGAATAAAATTTTCACTAGCGGCGCTACGCGGATCAGGAATAATACGCAAACCGCCCGAAGGCGACATCCGATAATTCAAACCCGGACGAATCTTGTATAAACCATTGTCAACTACGCAACAGTCCAACGGATAAAAAAATTCATCGGCAACATCTTGACGCGAAAATACTCGCTGAAAATTATCTAAATTCATAAAAACAAAACAACAATAAGCAAAATAAAAACAGTTTAAAAAATCTCATCAAAATCAATAAAAATAAAATTGTGATTTTTCCTTAACTAACTCTAATTTTACATTGTGGATATTGGGCGCTGTTAATTATTTTTTTTGCGCTGCGCATAAATCGCCTGGCGCCCTTTTATTTCCTTGATAGAAAATTTTTTAAATTTTAATTTTAGACGATAATTTGAGCGCTTTTTTACCCGTTTTATGCGCAACTAATCTATAAATATCCCAAAATTTTTTTACACGATTAAATAACTTTTTTAAAGGGATAAGTGAGACAAAAGGGACAATTTTTTTGTAACAAAAAAATTGAGAAAGAACGCAACCGTCCAGACAGAATAAACGCAGCCGTTTCGACAAAAGGATCACAGGCGAGACGCCTGCGATCCTGAAAAGCAGGCGAGACCAACGGATCGCGGGCGTCTCGCCTGCACTTTGCCGATAGGCAACCGATAAAGCGGTTACGATCAAAACCTCGCTCACCAGCGGTTGAGTACAACCGCATGCAGGCGAGACGCCCGCGATCCTGGGATACAGGCGTTTCGCCTGCGCATCTGACGAAACACCAGGCGAATGCCTGCGAATCTGAAGGAACACAGACGAGATGCTTGCATTCCGGCATTTTTTGTAACAATAAATATTTGTCCCGTTATGGACAATATGTTGGTAGAAAAAGATGATACGAATTTTTTTTAGCGTCCCGTTAAGGACGCAATAAAGGTTAAGGTTGTATTTACATGTTGTCCCTAGCGGGACAAATATATTTTTGACATTGCTTTTCTACCAACATGTTGTCCCTAATGGGACAGAAATGAATTTTTAGAGACGCCAAGATGTTAAACCTCGCTCATTAG
>JAISLW010000121.1 GCA_031277105.1 Planctomycetaceae bacterium | reverse complement strand
TATTAAATTTTAATAATTCATAACGTGTAAAAATAGATGTATTTTAGGCATTGTGAAGTAATAAAATTTATCGATGTCGTAAACTCTACTGCGGCGTTTCGGCGAAACGCCGCCTACCTTTTTTGCAAAAAAATGGATTTTTAAACTATTCGTACTTGAGTTTGCGTTTACCTTCGCCTGCCTAGCTTTCGGACGGCAGGCTTTGACGCTTTTAAATCGCTGAATTTCAAGTACGAGCAGTATAGAGAATACCCAATTACAATTATCGTTACAAAAATCAAATTAAAAAACGTATTTTAAAGTGTCTGTAGTATTCTGAAATATCAAATACGATACAATATATTTTTGCATTTTTTCCCGAATGCAAACGGTCAATACGATCGACGACGGCAATTTTCGTTACAAAAAATTTATCATTAATCGGGCAGAAAAATTTGCCCATACAAATAAAAAAAATGATTTCTGTTTCCTTGAATTATGATTTACCGGACGGCGTTGAGGCGCCGGATGTTACGGCTTGCGTTCAACTCGGTTTGTTTGTTCATTCAGCGCCGGTTATATTCGGCGGTTGGCAATGTTTGATTACTTTCAACGGCGAGCGTCTTTGCAGAGTTAGCGAGTGGCGCGAAAGTTATTCTCAAGGCGGCGAAGACAATGAAAACGGTTGCGAGTTAATTGAGATTGAGTCGGATTTATCTTGCGGTTTTCGGTTGCGTCGATTTTTTTTGCTTGATGAGTTGAACCGGATTTTTATTGCGTGCGATTCGTTGACTCGCGGTTCGGACGTTTCAAATTGCGACGGCGCATTGGAATATGAATCGTCGATTGTTTATTCTGATAAATTACAAACAAAACGATTAGGACGCGCTATGAGCGATATTCTTTTTCGTCCTGATCCGAAGTTGCGCGGTTTTCAACGCGTAGCGTTTCGTGTTATTCCTCTTGCGTTGTCATCGGCAAAATTTCTCCATGCGAGTAACGGCAAGATTTGTTACGGTCAAAACCGGAACGCTTACAACGGTTTGTCAATGTTTGCGCCGGTTTTTTTTGATTTCAAAATGTCGCGAGCAGATAAGAAGGCAATTTGGCGAGAATTGACAGTCGGGGAAAATTTGGAAAAAGTAACGCCAGATAAAGCGGCAGGATATAGAGTCCAAATCGGAAAAGATCAATTCTTACTATATTATTCTTTAACGCCGCCCGCAAACAGAACTTTACTCGGACATAACTTAATCGATGAAATCTGCTACGCAAAATTTGACCCAAAAACAGGCGTGAAACCATTGTTGACAAAATAAAGGGTACCTCTAAAAATTCATTTTTATTAACCACAGAGGATACAGAGAACACAGAAGAAAATTTTAATTGCAATCAAAATGTTATTTAATATTATAATCGACGTTGTATATAAAATAATTTTTGAAAATTTTCTTCTCTGTGAACTCTGTGTTCTCGGCGCTTAAATAAAAAAACTGGTTATTAGAAGGCGCCTTGTGTGTTTTTTCGTTTGCACATAACTAACGGTTAAAAGTTTTTTAAAATTATGATCAATATTATTTATGGCGTTGACGTGTTGGGGATGACTTATGAATTGCTTAAAGTTGTCGGCGTTTCGTCCAAGTTGCGCGGCGATATGCGAGTTGTTATCAAACCTAATCTTGTCGTTGCAAAACCTGCAAGCGAAGGCGCTACAACGCATCCTGAAATCGTCGAAGGCATAATACGTTTTTTGCGTGATTTTGGGATTAATGATTTGACGATAGCAGAGGGTTCGTGGTTGGGCGAGGTTACGGGGCGTGCGTTTTCGTGTTGCGGTTATGATGTTTTGGCGAAGCGTTACGGGATAAGAATTGTTGATACGAAAAAGGACAAAGTAATTAAAAAATCTACACAAGGTTTAGAACTTGGAATTTGCGCTACTTTTTTTGACTGTGATTTTTTGATCAATGTTCCTGTTTTAAAGGGGCATTGTCAAACTAATGTTACTTGTTGTTTGAAGAATTTGAAAGGTTGTATTCCCGATGATGAAAAGCGGCGTTATCACAATACAGGTTTGCATAAACCGATAGCCGCTCTGAATACAATTCTGAAACCGGATATACACGTAATCGATGGAATCTGCGGCGACCCTACGTTTGAAGAAGGCGGCAATCCGGTTGCGGCAAACCGGATTTTATGCGGTTTTGATCCGGCGCTATTGGATTCGTATTGCGCGGGTCTGATTGGATACTCGCCAGATGAAGTTGAATATATTCGTTACGCAAAAGAATACGGCGTCGGAAATATGTTTGACAAAAATACAAAAATAATTGAACGCAATATAGAAAACCGCCCAAAATTTATAACCCAAAATCAAACCCAAAATCAAAGTCAAATTGTGCGAAAGTTGGCGAATTTAATCGACGAGCGTAATGCGTGTTCGGCGTGTTATGCGACGTTAATTTTTGCGTTGAATAAATTGGGCGTTAAAAAATTTGACAAAAAAATTTCTGAAAAAATTAAAATCGGTCAAGGTTTTCGCAACAAAAAATCATCAGGAATAGGCGTAGGCAATTGTACCAAATATTGCGAACACAATATCGCCGGCTGCCCGCCATCGGCAATCGATATTATTCGTATCATATCTGAAATTCAATGACGTAAAAAAGACGACTATTCAGTTGAATTTTTATTTTAAATTTATTTTAAACTGTTCACGCTTAAATTAAATTTACGTTTACCTTCGCCTGCCTAGCTTTCGGACGGCAGGCTTTTAAACTATTCGTACTTGAGTTTACGTTTACCTTCGCCTGCCTAGCTTTCGGACGGC
This sequence comes from Planctomycetaceae bacterium, assembly GCA_031277105.1. Lineage (GTDB taxonomy): Bacteria > Planctomycetota > Planctomycetia > Pirellulales > Thermoguttaceae > WRKP01. The sequence goes on along the minus strand of JAISLW010000121.1, from coordinate 346 downwards.
AGGCTTTTAAACTATTCGTACTTGAGTTTGCATTTACCTTCGCCTGCCTAGCTTTCGGACGGCAGGCTTTGACGCTTTTAAATCGCTGAATTTCAAGTACGATCTGTATATGCTTTTAAATCGCTGAATTTCAAATACGAGCAATATATGCAACCTCATTTTAACCTAATTTTTCTTTACACAACCATTCACCAAAAAAAACTCAACCTAAATTAGGAAATGACACACCTATTACCTCATTAAAAAATTAGGTAATGAGGTTTGGTTTGTGGGGGCTTTGTTGCTACTGAGGTTGTTTTGTAAAGAAAAATTAGGTTAAAATGAGGTTTGGTTAAAATAAATATTC
>JAISLW010000082.1 GCA_031277105.1 Planctomycetaceae bacterium | reverse complement strand
GCCGCATTAGAGTTTATAATACCAATAAATTTTATTACTTTACAACGTCTAAAATGTGTCTATTTTACACGTTACGAAGTAGTAAAATTTAATAATTGTTTTACGCGTATTGCGGCGTTTCGGCGAAACACCGCCTACCTTTTTGCAAAAAATGAATTTTTAGAGATACCCTATAGAGATACTCTTAATATTTGATTACTTTTTTGTCATTCTATTTTTTATCTCTTACAATTTTGTAATGTTTTTAATCTTAATTGTCATTTTATGATTTTATTTTTGGAAAGGTGTTTTTTTAAGCTATTTTATATTATGGTTTTAGCAAATGTGTATTGACATATTATTTTAATGGCATGGAAAATGCCAAGTTAGTACGAAATCGTCTGGTCGAACAGTTTGGCTAGCGATTTAATTGTACGGATCGTACTTGAAATTATTGACGAATACTGATCGTACTTGAAATTCAGCGGTGTACAAATGTCAAATCCTGCCGTTCTGTAACTAAACGGGCGGCGGTTATCGCAAATTCAAGTTAGAACAGTTTACAAAACGTCATAGGTTGTCTTTCGATATTTTGACAGGCGGCATTAAACGCAATTTTGAGTGCGAACAGTTTACAACTTTTATCAAAATACACTTTGCAAATTCGTTAACTTAAAATCTTAAAAGTCAGTTTGTAACCTGACGAAGTTAAACGAAAATTATACTGATCGTACTTGAAAATCATTGATTTAAAAGCGTCAAAGCCTGCCGTCAAATAATAGGCAGGCAACGGTAAACGCAAGCTCAAGTGCGAACAATTTAAAAGTGTCAACAAATTAATTACAAGGGGAAAAAAACAAGATGTCGTTTGATTTAATTCCAATGCTTTTTGCGGAAGGCGAGGTTGTGCCGGCGGTAGCTGCGGCGGCAAGTCAGTTTGTTTCAGCTGATACGATTTGGGTATTGATTGGCGCCGCTTTGGTGTTTTTTATGCATCCGGGTTTTACGATGGTTGAAGCCGGATTTACGCGGGCGAAGAATACCGGTAATATTGCCATGAAAAATGTTTTGACGTTTTCGCTTGGCACGCTTTTTTTTACTTTTATTGGTTTCGGGATAATGTTTGCTCCCGGATTTGATATTGGCGGCGAGGAAGTTTCGCCTTATTTTGGCGGTATAGATTTATTTTCGTCTGGCGCTATTGCGAATGTTTATGGTTCGGGGACGTATCCGGGCGTTGTTTTTTTGATATTTCAAACGGTATTTTGTGCGACTTCGGCGACGATAGTATCGGGCGCTATGGCAGAGCGGACGAAATTTGGCACGTATTGTATATATTGTATTTTGTTGTCGGCGTTTGTTTATCCGATTTCGGGTCATTGGGTCTGGTGTAGCGGCGGTTGGTTGCAGAAAATGGGTTTCCATGATTTTGCAGGTTCAACAGTAGTACACATGGTCGGCGGTTTATCTGCGTTTATTGGCGCTGCTTTTCTTGGCGCTCGTATTGGCAAGTACACTAAAGACGGCAAGCCGCGTGCGATTCTTGGTAGTAATGTTGCGTTGGGTTGTTTAGGCGTTTTAATTTTGTGGTTTGGCTGGTTTGGTTTTAATGGTTGTTCTACGGTTTGCGCTACCGGCGATAGTTTTTTAACTTCGATGGGCAGCATTTTTGTAACGACAAACCTTGCGGCGTCGGCGGGCGCTACGTTTACGATGCTAATAACATGGTTACGTTATGGTAAGCCGGATGTTTCGATGACGTTGAATGGCGCGTTGGGCGGTCTTGTTGGCATAACGGCATGTTGCGACGTCGTCAGTCCGGTTGGCGCAATTGTAGTCGGATTATTTTCTGCAATTTTCCTTGTGATAGCAATTGAGTTTATAGACAAGGCGTTACATGTCGATGATCCTGTTGGCGCTATTGCGGTGCATGGCGTTTGTGGAGTTGTTGGGACGTTGTGTGTTGGTTTGCTGGCTGACCCGAAGGTAAATTCTGACTTTACAGGTTTATTTTATGGCGGCGGTTTTGGGCTTTTGAAGACGCAGGCGATAGGTATTTTAGCGGTTGCCGCGTGGGTTACTGTAACGATGGTAATAATTTTTGCGGTATTGAAATATACTATCGGTTTAAGGGTGTCGCAAGTTGACGAGATCGACGGGCTTGATATTTCCGAACACGGTTTAGCGAGCGCTTACGCAGATTTCAATATTACCGATCAACTTCACGGCATCACCGCTCACGAAGAAGGCAAAACGCCGTTAGCACAAGCCGTCACCGTTGACCGCGTACCTGCTAAAACTACGGCAAGTAAAACAGTCGATCCGAATCAGCCAAAATTCACGAAGGTTGAAATCGTTTGCCGTCAAAATAAATTTGACGACCTCAAAGCGGCGTTGTCGGCTATTGATGTTACGGGCATGACGGTAACGCAAGTTATGGGATGCGGTATGCAAAAAGGCGGAAGCGAATTTTATCGCGGCGTGCAAGTCGATATTCAATTGCTGCCAAAAGTAAGAGTCGAAGTAGTCGTGTGCAAAGTTCCGGTAGAATTAATTATCGAAACAGCAAAGAAAATACTTTACACCGGAAATATTGGAGACGGAAAAATATTCGTTTACGATGTTGAAAATGTTGTAAAAGTAAGAACCGGAGAAGAAGGTTACAAAGCGTTACAAGACGAATAATTTTGAGAGCGTCTTTAAAAATTCTTTTGTTCGGGTAGGCGGCGTTTTGCCGAAACACGCCGTCTATCGGAACAAATGAATTTTTTTAGGACTTGCCAAAAGATCGTTTAATAAAATTTTCGTGATCTGTTTACGGTTTATTTAATTGCTCATGTTCCAGATATTTTTTTTTGCGTTTTTTGCGTTTTGTTCTGCGAATTTGAATTTTTCTTTTGCGGCGTTTGAGAAGTTGTATTGTAATCTTGCTCTTGCTAATCCTTCGTAGATTAGGGCTTCGTTCAAGCATATTTCGCCTTTTGGGGTATTTACATATACAATTGCCAAGTTTCTTCCGTATTTATCGATTTGGTCGCCGTCGAATTTTATTCTTACTTGATTTTTGCTTATGGCGATAATTTTTTTTGTGAAATCCATTGCTTTATTTGCGTAAGGTTCGGCGGGTCTATTTTGTTTTGCTGTTTCCGGCGTATTTGCGCCGATTAGTCTGATGCGGTATTTTTGACCTCTATTGTCAATTACGTCAATTGTATCTCCATCGACGACGTGTGAAACTTGCCATATTCCTTCTTGTAAAAAACTTTTTTGTTGTGAATTTGGCGGCGGCATTCGGTAGCCAAGTCCTTGTTGTTCAAAAAGAACGTAACCGATAAACGCCGCTATCAATATAAACGCCGAAAGAAACGTTTTTTGTTTACGGTTAAGTTTTAACAAACCGCTAATAATATTTACTAGCAAACGACTCTGACTATTATTTCTACGAAAAGGACGCATAATTTCATCTCCAAAAAAAATTTATTGTAAACGTTCACGAAAATTTAAACGCTAGGGGTTAGGGGTTAGTGTGTAGTTTTTTGTAATTATTCATCAGTCGTAATTATTTTTCGTAGCGATTATATTCATTAAGCGAATATTGAACAAGAGAGATTTTTTATTGATTCATTTTATGAGCTTCTCTAAAAATTCATTTGTCCAGGTAGGCTGCTAAAAAAATTAAACGCTGTGCCGAAACGCCGCAATAGATATTTTGTAACAATTAAATTTTACTACTTCACAAAATCTAAAATTAAAAATTTTGTAACCGTTCACGGTATTTTTTTATTATTTAATATTGTTGTTGTTGAATTATATTCGTCCCGATAGGGACGGAACTTTCATAACCGCAGGTCTGCGACCTGCGGTAAAAATCCGCGCATACTTGCTGCCCTGAAAGGGCAGGACTTTATGGAGATTATTTAACGCAAAATGTACTGTCCCTATCGGGACAGAGTTAGATGTTGACATTTAACCGCAGGTCAGAGACCTGCGGTAAAAATCCGCCCATCCTTGCTGCCCTGAAAGGGCAGGACTTTATGGAGATTATTTAACGCAAAATGTACTGTCCCTATCGGGACAGAGTTAGATGTTGACATTTAACCGCAGGTCTGCGACCTGCGGTAAAAATCCGCCAATACTTGCTGCCCTGAAAGGGCAGGACTTTATGGAGATTATTTAACGCAAAATGTACTGTCCCTATCGGGACAGAGTTAGATGTTGACATTTAACCGCAGGTCAGAGACCTGCGGTTATGAAAATTCCGTCCCTATCGGGACGAAGACAAAACAACGAAAACATACATTAAATAACTCACGTTACGCAGGCGGTCAAATTCAGACCTAATATAGTTACTATATTTTGCCTTGTTTCTGCGTAAGATCCGTAGATAGACGTGTAATTAAGTTGTTGATGTATCGTTGAAAAAAATGTTAGCCCTGTAAGGGCGATAGCCGTCAGACGCTAATAAATCGTGATCGTTTGCTTGCGCCCTATCGGGGCAGAGTTAGTTGTTGACATTTAACCGCAGGTCTGCGACCTGCGGTAAAAATCCGCCAATACTTGCTGCCCTGAAAGGGCAGGACTTTATGGAGATTATTTAACGCAAAATGTACTGTCCCTATCGGGA
>JAISLW010000026.1 GCA_031277105.1 Planctomycetaceae bacterium | reverse complement strand
ATAAACTCCATTGCGGCCCAAAAAATAAACGCAGCGGCGAAACACCGCCTACCTTTTTGCAAAAAAATGAATTTTTAGAGATGCCCTTGAGTTTATTATGGGGTGACAAATAGTCCTGTTGCGTACCAGAGTCCGTTTGAGCTTTGTACCATGTCGTAGGCGTAATATTTTTGTTTTGCTTTTACGCATCTCCAGTGAGCGGGCGAACCTCTCCATCCTCGTACGCACGCTAGCGCCGCTTCAAAATGACCGTTGTACAATCCGCTTTGCGCACATACTTCTGAAATCCCTTCGCCTAAAACGGCGCGTACTCTGCTTGATCTTGCGCTGAAATTATGATGTCCTAATACGCGATTTTTTGCTTGGAATGCCGCATGCGCGGTTGCTTCAGTCAATAGCGTGGATTCGACTTCGCCTTCTGCGCTTAACGGTTTGTCTGGATGAATTTTTACGGCGTATGTCAAAGTTCGTTGCGTTAATTTGCCTGGCGGTATAGTCAAAAAAGTTTTCATCTGGAATTGGTTCGGCGCCGTAAAATTTATGAACGGTAAAACGCCGACAACTTCGCCATAATAAGATTCATCGTAATTCTCAAAATCGATTATAGCAAGTCCCGGAAGCCCGACCATCTCCTTAAATAACGGCAACTCTAAAATCGAAACCTCGCGTCCCCAATCGTTTATTACCTTCGTTTCACAAGATAACCGCAATACCACAAACCGGTCTAACTCTTCCAATACCGTCTCCGATTCAAGTACGTTACGCTCGAACTCCCCGCATACGGACGGCAACGATCCAAATTGACCTCGCCCCTGAACCGGCTTCAATTCAGAACTACTTAACGGCGCAAAATTGACATTATCCGTCGAAAAATATATCAATAAATTTCGACCCGAAACCCGCGCAACATACATCGCTTCGTCAAAATCCTCAAACCAAGTACGCTCAAAAGCAGAAACAACGCCGCCGGACAAACACGCAAAATACACGCTGCACAAACCGCAAAATAAATACCAACCAATCGCAATAAATGATTTGGTAAAATTATTTTTGCCGCCGCAAACGTTAGCAACTACATTAGCGCCGATATTAGCGCCGACTACTAGATTAGCATTACCGATCAGATTTCTACCGTTCATTTTTTACCTCCTTTAAGTTTGTAAAAAATTGTAAACAGACGTATTCGTAATTTCAGTTTACAACAGCCGAAATTCTAAATACAATCCGTCGTTGACCGCAAATTATTCGCTCGATCAAATACAAAACGAAACGCTCGTTAAACAATTTTCGTTACAATAAATAACAAAGTAATTGTTCGTACAGACAAGTTAATAATTGGCGAACTTAGTTAAAGCCGTCTTGATGTATCCAAGAACAACTTATCAAAAAAATAGACATACCATCCATAAAACTTCAGCGTAATCAAAACCATAATATTGGTAAATCAGCACGTCCTTTATTACTATATTTATCGCAATTGAAATTCATCAATGTAAAGTTTGCCGCCAAATAGTAGGCAAACAACAATAAACGCAAATTCAAATACGACAAGTTAAACATGTTTCAAATCGCATCAAAACATGATATAGCCAAAATCCTTTCATCCTTCCTCCTTAAACCGAACACAAGCAGAACGCAGAAAAACAAGAAAATTGATCAAACGCATCCGGCAAGAGCAATAAAATGATAAACTTTACCGATTAGGTAATTTTTAACGAGCCGCAAGTTTATGATATTAGATAAAATTTGTAAAGTACCCCCAAAAAGAAATTCCGAACTAGAAATTCCGAATTAAAAAAATCTGCACAATCTGCAAATCGTTTTTAATACGATCCACTGATTACGCAGATTTTGGTCAGATTATTTTTAGAGGCGCTTTAGGTAATTTTTAAAAGCCAGTTTTTTTATTTATTAACCACAGAGAACACAGAGTAAATTTTTAATTAGAATCAAAACGTTATTTAATATTATAATTGACTTTTTGATCTAAAATATTTTAAAAAAATTCTTCTCTGTGAACTCTGTGTTCTCGGTGGTTAATAAAAATAAATTTGTGGTTTTTTGAAGTTCCCTTTAGCAAATTTTTATTTTAGCGCGTCGGCGCCGCTTATGATTTCTAGGATTTCGCTTGTGATTTGGTATTGTCTTGCTCTGTTGTAAGTTGTTGTTAGCATTGAGATCATTTTATCTGCGTTTTCGGTTGCGGCTTTCATTGCTACCATTCTTGCGATCTGTTCGCTTACTGCGGAGTCCAAAAAGCACTTGAACAATTTCGCTTTGAATGCTTTCGGAATTAGTTCTTCCAAAACGCTCTCCGGCGACGGCAGGAAATCAAATAATCTGTTGCCCCTCCTCAATAAATCTGCGACGCCTCTGTCAACACGGTCGGCGGTAATTTCATCTGCTTGTCTTACCAGCGCCGCCCGTTTTAGGCTTACGTCTGAAAATTCAGGATTATCTCGTACCGCGTTGATGTCGCCTGCCGAAGTCAACTCGACAATCGGCAACAACGTTTCCACTACCGCATATTGACGACTCAATGAATCGAATTTTGTATAACATACGTCTAGCCGGTCTATTTTGTCCGTAATAAATTCTTCAAGATACCTGTCCGCAATTTCCGTAACCTTGTCCAACGTCGGCTTGTCTTGCAGATGAATATAAGCATTGTCAATATTGGCGCCTCTAAATCTAAACGATGAAATCCCCCGTTTACCCGAAACGTCAAGCGTAACGCCGGAATAATCGTACTGGAAATTTTTCAGACGTTGAAAAGCAAGCCGCATCACGCTAGCATTGAAGCCGCCGCACATTCCTCTGTTAGCGCTTAACACAAGCAGCGTAACATCTTTTTGCGACCTGTCTTGATTGCGTTCAACAAGAAGCGGATGAGAAAATTGATCGCCCGATTGAGTTAAATCGCGAACCAATTCAACTAGACGTTGCGTGTACGAATCTGCCGCTACAGCTTTTTCCATTGCCTTCTTAAATTGTGCCGTCGCTACCAATTCCATCGTCCGCGTAATCTTACGAATACTTCGTACAGACTTGCGACGTTTATCTAATATACGTGATTTTGCCATCGATTTTTTTATTATTAAAATTTACGTAATTTGTAACCGTTCACGAAAATTTGTTTAATAAGTTATCATAACGAAATCTTTATGAACAAACGGGACTGGAAGGACAAATGGGACAATTTTTTTATAACAAAAAACCATTTTTCTAAATTCATAACCCTCAATTAAAAACTCTATCCCCTGTCCCCTAGAATCTACGTTTAAAATTTCCGTGAACGGTTATCGTAATTTTTCGTTACAAATAATACAACATTACTCCAACGCCTCGCCAACCGCATCAAAAAAAAGTATAACAACTCAAATCTCAAATAACAGGGGGTAGGAAAATACAAAAAGGGAACTTCTAAACTGTTCGCACTTGAGTTTTCGTTTACCTTCGCCTGCCTAGCTTTCGGACGGCAGGCTTTAAACTATTCGTACTTGAGTTTGCGTTTACCTTCGCCTGCCTAGCTTTCGGACGGCAGGCTTTGACGCTTTTAAATCGCTGAATTTCAAGTACGAGCTGTATAACGCTTTTAAATCGCTGAATTTCAAGTACGATCTGTATAAAAAACACAGATTCATTTTTATTAACCACAGAGAACACAGAGGAGTATCTCTAAAAATTCATTTTTGGGAGAAACGATCAATCATTCGATGTTTCTTTAAAATTTTAATACGCTTTTTAACAAACCTAATTTCTACCTAATTTTTCTGAACGAAACAACCTCAGTAGAAAATGATATTAAAACTAAACATTCTTACCTCATTACCTCGTTGAAATAAAATCATAATGAGGTCAGGAGGTTGTGGCGTGTTGGCATACTCTGCTACTGAGGTTGTTTTGTAAAGAAAAATTAGGTTAAAATGAGGTTTGCTAAAATTAAAATTAAATCAAATAATGAATTTTTAGAGATACCCAATTAAAATTATCGTTACAAAAAATAATTATCATTGCTGAATAATTATAAAAAACTACACCCTACTCTCTAAAAGTTATTCTTTAATTTTCTGGCTTTACGTTTATGCACATCCATAGAGTTGCCATTCTTATGGCTACGCCGTTTGTTACTTGGTCAAGAATAGCCGAGTGTTGTCCGTCTGCTACGTCTGGCGTTACTTCTAGTCCTCGATTTATTGGTCCTGGCGCTATTATCAGGACGTCTGTTTTGGCTTTCGCTAATCTTGCCGCGTCCATTCCGTATAAATGCGCATATTCTCTTGTTGAGGGGAAGGGGCGTATTACTTGTCTTTCAAATTGTATTCGCAATAAATTAAATACGTCCACTTGATCTAGAATAGCGTCTAGCGAATATGAAACTTTTACGCCGAGCGCTTCCCATTGTCTTGAGACCAGAGTTGACGGTCCGCACAAGATAACATTTGCCCCTAGCGCGCGTAATCCCCAGATGTTAGACCTTGCCGTCCGGCTATGCGCAATATCGCCAACTAAAGCGACAGTTAAACCTGCAACTTTCCCGAAACGTTGCCGTATAGTAAGAATGTCCAGCAACGCCTGCGTCGGATGTTCATGAGCGCCATCGCCGGCATTGAGAACATGACCGCGAATATTTTCCGATAACAACATCGCCGTACCCGGACAAGAATGACGAACCACTATCACGTCAACTTGCATCGCCTCCAAATTCTTAACCGTATCAATAAACGTCTCGCCCTTAGATAAACTACTCGTCGAAGCAGAAAAATCAACTACATCCATGCCCAAACGACGAGCCGCAAGAGAAAAACTCGTCTTAGTACGCGTCGAATTTTCAAAAAAAAGATTAACGCAAGTTTTACCGGAAAGAAGCGGTATCTTGCGATTACAACTCTCATAACTGGCGCCCCGCATCAAAATTAACCTAAATCGCTCCGCCTGATCCAAGATCAACTCAATCTCGCCGGCGCTCATGTCCTCTAATCCAAGCAAATGACGACGACGCCAACCAACCGGAACATCACCCCAATCGCAAACTTCCATTTTAATTTTTTCGTTTTTTAAACTGTTCACACTTTAATTTGCGTTTACCCTCGCCTGCCTAACTTTTGGACGGCAGGCTTTGACGCTTTTAAACTGTTCGTACTTTAATTTGCGATTTACCTTCGCCTGCCTAGCTTTCGGACGGCAGGCTTTGACGCTTTTAAATCGCTGATTTTTAAGTACGAGCGGTATATTTTTCGTAACAATAAATATTTGTCCTATCTGTCCCGCTACTTCCTACGCTCTAAAATCTAGGCGTTTAAATTTTCGCGACGGTTATTTATTTTTTTTCTTTTTTTGTTTTTTTGTTACTTTTTTAGTGAATTTTTTTGGTTGTTCAAAAAATATATTTCCTCGCGTTTCCCAGTTGCGTTTTTTACATTCGTCGTTAAAGATGTAGTCGTTGTCGTCATCGTTGTCGTCATCGTCGTTGGCGTAGTTGTTTTCGCCAATATCAAAATAGAATGGTTGCTTTTTTTTATATTTTTTGTTTTTATCGTTATTATTTTCGTTGTTGAAACCTCCTAATAAATTTGCGAACATATTGTTTATATTCGTTGGGAATTGTTCGCTTATATCTGGCAATTCTGTTATTAGGTCGATCATTTCCAGCGCCGCTTCTGCCGCTTCGGCGCCTTTGTTTCCGGGCGCGGGGTCTATTGATTTATCTTTGGCTGATTCGATTATTCCGCTTCTTGCGTTTGCCTGTTCGATATTGTCGCAAGTTAAAATTCCGAAAATTACGGGCGTTCCCGTAGCCGATGAAATTTCCCACAACGCCATACTTACGGCGCGGCTGATGTGTTGATCGTGCGACGTTTCGCCTTTGATCACCGCGCCAAGACATATCACCGCCAGACAATTCATATCGTTTGCAAAATAACTCGCAACAAAAGGCGTCTCATAAGCGCCTGGCGTCCAAGCAACATGTATATCTTGCTCGCGGACGTTGTGTTGTCGCAATTTCGCAATTGCGCCGTCAAGTAATCTCTGAGTTATAGACTTATTAAATCGCGCTACAACTATCACTATATAACCTTCAGGAGGTTGACAAATATGACCGGAATATTCTCGCATATAAAATTTTTTTACTTAAACTGACCACTAATAAAAATTCGTAATTTATCAGTGAAAATTTTTTAGCAAATTACGTTTTGCCAATTTTTTTGAGGAACAAGTAGGACATGAGGGACAAGTGAGACAATTTTTTTATAGCAAAAAATGAGGATCGCAACCGGCTCGGTTGCGATCCGTCAGACGATTTTTTGTTACAAAATGATATTCTAAAAATTCATTTGTCTAGGTAGGCGGCGTTTCGCCCCGTGTTTAATTTTGTGCCGCAGTAGAGTTTATGTCGCTAATAAATGTTAATATTTCACAACGCCTAAAATAAATTTATTTTGGACGTTATGAATTATTA
>JAISLW010000003.1 GCA_031277105.1 Planctomycetaceae bacterium | reverse complement strand
AGTCTTTTTATTTCTTTTTTATTGGCGGTGTTGGTAGTGGAATGGGCGGTTTTTTCTTTGGTTTTTTTTCGTTTGGTTTTGGCGGTTCGACTATGATGGAAATATCTGTCGTCTTTTGTTGAATATCAAATTCAATTCCAGATGTTTTGGTCGAACGAAATTTTTCGGCGACAAAATAAGTCGTATCAGGTCCTAAATTTTCCCCGACCGAAGTCGTAAACGAATTAACCGCAACCTGATATTTGCCGGCAACAATTCCATCGCCGTCTTTATAACGACCTAACCGAAATGTTCCGTCTTTTTGTATCGTTCCAAAAAATGAATATTGATTATTTTCAAAAACGACTTTGCCCTTTTCCACCGGCGAACCGTCTGCAAATGTAACCTTGCCGGAAACTTTAACATTGCTCCCGCATCCCGCTACAAACAAAACGAACAATAACGACAAAACAGTAATTATAATTTTTTGATTTAACATTTTTTTATTTTAAGGTATTCGTGTTTAATAAAAATAAATTTGTGGTTTTTAGAATTTCCCCACATTTATTTTGTTGATCGAAAAACTGTAACCGTTCACGGAAATTTGTTTATTAAAATTACGTTTTAGTAATTTTTTGAGGGACAAGTGGGACAATTTTTTTTTATAACAAAAAACTTGAGGAACACAGGCGAGACCAACGGATCGCGGGCGTCTCGCCTGCATGTTGCCGATAGGCAACCGATAAAGCGGTTGCGATCTAAACCTCGATCAACGGCGGTTGAGTACAACCGCATGCAGGCGGGACGCCCGCGATCCGGCGGCGAAGGCAAGTTACTGAAAAACTAACCTAATCTAAACTCGCTCGTTAGCGGTTGAGTACAACCGCATGCAGGCGAGACGCCCGCGATCCTGGGATGCAGGCGTTCCGCCTGCAAACCTGAAGGATCACAGGCGTTCCGCCTGCGATCCTTCGGACAATTTTTTGTAACAAAAAATATTTGTCTCACCTGTCCCATTATCACCTATTCCCTATTCCCTACTTCCTAAAACCTAGCGTTTAAAAAAATTCCGTGAGTGGTTACCAATTTTTTTTCTATTTAAAAATTTCTTCTAATTTATCTTGTAGTCGTTGACCTCGTATATTTATGTCTATGATTTTGCCGTTTTTATCGATTAGCAAAATTGTCGGTACGCCTTGAATTGCGTAAAATTCGTTTTGTTTTGGCTTGCCCGCTTTTTCCGTCAACTCTTCCGAAACAATCAACCACGAAATTTTTTCATCCTCGACAGATTTTTTTACGGTCTCTACAATCTTATCCGTATCATCGCCTTGTTCCCAAACATACACCGAAACAATTTCTAAACCTTTGTCTTTGTATTTTTCATAAGCCGAAATCAAACCTGGAATCTCTCTTTTACACGGACCGCACCACGTCGCAGTAAACTTAACAATTACATATTTTCCGCGTAAACGATCCCAATTAAATTCTTTGTTGTCGATAGTTTTACCATAAAGGTTGAGAGTATTGCCTTGCGTTATGCGAGTTAAGGAATCAATTTGTTCCGTTATTTCTTTTTTAATATTTTCCGCTAACTTATTCTCCGGCGATTTTACGAAATCAGTCAATTCGCCGATAAACTTTGTAAAAAAATCAGCGTCGTCTTTAACAGTATTTGCGTATGATTTTACTCGCCGTACCCCCGAACTAATTACTTCTTTATGAGTAATTAATGGTTTATTGATCCACGTTTTCAAGTCGTTTTTAAATTTTTCAAAATCGCCTTTACTCTGTAATCGCGTTTTATCGATAAACTCTTGAAATTGAGCGTCGTAAAGAATATATATAAATTTTTCGTTTGATTCTAGTTCTTTTTTCAACTTATCCAAATTGTCTTTATATTCTTTTTTTTCGTTATCTAGTTTTATTAGTTGCGTGAGTGCGTTGAACTTGTATCTGTAGCCTTTCTTTTTATCGTCGTCTGTTTGGGCAATTTTCAAAATTTTATCGCCGCCTTCAAGATTGACTTTTTGCGCATCAATTCTGTAATCCGTATAGATTTTCGGAATTGAATTTGAAATCCATTTGTCAACATCGCTCGTAGTTTGAGCGTCGTCGAGTGAAATTATTTTTTTCTCTTGTGCGTTTGTCTCTTGACCTGTAATAGGAAGAGCCGTTAATCCAAACGCAATCAAAATCATCCAAAAATTAAAATTTACTTTCATTTTTTTTCCTTTCAAAAAGGTTAGTTAAATTAAAAAAACACACCGTATATTTTTTTAATATTGAGTTAAAACAAAAGAACGCACTACGCATTCTTTCAAATTGATCGTATCCCAAGGGACAAATGATTTATTTCACATCGTTGTAGTTAATGGTTAATAAACAGCATCACGGAATCGATGCGACGTTGCCGTCGTTTGCGTTACCCAAAAAATGTAATAAGTCGTGCGCTATTGAGGCAGAAATACTATGAACAGAACCGTCGCTTACTAAAAAATTTGCAATACCTGTATGATTACCGCCAAAATGAGGAATGTCTATGCCATATATTATCCCTTCCTTTGTAGGATCATAATCATCTTTTCCTCTTGCGATAATTGGAAGCGTATTACCACTGATATAAATATCGCGTCCCGCCTTGCCAAGAAAACCTGACGCCAGATCAGTAGCAAGATATGAACAATCCCAAATTCCTTTTGGCGATACTGTTGAACATTGACCGATTTTAGACGCGGGAACAAATTTTTCGCCTACAATAAGATAATTACTTAAACCGTCACTAGCATACATAAAATTGTTACGAGGTTGCCACGTATTGGGGTCACGACCGTCAGGGTGTAAAGGATAATTGATAAGACTATGAACTCCTGAAACTATTCGTGGGTCGCCGCCAAAAGCAAGATCATAACGTATTGTGATCCAATACTCCGTTCCATATCCTCCCATCGTAAAAGACTGATATGCATCGTCTACCGCTAAAGTTGCGACATAATCGCCAACCGGACCAGACGCCATCCTTGTTGCAATTCCCACAGGATCAGTAGGCGAATGAGACGAGTGAACGCCGGAACGCCTAGATGGACATTGATAAATAGGAAGCGAAAATCCAGCCCGTTCCTGATCTGTAAGCCCTCCCCACCAATCATAACTTGGACAAGGTGCAAAACTCACATTTAAACCTGTAACATCATTATCGCCAACGTCTTTACCTTGTCGCGTTGTTAGTTTTTCATAAAGAGATTGCTGCTCAATAAAAGGATAAAGTAATCCTAAAAAGGACAAACCCTCGCCATAACCATAATGACCAACAGTTAATGGCGGCACGGCGTTATTTGCGTCGTGGAAATTATGAATCCCCAATCCTGTTTGTTTTAGATTATTTGTACATTTCATTCTTCTTGCGGCTTCGCGTGCGGCTTGAACGGCAGGCAAAAGCAACGCAATCAATACCCCAATAATCGCAATTACTACCAAAAGTTCTACCAACGTAAAACCAAAAAACGCCAAAGAGTTTTTAAAAGAGAAATCGAAAGATTCATCGAAAGAATTATCGTAACGATAATTTTTTGCGATTTTAATCTTTCCTGCCCCCCCCCCCCCTGCCTATCTTAACATTTTTGTCGTCTATTTTAACATTTTGATTCTCTATTTTGAGTTCGGCAGAGAATAAACCGGAAACTGAATTTGTGTTTTTCATTATTTTGTTCTCCAAAATTAAATTTGTTTTCGGGACAATTTTTGTTACAAAAATTACGAAGGAATACAACTGTTGAAGTAAAAAAACCCATCTTTGGCGGTTGAGTCCAACCGCATGCAGGACGCCTGCGATCCTGAAATTCAGGCGAGACCGTCGGATCGCGGGTGTCTCGCCTGCACTATGCCGCAAGGCAAACAAAAAGGCGGTTGCGATCTAACCCTCGCTCGTTAGCGGTTGAGTACAACCGCATGCCAGGCGGGACGCCCGCGATCCGGCGGCGAAGGCAAGTTACTGAAAAACTAACCTAATCTAAACTCGCTCGTTAGCGGTTGAGTACAACCGCGTGCAGGCGAGACGCCCGCGATCCGGTGATGCAGGCGGGACGCCTGCGATCCTTCTGACGATTTTTTGTAACAAAAATTGTTCTGTTGTAATTTTTTTCCATCCGTTAAAAAAATACAACACAATAAACTACATCTAAACGCAACAAAAATTTAACCTACAATCTACAAATATTCGCTCGGTCGTAAAATTTCATTAACCAGCAAATATAACGGTTAAATTGCGTGAATAATACTTGTTTGCAAACCGTATGCCAAAGAAAAAACCGACTTGCGTTTTTGTTGTTTGCAATAAGAAAATTAAAATTGAGAAGAATAAAATATATTTAGAAATTCACTTGAATTTATAGTCTCTT
>JAISLW010000472.1 GCA_031277105.1 Planctomycetaceae bacterium | reverse complement strand
AATTATTAAAAAACACGTCAAGACATATTTTAAAGTAAGAGGAGTATATTTTAGGCATTATGAAATATTAACATTTAAACTATTCGTACTTGAGTTTGCGTTTACCTTCGCCTGCCTAGCTTTCGGACGGCAGGCTTTGACGCTTTGAAATCGCTGAATTTCAAGTACGAGCAGTATATTAGCGGCATAAACTCTACCGCAGCGTTTCGGCACGGTGTTTGATTTTTTTAGCCGCCTACCTGTACAAATGAATTTTATAACCAAACCTCATTACCTAATTTTTTAATGAGGTAATGAGGTTGTGGAGTGGTTGATTCATTTTCTACTGAGTTTTTTTGAGTGAATGGTTTTGTAAAGAAAAATTAGGTTAAAATGATGTTGCAAAAAATAACTCCAAAGTAAAAATTCAACCCAATAGTTGCATTTTTTACATCATTTTGTACATTGATCTCTTATAAAATCAATATTATAAATACGGTATAACAATAAACATTACAATTAGTGAAAAAAATATTTTGATCAAAATATTTTGATCAATTTTTAACACCCTACCCTAACCCCTACATCCTAACCTCTAAAATCTAGCGCTTAAATTTCCGTGAACGGTTACTATTTTTTTGTTTCGTATGATGCGTTTACTATATTTTTTAATTTTTTTGTTTTTTATATTTTTTGGTTTAACGTCGTTTGGCGTCGAGCGAATAGATTCCGTTCAGATAAAACTCGCAATCAATAACGGCATTACATATCTCAAAAATAAACAGGCTCCCAACGGTCAATGGCAATACGAAATTTCCGGTCATACGCTTGGCGCAACAGCAATGTGCGTTTTGGCATTTATTGACGCGGGCGTTTTACGCGACGACGATTCGCTTTTGCGCGGCGTTGGCGTTTTGCGTAGTTATCGCGCAGGCGAGAATATTTTCGACGTTTATCCTGTTGCCGTTCAAACTATAGCCTTGATCCGTTTTGGCGAGTCGTCCGATTTGCCCGCAATCAAAAACAATATCCAATGGCTTATCAAACGCCAAGTCAACGACGACTCCGCCGGCGCCGGCGGATGGCAATATAGCTCCGGTCATTACAGTACATTTGAGACGTATTATGTTTGTCTTGCGTTTTATGAGGCGGAGCAAATTGGCGTAACAATTCCCCGAGCCGTGTGGGATAAAATACGTCAGTTTTGGGAACGTACTCAAAATACGGACGGTTCGTGGGGTTATCGCCCGCTTTCACGCGGCAGCGGCAACGCTTATTCTTGTACGACTAACGCCGGAATAATATCGTTGATTCTTTCGACTAGTTTTCACGATTCCGGCAAGTTTCGCGTTACCGGCAATCATATTCAATGCGGTCAATTTGATCCGCACAATATTTCAGAACGAATTACATCGGCGTTAGCGTCGCTTGACAGTCCGCAAATTTCACAGCAAGTTCAAATAAACGGAATTTTGCCAAAACCCCAAAATTCAAATAATCGCCAAAATAACGAAATACGATGGGTTCACTATAATTTATTTGCAGCCGAAAATGTAGGTCGATTTCTAGGACGATCCGAAATAGGTCAATGCGATTGGTATCGCGAAGGCACGCTATCGCTTTTGCGGCAACTTCGCGAAAATCAAACCGATCACTGGATAGATTCTTCCGGCGAAACGATTTTACAAACTTCATGCGCGGTTAGTTTTCTTGCAAAGGGGCGGCGTCAGATTGCGGTTTCAAAAGTATGCAATTTGAACGACGCCGATTGGAATCAGCATCCGTATGATATTGATCATTTGTTGAGATTTGTCGGCGGGCGTTGGAATTTTCCGCTTGGTTGGCGGCAAGTTGATTTATTGACTGCGAATGTCGACGAATTGATTCGGACGCCGGTTATTTATTTTTCCGGCAAAAGGCTAATGTCTAATTGGAATGACGTTGAGAAAAAAAGCGTTGCGATTAAGTTGCGCGATTATATTAGTCGCGGAGGTTTTATTGTTGCGGAGTCGTTGGGCGACGATAATATTTTTGAGGTTGAGTTTTTTGATTTAATGAATTTAGTTTTTGGCGATTCCGGTTATGAAGTTGGTTTATTGGATTCGGATCATCCGGCGTGGTCGATGGAAGTATTGATTGAACCGGATCAACGCCGTCCGATTAAAGGCATAACAACGGCGTGCAGAACAAACGTATTTTTTATTCCGGCGACAAAAAATCAACCGTCGTTATCTTGTCTTTGGGAAATTTCGCGCGTCGATGGACGCAATGATTTATATTCGCCGTTGGTAAAACGCCGTATTGAAAACGGACTTAATATTGGTTGGAATATTTTGTCGTATGCAATCGATACGGAACGACAATATAGAGACGAAACAAATAATACATCAACGCCGGACGGAGAAAAAAATGATTTTGCGATACGGCGCGGCGGCATTTTTCTTGGCGTATTATTGCAAGGCGAAGTAAATTCAGCGTCGAGGGCGTTGTCAAATTTGCTCAAATGGATTAAGTCAAATTTAGGAATGCGGGTTGTGGACGGGGTCGATTTAGTCGGTTTTGATTCGGAGATGTTCGGGTATCCGGTTTTGTTTATGTCAGGTCGCAAGGCGTTTACTTTAACGCAAAAACAAAGAGAAATGTTGAGACGTTATTTGGAACACGGCGGATTTCTTTTTGTAAATTCAGTATGCTCGTCGAAAACGTTCACGGATGCGTTTATTGAGGAAGCGGGAAAAATTTTGCCGGATTGTCAAATTCAAATTATCCCGCAAGACGACGTTTTATTATCTGACAAACTAGGAGGTTTCAATATAAAAAATGTAGAAATAAGCCAAAAAGAACACGCCCCAAATCGACAAACTATAATCAATTTTCGTAACGAAAAACCTGAATTGTACGGAGTGCGAATTGGAAACAATAATTATTGGTCGATTATTTTGTCGCCGATGGATGTAATATGCCCGCTTGAATCGTCAAAATTTGCAACATGCCGCTCACTCTCCGCAAATTCCGCTTTACAAATAACAATAAATTATATACTCTACACATTAGAACCACAAAAATAAAATATAACCGCTAACAGAAAATTTTAACGCTAGATTTTAGAGTGTAAGATGTAGAGTGTAGAAAATAGTTTTTAGAAATTTTGAGAACAGTTTTTTTATTATAAAAAATCGTCAGAAGGATCGCAGACGGGACGCCTGTATTCCAGGATCGCAGGCGTCTCACCTGCAAAAAACGGAATGCAGGCGCTAAAGGATCGCACTCGCCGCCGGATCGCGGGCGTCCCGCCTGCAAGCGGTTGTACTCAACCGCCAATGAGCGAGATTTAACATCTGGGCGTCTCTAAAAATTCATTTCTGTCCCGTTAGGGACAATATGTTGGTAGAAAAGCAAGGTCAAAAATATATTTGTCCCGTTAGGGACAACATGTCAATACAACCTTAACCTCTATTGCGTCCTTAACGGGACGCTAAAAATTTGTATCATTTTTTTCTACCAACATGTTGTCCCTAACGGGACATTTAGGACAAATATTTATTGTTACAAAAAATGCCGAATCGCGGGCGTCTCGACTATATGCGGTTGTACTCAACCGCTGATGAGCGAGGTTTTGATCTCAAGCGCCTTTTTGTTTGCCTATCGGCAAAGTGCAGGCGAGACGCCCGCGATCCGTTGGTCTCGCCTGCAATTCAGAATCGCAGGCAACATGCCTGCAAAAAACGGAATGCAGGCGCTAAAGGATCGCACTCGCCGCAGGATCGCGGGCGTCCCGCCTGCAGGCGGTTGTACTCAACCGCTAATGAGCATGTTTTTGATCTCAAGCGCATTTTGTTTGCCTTTCGGCAAAGTGCAGGCGAGACGCCCGCGATCCGGTGGTCTCGCCTGCATTTCAGGATCGCAGGCGACATGCCTGCATGCGGTTGTACTCAACCGTTGATGAGCGAG
>JAISLW010000471.1 GCA_031277105.1 Planctomycetaceae bacterium | reverse complement strand
GCGAAATGCCGCATTACGGTTTACGTTATCAATAAATTTTAATATCCGCACGTCTAAAATAAACATATTGTAGGCTTTATGAATTATTAAAATTTATTGGTAGCATAAACTCCATTGCGGCCCAAAAAATAAACGCAGCGGCGAAACACCGCCTACCTTTTTGCAAAAAAATGAATTTTTAGAGATACCCAAAAAGAACACAGAAAACACAGAGAAAATTTTTAATTGGAATCAAAAGTTATTTAATATTATAATTGACTTTTTGATTTTAATTATTTTTTAAAATTATTCTCTGTGAAATCTGTGTCTCGCAATTAAATAAAGTAATGGTTTTTAGAAATTTGCATTATCGTTTTACGCCATACGGTAGGGCGTTGAACAGTTCTGGCGATGGGCATTGGTATGCTGGATCTTTGTCAGTGAAAAATGGATCAAACGGTCCTGGTCGTTGCACAATTGGCGCTGTTTTTATACGGGGACGTTGCGAAATCCAATCGACGCCCTGAAATATTGGGTCGTCAATTTTACGCAACTCTTCTTCGCCAATATACGGTCCCATCGCGTCAACCCACAAAATCACACGCAATAAATCCTCGCCCGTAACTTTTACGCCGTGATGTTCGCCACTTGCCATCCTGTTAATCAAACGACTCTTGTACGATAATTTTTTCATTGGCGGATACGTTGCATAAGCCGCCGGATCCGTTCCATGATAACCTTCAACAAGTATCGTATCAGCCCATCCGAACCCGTTGTCCGCATTTTGGTTACCATGATAAGCGTTGCCCCACGTCGGAGCGCCTAGCAACGTCCAATACGGCTCTTTAAATCCATGCGGACCTGGACGCAAAGTCATATTAAATTTTTGATACGCCTTGTTGCCCTGATCTTGATGACAGCTTCCACAATGTTTATCAAGCGTTTTTTGCACATAACGCTCATATCCAACCGTAATATCATTCCACGCAACCGGCGTAATTTTTGACGGTTGTCGTTTTACCGCCTTGCCCGCTCCGCCTTGAACTACCGATCTGTTATGCGATTCATGACAACCAAGACAACCTCGCGCCTCGCCAGGCATAACTCCCGTGAAACTTTTCATCGTCTGCAAAGCACGATGATTTTCGTCCAATAATTGAAAATGTAACGCTATTCCAGACGGAGCGCTAAAACTTACCGAACCGTCTTCCTCAATCGGAACCGTGCCGATAATTTTCTTTATGCCTTCGCTTTGCACCGCCGAAACAACCGGTCCCGTACTAATATAAGGTCGTTTGTACCAATACGTATAAGTCTTATGCTCAATCGACCAGATTCGCAAAAATTTCGCCTTGTCCTTCAACTCTTGCGGCGCATTTTCGTAAACGTTGTTGCTGTATAAAACGCCTGTTGCGGGTTCGTTTCGCGTTTCCCATGTTGGCCAATTTACGCGGTCAGTTTGTACCGGCGGCATTGAACGCGCACACAACGGTTGAGCGTCCCAGATGTTATAAGCGCCTTCGTTGATAATTTCACGGTTGCCGTTCACGTCCATCAACAAAAGCACAAATTTACCATGACGATTAGCCGAAACAAGAAAATCCGTCTCACTCAACGGATAAGGCGAATAATAAGCGCCGTAATTGCTCCGGTGATAATCGCTAGTTTCTTTGGGATCAACAGGACCGTTGCCGCTTTCTGGCCAGCCGACTTCTTGCGTAACTTTTGTCAATCCATCGGGAAAATTCAATCCTTTCGCCGGATCAATTATCCCAATACTTCCTGCAAACCATTCGTGATGAGCGCTGCCCGTAAACATTACTCGCCTGCTGCCTGGAATTTGACGTGCATCTTTCAATAAATCCGGCCACACCGATTGATTGCCCCAAAAAACTTGTACGAGCGTTCCGTCTTGATTCATTGTCCACAGCGATTGACAGCGCCAGAGCGGTTTATCTGTATATTCCCAACGCGTATAAATCACGCGTCCGTCTGCCATTAGGGACGGCGTGTATTCAGGTTCGCCGTTTCGTGAAACGATGTAAAGGTTTTTATCGCCGGGTTTGGTATCAAGCGGCATTCGCGCTAGAACCGGCGCATTTGTCGGCGGCATACAACGAACATACAAATAACCGCGCGTAGTTGTAAACATGATATTTTTTCCGTCCGGCAAATAAATCGGATCGAGATCGTCAAACATGCCGCCGGTCAATTGCCTCAAGCCGGAGCCGTCGGCGTTGATTTCGTAGATGTGAAATGTTTTTTCGTTGTGCGGTTTGAAACTGACGAGAACTCTTTTGCCGTCAAATGAAACGTCGGGTCGCCAAAATGTTCCGTGCAACGGTTCTTTGGGCAAGAGTTGTCGCATTTTTCCGGCGGGGTTCAATCCTTTTTGGACAATAAGTCTGCCGCCCGGAACGGCTTGGTATCCGAGCAAGTGTCTTGTTTCGTGGTGAGATTCGCTTCCTTCGGGATATGGTCCATCGTTGTATATAATAGTGTCGAAGTTGATAGCGGGATTTTTGAACATTATATTTCGTTTAATTGTTCTGACGGCAAAATAGAGTTCTTTTATTTTTTCGTTGTTGTCGGATTTGAAATTTTTTGCTTGCTCTTCTAATTTTGCGAGTTCTTTCAACTCATCTTTGAACCCTTGATTATCGATGCGTGCGGCTAATTTACGGGCATAACCGATTTCGTCTAGCGCCAGCGTTATCGTTGGTTTTCCGCCGCATTGGAACATCCAATCATTTTCGATTATTTTACGCGACTCATCTTCGGTGCGGTCTTTCGTTTCGGGTGTTTTTGGCGTTTTGTATGTTGCGACGGCTTCGTGTTGTCGCGGTCGTTCTTGAATTTTTCCTTGCATTTCGATCAAGAGATCATACAATTCCTTGTTAGATAGCGTTGCATAATCGTTTGCCAATTTTTCCTTTTCGGCGACGACTTTTTTCCATTTTTCGGCTTCGTCTTTTGAGAGAGCGTCCCATTGCATCTGGGTCAATGGAACGTATTCAAAAACGCGATTTTCGATAATTTTGATACGATCAATTAACTCTTCGCGAGAAGTGATAGCGTGATCAAAAGGGCTTTCTTGATTTGACAAAATGAAGTTGCAAGTCTCTTCGGGGAAGTCGTTTTGTAGCATTCGGTGTAATTCAACAATCACGTCTTCGTTTTGTTTACCTTTGCCGATAAAATTGAACAGTGTTTCCTGCATATCTTTACCTTTTTGGTAAATTTGTTTTGCGGCGTTTATTGCTTCTGAATTTACGGCGATTTTACCGTCGCATAATTTTTTGATCTGTTCGGCGGTCAGCGCTTTTGAGTAAATAGAACATTCGTTTATTTTGCCGTTAAAATGTTCCCATCCGTAATTTCCGATGTGAATAGCGCCGCCTTTTTTGGGGACGCATCCGAAAGCGCCTTCTTTGTGATATGCGCCGATTTCGCGACCGTCAAGATAAACTCTCAACCATTTACCGTCAAAAGTACCGGCGACAAAATGTTTCTTGCCGTCAAGAAATTCTTTGGGGTTTATAATTGAATCGCATTCGTAGTAATAGTTGCCGCTGCGGACGCCGAGCGTGAGAAACCGAGTCCAATTTTTCCTTATGTTCGGCACGCCGTAAGGCGATTGAAAGCCGAGCAAAAATCGGAAGTTGCCGTCTTCTTTGCGTAAAATATATTGGCAACCGTTGACGTCTTTGGCTTCTATCCAAGCCGTGATTGTGATTGCCGTCATATTTTCGGGCAAAATTTCGGGAGAAACGGTTAATTTACCGTCGGGTTCTTTACCGTCTTTGTTCTGTTCGATTTTCCATTGCCCGACAAGACCGTCGTCGGCAATCAATCTGTTCGTACCGTTTACAGCCAAAAAAGCCGCAATAAATAACGATACGCAAACAAACGTTGGTTTGAGTAAAGTAATTTTCATTTTAATTTTCCTTTATTGTTAGAGTTTATGTTTATAGGGTTTTAAACTGTTCGCACTTGAGTTTTCGTTTATCTTCGCCTGCCTAGCTTTCGGACGGCAGGCTTTGACGCTTTAAAATCGCTGAAATTCAAGTACGATCTGTATAAACTTGGTTATCTCTAAAAATTCATTTGTGTAGATAAGCGGCGTTTTAACGAAATGCCGGTTTATATTGAAATAAATTTTTTAGAGATTTCTATTTTGAACAAGTTCGTCAATCAAGCGCTTGTTCAAAAATATATGCACAATTTGTATATCGTCATAATATCCAACATGCATTTGACGCAAATTATAACAAAATGTGAAATAAAAAAACAGAGGGGAATTATACGGCATTTATATGTTATGCGTATCGTAATTAAAATTCATTTGTCCAGATAGGCGGCGTCTCGCCTGCAAGCGGTTGTATTCAACCGCTAGTGATAGAGGTTTTGATCTCAATCATTGTTATCGGTTGTCATTGACGATGTAACTGAGACGTCTGCGATCCGTCTGACGATTTTTTGTTATAAAAAAATTGTCCTGCTTGTCCCTCCTGTCCTACTTGTCCCTATATACTGCTCGTACTTGAAATTCAGCGATTTAAAAGCGTCAAAGCCTGCCGTCCGAAAGCTAGGCAGGCGAAGGTAAACGCAAACTCAAGTACGAATAGTTTAAAATTGTCAAATAAACAAAATTTCCGTGAACTATTACTGTAAATTGAAGTGTGAGCGATTTAAAAAAATAGGCGGCGTTTCACTGAAACGTCGCCTATCTGATCAAATGAATTTTTAGAAATTTTCTATTGTGATTTATTTTTTTATTTTTGTCGTTTACGTTTTGCGAATGGTAATAGTCCGCACATTCCGGCGGCGACTAGTAATAATGTTGCGGGTTCTGGCGTATTGGGTTGTGATGATTCTGTTGTTTGAGCGTTGTTGTAACCGCCCGGATACTGACCTGGCGAAGGTATATTTGGATCGTCGTTTGCGACGGGATTTGATGCGTCCCAAACATCATCGACGAATGGTTCCGGCGCCAATATGCTCATATCATTTGGGTCTTCGAGCAATGAATCTGGCACTTTTGCGCCTTCCATGCTATTCATTGTGCAATTGTTTGTATTTTCGGGTTGATCGGCGTCGACGCGATATTCGCTTGCGTAGTCGCCTAGCGCCGACGAGTCGGCGCCGCCAGACGATATGTCAGCCAATACAACGCCGGACATATAAGTCAACACAACTGCCAAAAAAATTGTTAATTCAAATTTGTTTTTCATTTTTTTACCTCCGTAATAATTGTTACAGAAAAAAATGATTCAAAAAAAGTTAAACGTTTAATTTTATTGAATCTTTTTTTTCTTTGGTTTGTTATGAAATTTTGTTTTTGTTAAATGTATTTTTTCTTTATATTGATAAATTTATTTTGCAATCGGTTAAATATAACTACATTTGACAAAAATTGCAATTGTCTATTTCGTTATTTTCTAATGTTTGTTATTTGTCTTTTCTGGTTGGTAAGTAATAACCGGAAAATAAAAACGAAACCAAACATTCCGAATAAACCGCAACGCTTGCCAAAAAATCATTTTAAACATTGAAGCAATTTTTATACCGGAAAACTGTTTTTTAACAAAAATTTTTCCAATTATTTTTATAACTCTTTGTAAAAAGTTCAAAACGCATTCAAATTTACGCAATAATCTATAATTGATAACATCTTAAAATAACGTAATATACAATATTTATATTATTTGTTACTATCATATTATTAAAATAAAAATAAATAATTTTATAAAAAATTTATATTCGGCAATATTTTTAATTTCATCTTAAACGGATAAAATAACCTACATCAAAATAAAACACAATTCAAAAAACGCATTGCAAAATAATACTAATTTCACAACCAAAATCAATTTTCAATAATCCTTCTAATCCGTTGGTCTGTGGATCGTTTTTAAAGCGATTCACAGACCAACGGATCGCGGGCGTCTCGCCTGCACTTTGCCGCAAGGCAAACAAAAAAATCTGTTGAGATGTAACCTCGCTCATCGGCGGTTGAGTACAACCGCTTGCAGGCGAGACGCCCGCGATCCTTCAATCTGTTTCACTTGTTCCTAAAAAAATCTTTCTAATCTACGTAATCTGCGGACAAAAAAACGATCCACAGATTACGCAGATTAAAAGGATTTTTTTTAAGTGACAAGTGGGACATGAGGGACAAGTGGGACAAATTTAATTTTACGATTTTGAAATTAAATCTTTAATTCCGCATTCCGCATTTAATAAAATTAGTCGTCTGCTTTATTGTTATCTTTAACTACGAAAGTTGCGTTTAATCTTGCGACTTCTTTAGCCAGTCCTGATAATTTTACGCTTTGCAAAACGTCGTTGAAATTTTTATACGCCGCCGGCGCTTCGTCCAACGGATAACGTCTGCAATTAGTCAAAATATCCGCCGCCCGCATTTCATCATCAACGATTTTTTGATTCAAAATATCAATTGCCCGCCGCCGTCCCATTATGCGTCCGGCGCCGTGATTTATACTGTAAGCGCTGACTTCAGCGCCGTCTAAACCAACCATTACCGCCGATCCGCTTTTCGGATCGCCTGGCAAAAGTATCGGATGCCCCGTCGTTTCAAACAACGTTCCGCGTAATTCATGATGCCCCGCCGGAAACGCCCGCGTCGCTCCCTTGCGATGAACGTATGCAGGCTGATTCTGCCAAATTTCACGCCTGACAATATTATGACTAATGAAATATACGAAATTAGCATTAACTTGCGGAAACGTTTCGCGAAACGATTCCAAAATTAACACGTTAATCAACAAATGATTCACCGTCGCAAAATTCGCCCCCATCGCCATATCGTCAAGATAATCATTCGCCTCCGCCGAACCCTCCGGCGCATAAACCAACTCGCGATCTCCGCCCGGATACGGAATCCCCCATTCCTTAAACTTCCTCTGTAAAATTTTGAATTGCTCCGTCGCCAAAATATTGCCAAAACCTCGCGAACCGCAATGCGATAAAAACGCGACGTGATCATGTTTAAGACCAAAAATATCAGCGATACGTTTCGATTCGTCGTCTTGATTAATTTTGACAATTTCACATTCGCCAAAATGATTGCCTCCGCCGTAAGAACCTAATTGCGTCATTTTGTCGTCAAAATTAACCATGTATTTTTCACTCAATATTTTGTCCAAACGAAACTCTAACGCTTCCGCCGTACCGTCATGCCCGAAATGAAACGCATCCTCGCAACGTTGCGTCCAATCAAACGGAATACCTAATTGCCCGCATACGGATTCCGTAGCGCCTTCAATTACGGTTTGTTGCAAAGTTGCGGGGTTAAACCGGCGACCTTTGCGGATACTTTTTTGACCCGCGCCGGCGCCCGTCGGAATACGATCACAAATCGCATCAATCAACTTGCGACGAATAACAGGAGATTGAATCTCCTCCGCAGGAAGATCAAATTGCAACAACGACATCGAACACTTAATATCAACCCCAACCGGCCCCGGAAAAACATGAGACGGCGACACCATCACACATCCAATCGGAGCGCCATAACCACAATGAGCATCCGGATTCAAAATCACATCCGTTACGCCGCAAGCGCCACGCGCGTTTATCGCCTGTTGCAATGACTTCTCGTCAAATGTTGAACGAATTGATTCCGTCCCAATCACCGTAATCGGAGGTACAGAATCAGAAACCAATTTCGATATAGCAACATTGTCTGTAGGTATAATTTTCATAATCACTCCTAATTATTCTGCTCGTACTTGAAATTCAGCGATTTTAAAGCGTCAAAGCCTGCCGTCCGAAATCTAGGCAGGCGAAGGTAAACGCAAACTCAAGTACGAATAGTTTAAATAACTCGAAAATTTAAGTAAACATTCACGAAATTTTTAAGCGCAAGTTTTAAGGGATAGGGAGTAGCTTTTTAGAAAACTAGATAAAAATTTTTTGTTATAAAAAAATTGTCCCTTCTGTCCTTCAAAAATTACTAAAACGCAATTTAAAAGCAAATTTTTCGTGAACAGTTTAAAATCAAAAAACTAATTTTGTCTGTTGTTGAAAACTTTTTTTTAATTTGTACAATGTTCGGACTTTTTTGATTAGTTGAATTTTTTAAGTTTAAGATTTTAACTTGTTCGTATTTTAATTTGCGTTTACTGTCGTTTGTCGAGTTATTGGACGACAGGTTTTGTTTTGACGCTTTTACATCAAATGAATTTTCAGTCCGAACAATATACTTAAAAAATTGGATTATGTAAGGAGGATCGTGATTGTGTGTGTCTAAAAAATTTATTTGGTCAGGTATTGTCGGGCATTTGTCTAATGTTTGATCTGTCTTAAAATGAATTTTAGGGACTATTTGTTTTGCTTTAGTTTTTATTGTTTTCATTTTTAATTTTGCGATGAGGCGATTGGAACTTTAGCGTTTAATGTTATTGTTTAGAATTAGATGCTGTTCGTACTTGAATTTTAGCGATTTAAAAGCGTAAAAGCCTGTCGCCTGCAAACTAGGCAGGCGAATATAAATCGCAAGTTAAAGTTAGAACAGTTGAAAGGGGATCATATTATGCCAAAAAATATTCGTCATGGTAATCCGTTGACGGCGGCGATGGAAGATTATCTTGAAGCGATTTATCATATCGTTCAACGTTATGGTTATGCGCGGTCGGGTCAAATTTCAAAACGGCTCGGCGTACATAAATCAACCGTAACAACAGCATTGCATCATCTGCAAGTTCAAGGTTATATCGAGTATGAACCGTATCAAGAAGTGCGTATAACGCCCAAAGGCGAACTTGAGGCGAAGGGTATTGTTCGCCGGCACGATATATTTTTTCGTCTGTTGCACAATTTGTTAGAGATTGAGAAAGATGAAGCGTCGAAGTTAGCGTGTGAATTGGAACATGCGTTGCCGCCGGAAGTTGTTGATAGATTTGTCCAATTGGTAGAAAAAGCGCTAAAAAATAAAAACGCCATCGCAACAACAAACGCAAAAATACAAAAATACAAAATTAAAAAAAATAAATTAAAAACAGAAAAAAATACCGAAACGATTCAAAACTGAAATTTTGTTTTTTTGTATTGAGCAACACAGTCGTCTCGCCTGCAATTTGTCTGAACTATGATTTGTGTGATTATTGTGCTTTATGTGATTAGTATAAAAATCACGCAAATCATAAAAATCAAAGTTCAGACAACATTGTCACACTTGTTCCTAAAATAATCTTTCTAATCTGTGTAATCTGTGATTGTTTTTAAAGCGATTCACAGACCAACGGATCGCGGGCGTCCCGCCTGCACTTTGCCGCAAGACAAACAAAAAGGCTGTTGAGATATTAAACCTCGCTCATTAGCGGTTGAGTACAACCGCATGCAGGCGAGACATCCGCGATCCCAAAATGCAGGTGAGACCAACGGATCGCGGGCGTCCCGCCTGCACTTTGCCGCAAGGCAAACAAAAAGGCTGTTGAGATATTAAACCTCGCTCATTAGCGGTTGAGTACAACCGCATGCAGGCGAGACGCCCGCGATCCTGAAATGCAGGCGAGACGCCTGCGATCCTGCGGCGTGTGCGATCCTTTAGCGCCCGCGATCTTTTTTTCCATTCTCCCCCCCTTTGACAAAAAATATTGTTTGGCTACAATTCAAAAACTTTTGAACTTTATTTTAAACTGTTCGCACTTTAATTTGCGTTTATCGTTGACTGCTAGATTTGGACGACAGACTTTTACATCAGAGTTTTTACAACAAGTGAATTTTCAAGTACGAACATTATAATTGCGACTTCATAATCAATATAATAAATACGGATAATCAATACGGACAGATAGAAGGGAAGATCCGGCAATGAGAGACTGTGAATCTGGTCAGGTGGGAAACCAAGCAGCCATAAATAGTAACTTTCATGTGCTTGGGTCTTCCTTCCTTCTGTCCGTTTTTTTTCGTAACCTTACGCAAAAATTTTTTTGCGGCGCTTGCTTCATGTGAATCTTTGGTAATTTTAAGGGTATCTTTAAAAATTCATTTAAAAAATATTGATTGCTGTTGTGCGGCGGGAAATTAGAATTTTATTTTATGCAATATACAGATCGTACTTGAATTATAGCGATTAAAAGCGTTAAAACCTGCCGTCCGAAATCTAGGTAGGCGAAGGTAAACGAAAACTCAAGTGCGAACAGTTTACAAAGATGAGATTACGTTTATTTATTTACGGTTCGTGCGGCGCCGGTAAGACGAGTTTTTTTCGTCAATTGATTCAAGGTAACGGATTACAAATTGCGTCTAATTCCAAGTTGGCGAAATTTATGTCTAGTTCAATTTCTCCGTCCGGTCAAGTTATTCCGACTACGACCGGCGTCGACGGGCTTGAAATAAAACTTGATCGCAACGCTTACATAATTTCTGATTGGAAAGGCGAAATTCTTTCGGCTTCAATAAACGAACTTGCATCGACAAATTTACAATGGTTTAACCGGAGCAGAAATTTGATTGCAAATCAGATTGTTGCGTGCAATGCGATTTTATTTTTCTTTGATCCATCTGCGCAAAGTACAGCCGGTTCTATTCGTTCACTTGATCAAATTCAGAAACATCATTGCGACGAGTTGCTTCGAGCGAAGCAGTTAATAGATTTTGTGTTGCGCGCTCGTCAAAACAGATTTACGCCGGTATTGTTTATTTTGACTCATTGCGATTTGCTTGATGTTATTCCGCAACTTTCGGCGTTGACGGAGAAGTGGGTTGATACGGTCAATCGTTATTTGACGGAATCTTACGATGAATTTTTTTGCGGTTATTATCCTAAATCGCTGACTTGCCGCGAGCAATTATTCTTTTACGTTACAACAATTCATGAATCCAAACAGCCGCGTAAAACAATCGTTCCGCAAACCGGCGCAATCCCCCCCGCAAAAGTAGATGCGATGAATTGGGTCGAGACGTTTCCGTTTGCCGTTGACTTGGCGAATATTTTGCGTAACGTTCAAAAACACGTTAATCTGATTGCGGCATTTTACCGCGACGACCGGAAGAGTTATCGGTCGGTTCTAATTTTATTTGCGTTTTGTTTGTGCGTTGTATTTTTGACGCCGCTAATTATCAACATGCCGCAAACGCAATCTTTTATCGGCGATTTACAAAAAAACTTGCCGTCGCTTTTTGACCGTGCGCCGCAATTGAAATCGATATTTAACGCCGCAAATTCATCTGTTCCCGATATGAAATTGAACTTGCAAGCGCTAGAAAATCCCGCCGAACTCGACGGCAAAAACGCCGCAGTTGTAAATGAATCGCTTAATATTTTGATGCGGCGGTTAAATAAACTTGAAGATGATAAAAAAAATAATACGGACGATTACAAAAAACAATTTGCCCAATGGACGACGGCGTTGCAAAAAATAGAACGTTTATTCGATACGGGTAATTTTGAAAATAATCGCGTCAAGTTAGATTTGTTCGGCGTTCTTTTGGGTAAGTTGACGGATTCGCCGATGCGTGTTACTCCGCAACTTGACGGCGTGTTGAAAAAATATTGGAATTTATATCGTGAAATGTTGACGAGCGAACTTGCCGAAGAGTTGCAAGTTAATCGCGACGCAGGTTTGACGAGTAAACAGCAAATTGAAATGTTGTGTTCGCGACTGGAACGCTTTTTTAGAGAAATAAATAACTCAAATGTTCGCGGAGATAGTTTCACGCTCAAATCAAATAACACCGCAAACAAATTAAAAGAATCAAACCCAAAAGAACTACTAAAACAAGATATACGCAAAACTTTTAAATCATGCGAAAATTTTCTTGTGAGTTATCCGGTAGAGATTAGATTTAGGGACGTTTCGTATTCGTCGGAGGTTGGGATAGACCGCGATTTTATGCGACGCTTGAAAATATCAGGCATTGACAGCAATCCCGTTTATATCGACTTGACTATCTCGTCAGGTTATCGTAACGATAAAGTTTGTCAATTTCTGCCGGTTAAAGACCGTATTACCGTTCTCCTAAATCTTAACTCAAATATACAAATCTCGCTCGAACAAATAAACAAAACCAAAAATAATAATAACGAAAAAATTGAACAAAATAATCAAGAACAAATTCAAGAACAAATTCAAAACCAAAACCAAAATCAAAATCAAAACCGCGACGCCATATCCGGCTGGCACGAATTTATAACATGGCAAATTGATCCGCAACCCAATAAAAATTCACTCGAAAAAATAGGAATAAAATTTTACCTGCAATTTGAAAATGAAACAAACACAAATTACACATGCAACGGAGAAGGCATGAAAATACAATTAGAAATAAAACGCCCAAGAAGTATCCCAAACCTCCTCTGGGAAATAATAAAATACGCCGAACAATAAAAAACATTTGGGCGTCTCTAAAAATTCATTTGTTCAGGTAGGCGGCGTTTCGCCACTGCGTTTAATTTTGGGCCGCATATACGGTTTACGACATCAATAAATTTTGATATTTCACGCATCTAAAATAAACATATTTTAGACTTTATGAATTATTACAATTTATTGGTAGCATAAACTCTATTGCGACCCAAAAAATAAACACAGCGGCGAAACGACCGCCTACCTTACAAATGAATTTTTAGAGATAACCAAAAAATCGTTCCACTGATTAAAAAGATTATTTTTAAATAAAATAAACAAAAATAACCCTCTTGTTATTTTTGTTTATCGCCGTAAAATATCGCGTTTTTGTAATGTTAAACAATTTAAATAATCGTAACCGTTCACGAGATTTTAGAAGTGTAGAGTTTTAGGGGATAGTGAATAGGGGATAGATTTATTGTTACAATAAATATTTATCCTATCTGTTCCGTTAGGGACAAGATGTTGGTAGAAAAAAAAAGTAGCGTCAAAAATATATTTGTCCCGTTACGCCTTTTACACTCAATCCTCTAAAATTTATTGTTGTTTAACATTCCGTGAACGGTTACAAAAAGATTAACCTTTTATTATTTTTTGGAGAATAAAATTATGTCAACGTCATCGACGTATTTGGAAAAACTTTTTGGTTTGCAAGGCGAGGTTGCCGTTATAATTGGCGGCGCCGGCGAGTTGGGCGGCGCGTTGGCGGCTGGTATTGGTCAAGCGGGCGCTCATATTGTTGTCGCCGATATGGGCGAGGCGGCGTGCAAGTCGCGTGTTGAGAAATTGGCTAATATTGGGGTAAGCGCCGAATATTTGATTGTCGATATTACAAATCGGGAATCAATTAAATCGCTTCTAGCCGGATCAAAAAAGAAGACGGGCAAGGTTGATATGCTCATAAATTGCGCCGGTATCAACGTAGGCACGCCGTTTCTTGAAGTTGATCCCGCAATGTGGGACAAGATTTTCGCAGTCAATCTCAAAGGCATGATGGAATCATGTCAAGTATTTATTGAATCGATGTTGCAAAACGAAAGCGGCGGTTCTATCTTGAATATTGGCAGCGTAAATTCAGACAGACCGCTTTCCCGCGTGTTTGCTTATGCGGCGTCGAAGGCGGGAGTTGTAAATTTAACGCAAAATATAGCGCAAGAGTTCGCAGATAAAAAAATACGTTGTAATGCGATTTGTCCAGGTTTTTTTCCAGCGGAGCAAAACCGTAAAATTTTGAGTGAAGAACGCATTGCAAATATTATGAATGGCACGCCGATGCGACGTTATGGTTCGCCGGACGAGCTTGTTGGCGCTGCGTTATTATTACTTTCGCAACGTGCCGGCAGTTACATGACCGGCGCCGCTGTTTATGTAGATGGCGGATTCACATGCTCATGGTTCTAAACTAATGGGCGTCTCTAAAAATTCATTTGTACAGGTAGGCGGCTAAAAAAATTAAACACCGTGCCGAAACGCCGCGGTAGAGTTTATGCCGCTAATATACTGCTCGTACTTGAAATTCAGCGATTTAAAAGCGTCAAAGCCTGCCGTCCGAAAACTAGGCAGGCGAAGGTAAACGCAAACTCAAGTACGAATAGTTTAAATGTTAATATTTCATAATGCCTAAAATATACTCCTCTTACTTTAAAATATGTCTTGACGTGTTTTTTAATAATT
>JAISLW010000454.1 GCA_031277105.1 Planctomycetaceae bacterium | reverse complement strand
AGCGGAAGGTTTGGCGGAGGGTAAGCGGTCTAGTATTTTAAAATTTCTCAATTCGCGTTTTAAGAGCGTACCGAAAAAAATAACGCAAGACTTATTGGCGTGTGATGATTTAGTTAAGTTAGAATCGCTTTTAGATTGTGCGATAGAATGTAAATCATTGGCGGAGTTTGAGAATAAATTGAAATAAATTGAACTGTTTACACTTGAATTTACGTTTATTGTCGTCCGATAGCGATAGGCAGGCGGCGATAAATGCAAATTCAAGTGTGAACAGCTAAAAAACTACCAGCCTAAAACGTCTGCGTTAATATTAGTCTCGCAAGGTTGGCAAAGTTTAATAAATATCTCCCGATCAATCGTCTCACTCAAAGGTCGAACGCCGCCATCGGCATAAGATGATACCACAACGCCAGGATGATAAGACGATGGACGAGCTGTTGAATTTTTAGGTTCGTTGCCTCCACCTTCGTTAATATAATTCACTGTTGCATCACTAAATGATGATGCACAATTAGCAACAATTCGCGGATTGTTACTAGAACCGAGTGGATACGTGAACGCAAAATTAGCCTCAAGAATACCAATGCAATTGGCATAATCCGTACCCAAACCGCCAAAAAGCCCTTCGTCCCAAATTCCAGCATTTAAATTTTCAGAAAGTACAAGCGTTTTACTTGTTGATTTTAATTCCTCTATTTTCTGTCCATTTTTATCAACTAAAAATAGTGAATATCTTGTGTCTATTCCAATGTTATCATTAAAATTATAATCATTAGAGTCTGTCACATTAGAACCAGTAAAAGTAATTGCATCACAGGCAATTCCACCATTTACAACATAACTAATTTTGTTATCTGTTATTCTAGCGCTTTTACATTGTAGAACCGGAATCTTGTAAGTATCGCCAATAGACCAATTACCTTCTCTAATATGCATTGCTAAGTCTTGTTCTTCAAGAAGTGGAAGAATCGTAACAATCCACGATTGAAAACAATCTTTTTCAACAACGTTTGAAGGTTTAGGATTATCAATACATTTAGCCAATTCTGGAAATCCGGTAATGTCTGCTTGTGCGATTAGTTGTAGCGCGATTTGCTTTTGATTACTGACGCAAGCAGATCTGCGTCCTGATTCGCGGGCTGAATTTATTGCCGGCAAAAGCAATCCCGCCAACATACCGATAATCGAAATTACAACTAAAAGTTCGATTAAAGTAAAACCGAAAAGCGTCCTGTTTTTTTGAAATCTTTTTTTCATTTTACAATTGTTTAGGTTAAAGAGCATTCTCCAAAATTCATTTGTTCAGGTAAACGGGCATTAACCGAATACCCGCAAATTACGTAAAAACCAAATAAAGTTTAATATTTTAAAACGTTTAAAATGTATTTACATTAAAGCTTATAAAGTATTAAAATTTATCGGCGATATTAACCGTATTGCGGCGTTTCGGCGAAACGCCGCCTACCTTAAACGAATTTTAGAGATACCCTAAAGTTAAATTAAAATTTAAACTGTTCTTGTAAGTTTACATGAGCAGTTACACAAATTGATTATAGGGGTATTTAATTTTGCAACAAACTTAAATTTAATAACGAATAGACGTTTGACTTTACTACTCCGGTCATTGTTTTTCCGTTACTGAAATAACTGAAAGTTGCGTTAATTTGAAATTCTTCATTGGTTGCTGTAATAAATTCCGACGATTGTACCGGCGGGTTTGATTCGTCGTTGTTGTTATTTTTAACGGTGTATTGCAAACTGATTTTTCCATCGTCGCCGACTTCGTGACCAACTATTTCAATTACCGGCGCGTTTGCTAAAAACTCTGTAGGCGGCGTTGCAAAAAATTGATTACTCAAATCTGCGTAAGCGAAATTATTATTTTGTTGCGACGGCGTAGATAAAGCGATTGCCGAATCGCCAGAATAAATCTGATAATTGCCAGTCAATGCCGGAACTAAATCTGTCTGCAAAGTTGACGCCGCCGACAATGTAACAGGAGACGATGTAATTGACGCCGCTGGAGGATTGATCGTTAGCGTGTATGACGGATTCGTTGCTTGCCGATAGCCATAAACTTTAATGTAATACGTACCGGCTGCTAATCCGTTAAGATTAAATTGTTCAGCGTTACCAGTAGTTGCAACACTTTTAACGGATTTTTTTGACGAATTAAATAATTGAAGTTCAAGGTCGCCAATAGAATGATCAAAATCAATACGAACATAACCAATCTTATCTCCCTTTGTTGTCAATTCGATTTTATAAAAATCTGCTTCGTCAAGAAGCGCAAGCCCCTCAATTTTTGTCAATGCGGTGATTGCGCCGAGATTATATGCGGTTTCAATTGTATTGTTATTTTCGTAAGCGTCTTCAGTTGGTACGATGATAATAACTTCATTGACGACATTTATCGTTACAATATTTTTTCCGGATTCGCCGTTATTTGATACGGCGGAGACTGCGAAACTATGCAAACCATCGTCAAGGTCATTGAACGTACACGAAGTTGAAGTAACTGTTCCGACTAACGTCAAATTTTGTCCTACTTGACGATAAACGTTGTATGCATTCGCATCGTTTACGGCGTTCCATGTTATCGTAACTTGTCCGTTTGCGGTTTGATTTGCCGATAAATTTGACGGCGTAGCGGGCGGCGAAACTAGCGTAATTGAAGTTGTCGTTTTTTCGGATACGCCGTTATTTGAAACGGCTGCAACAGCAAAATTATACGTTCCGTCAGTTAAATCGCTAATCGAATACGACGTTCCGTTTGCCGAACCGATCAACGACCAATTTTGTCCGTCTTGACGATAAATATTGTACGAAGTCGCGCCGGTTGCGGCGTTCCAATTTAGCGTAACAGTATTTTCATTTTTAGTTGCAGTCAAACCGGAAGGCGACAACGGCGGCGAAACTAATGTAATTGAAGTTGTCGTTTTTTCGGATACGCCGTTATTTGAAACGGCTGCAACAGCAAAATTATACGTTCCGTCAGTTAAATCGCTAACCGAATACGACGTTCCGTTTGCCGAACCGATCAACGACCAATTTTGCCCGTCTTGACGATAAACATTGTACGATGTCGCGCCGGTTACGGCGTTCCAATTTAGCGTTACAGTATTTTCATTTTTAGTTGCAGTCAAACCGGAAGGTGCAGCGGGAGGTTGAGGAGTAACAACAGACGCAGCCGGAGGATTTATTGTTAATGAATAGGATGGATTCGTTGACTGCCTATAACCATAAACTTTAATATAATACGTACCAGCGGCTAATCCGTTAAGATTAAATTGTTCGGCATTACCTGTAGTTGCAACGCTTTTAACTGACTTTTTGGATGAGTTAAATAGCTGAAGTTCAAGATCGCCAAGAGAATGATCAAAGTCAATGCGAACATAACCGATCTTATCTCCCTTCGTTGTCAGTTCTATTTTGTAGAAATCTGCTTCGTCTAGTAGGGCTAGGTTTTCGATTGTTATTAGTTGTGTGATAGCGCCGAGATTGTAAGCTGTTTCGATTGTGTTATTATTTTCGTAGTTATCTTCGGCGGGTCCGGTAATAATAGTTTCATTTACGACGTTTACATTAACTGTGATTTTATTTGATTCGTTTGTATTTATTGCGGCGGCGACGGCGAAGTTATAAGTTCCGTCTGTTAGTTCGTTGATGGCGTATGAGTTGTTTGTAGTCGAGCCGATTAAATTCCAAACAGAATTATTTTGTAAGTAGATATTATATGATTGTTCGTTTTGCGCGTTATTCCATGTTATTGTAACTTGTCCGTTTGCGGTTTGCGTTGCTGTTAAACCTTCTGGGGCATTTGGCGTATTGGCGTTTTGTGCCGTGTTTGGCGGTACGATTTTCAATGTGTAATTTGAATTTGACGAGCCTCTGTACGAATAAACTTGCGCGTAATAGATACCTGCGGCTAATCCGTTCAAACTAATTTTTTCACTGTTTGCCGTAGTTGTTGATAAACGAATTGACGTTCCGTTTGCATTATAGAGTTGTAGATCAATATCGCCTTGTGAATTTTCAAAAGCGATCTGCACATAACTTTCCGCCGTGCCTGTTTGCGTTATTTCAAATTTATAAAAATCATTGCCGTCAACCAATTTCAACCCGTTAATCGTCTTCTCCGTCTCAATAACGCCTAAAAACGACGTATGATCCGCCTCGCTATCCAACGCCACTCCGTCAACAATACTAATCGAATCATTGTCCTCATAAGTGTCGTCGTCTGCTACGGCTAGAGTTTTTCCGTTTGTTGTCGCGGGTTCTGATTCGTCGTTGTTATTGATTGCGGTTAAACGAAATTCATAATTTGTGTCGGCTTCTAAACCTGTAACAGTTGCGGCAGTCGCCGTAGCGCCTGGCGCCGGAGTCCAAACTACCCAATCCGTATCAGCCGTTTTCTTATACTCCAACTTATAACCCGTCAAACCTTCCTGCGAATCCCACGAAAGCGAAATCGAATTTATCGTCTCTTCGGTAACCGTTAAATTCTGCGGAGCAGAAGGCGTCTCCGTATCAGGAGTCGTTAATCTCTGATCAAGAAAATAATAAGAAGTCAAGATATAATCATTAGACGGATAAACACTACCGCCCGTAATTAGATATGTATCAAGTGTTGCGTTGTATTGTATATTTAATCTGTCAAGCGTATCAGGGGCGCCATAAGGATTATTTGGATCAGGATTGTTGTCAGAATCGCTTATTAACAAAGATACATAATAATCGTTACCTGTTTTTGACGTATCATAAACAAATCCCCACATCGTAATCGCATGACCACCTCCGCCGTTACGTAGCGCAATGCCTAAACCGATAGCAAAATTTTCATCAAATTTATTTTTTATATTTTGCATATCAGACACTTTAAAATCATCAGGATACTCTGATATTACTTGTCCGTTAGAAAGTAACGCGTAATTTTGCCATGAAATTTCATCAAAATATAAACCGCCGGAATTAGGATTAGTAACTTGAGCAAGATCTGGCACATTAGTATTAAATCCAGTACCATATTCTCCCGTAAAAAACCACTCAAACCCTAAAAATTGATTACTACCCTCATTTGTGAAATTATCTCTAAAGTAATCGAAAATATCGTCTTCATTTTGGAAACCGTTAACATCGCCCCAATTTGTGTACGCTAACATATTCGCCGCCGAAGCCGCCCAACATAAATTAGAATCTATGTTAGTCATATATTTTTCTGCGTCGTAAGGCTTGACGATATTCAAATCATTTGAACCCGATAGAAAACTGTTGTACTCTGTTTCCGACAATCCCGCTAGAAACGCATATTCAGTTCCGGCTAGTTGAATATCGGCTTTGATTCTTGTTCTTGATCCTATATCGGCGCTTGCGGTAGTTTCAATATTTTCTGCCGCATACAAGGAATAATTTCCCGCATTTCCGTTGCTTTTAACAGCCTTAATAACACTGTCAGTAATCAGATTTGCATTTGTATTTGTTTGAATTAAATTAGTTGCCGATAAAGTTGCGTTTGCAGTTTCATAACCGCATACAGCTACTCCGCCAATTAGAACTTCGCCGTTGACAATATTTATAACCTGCGAATTATTTTTGTTCTCAATTTGTAACAAACCTTCGCCTAAAGAAAAAATGCCGACGCTGCCGTAAATATTAGAATCGATATTTATATTCAAATAACTATTGCCTAAATCTATAATCGATTCTTTACCTCCGCGTAAAACAATCAGATCGTTTTGGGTTGTAGTTCCGGCGGTTGCGATTGCGTTTTTGAGATTTGTTTCGTCAAGTTGCGACGCCGTTAATTCTATAACGTTGTATTGGGATAAACTCGACTCAAAATTTATGTCCGAATAACATGAACGCAATAAATCAAAATCAGCAACACTCACCGACAATAACTCGCGCGTTTCTAACGATTCAATAACTAATTTTCTCTTCTTGCTAAAGTTTTTATTACCGCTCAATTCATAACCTAAAATTGAACGCACAAGTTTAATAATGTTTTTAATCATCTTAAATATTCTCCAAAAAATTTGTTAAAAGTTTTTAAACTATCACGGAAATTTATTAGCAAATTGCGTATTGGCGACTTTTGAGGGACAAGTGGAACATGATGGACAAGTGGAGATTCACGGGATAATTTTTGTAACAAAAAATCGTCTGAATGAACGCAGGCGTCTCGCCTGCATGCATCTGCACTCAACCGCTAATAATGGAAGTTTTGATCTCAACCGCTTTACCGCTTGCCGTTGGCGACTTGCAAACGAGACGGTTGCGTTCCGTCTGACAATTTTGTTAAAAATTAGGTAAAATACACAATATTACGAATATGACTGTTTTGACAAAAATAACTAATAAGCGGCATTATAAATAATTTTGAAAAATATTACAAGAGGGGAACTTTAAATATTTTTGGAAAAATATAGAAAATTGATAAAATTTTTTTGAAAAAATAGAATAAATAGACAATTTGAATAATTGTTAAAATAGGAAAAATCGATACAATTAGAAAAAATTAGTAGAAAAAATAAAAAAATTTTTAGCAAAACACTGGTCAAATATGAAAAAATTTGCTAATATTATGTAGTCTATTTAATCTTGTTATTTTACGGGATTATTAAAATTGTTAAAATAGGCAAAGTTTATTATCAAACCTCGTAGGTTTGACTATTGTCATTTAGAGTAAAAAAATAACTGATCAATTATTTCGGCGGCTTTAATAAATTATTAAGCGGCTTTAATAATTTTTGACCACAGTGTCATTGTAAAAAAAAGAAAAATTTTATTGTTCTAAAATTTAACCGGATTATCGCAACACATAATTGCTATCGACGACTGTAATGCGTAAATTTTCAAGCAAAAAATTTTCTTTTTTTGTTGACCAAAGTATTCGGCAGTTAAGAAAAATTTGTAACAAGAAATTTTTAAGGAGAACTTAAAGCATGAAAAAGATATTTTCATTTACCGTTGTTTTGGCGTTGTTTGCGTTATTAGCGGTTGGCTGTTGCGGTTCAAACAGTTTTGAGCCGCCGGTTCCGCCAGAGCCGCCGGTAACGCCTGATCCGCCGGAACCGCCGGTAGCAGAAACGCCGCAACGTTACATTACTCTTTGGGGTAACAACGGCGACGCCGGAATCACAATTACCGAAACGCCATATCAAGGCGTCGGCGTTTTTGACGGTTCTTACGAAAGCATAACGCGCGATCAAGTCGCAGATTTTTATCCCGATACTTCCGATGAAGTTTTGTTTCCGCTTGACGCTGAATATTACTACTGGTCAAATTCGGATACCGATCAATCGCTTTTCGTAACTAAATGGGCAGACGGATCAACAAGTTATTCGTTGCGTCCTTTCGGAACTCCAGATAACTACGAAAAAAAATCTGGAACTGTTGAAACAAGCGCAACCGAAAAAGTCGCTAGTTTCGGAACAGATAGCGCCGCCGAAAATTACGTACAAATAATGTATTACGAATCGCCCGACTTGAATCGCTCCGATTACGAAGACGACCCCAACAGCGATAATACCGCATTCAACCTAAAATCAACAACCGGCGCCGAACAATATTTGTAATAAAAATGATTTTGATTGTAAATTTAAAATAATCTGTCTAATCTGCGGATCATTAAATAATGAATCCACAGATTAGAAAGATTATTTAAAAAACGCAACTGTTCACGGAAATTTCAGCGATAGATTTTAGATGTTAGGGAGTAGGGGATAGGGAGTAGTTTTTTAGAAAACTAGATAACAGTTTTTTGTTATAAAAAAATTGTCTCACTTGTCCCTCATCTCTCACTTGTCCCTCAAAAATTACCAAAACGTAATTTAG
The DNA here is from genome assembly GCA_031277105.1 of Planctomycetaceae bacterium. Taxonomy (GTDB): domain Bacteria; phylum Planctomycetota; class Planctomycetia; order Pirellulales; family Thermoguttaceae; genus WRKP01. The sequence continues at coordinate 8,567 of JAISLW010000454.1, read as the reverse complement.
AGTATCTCTAAAAATTCATTTTTTTGCAAAAAAGGTAGGCGGCGTTTCGCCGCTGTGTTTATTTTTAGGCCGTAATACGCGTAAAACAATTATTAAATTTTAATAATTCATAACATGTAAAATAGATGTATTTTAAACTGTTCGCACTTGAGTTTGCGTTTACCGCCGCCTGCCTAGCTATCGGACGGCAGGCTTTTACGCTTTTCAATCGCTGAATTTCAAGTACGAGCAGTATAGACATTGTGAAGTAATAAAATTTATCGATGTCGTAAACTCTACTGCGGCCCAAAATTAAACACTGGGCGAAACGCCGCCTACCTGGACAAATGAATTTTTAGAGAACGCCCTTTAATAAAAAAATTTCCGTGAACGGTTACAAAAAAACTAATTCCGAATTCCCATTCCGAATTCCGAATTTAAAAAAAACTAACCCTTTCCCCTAACCCCTAATTAATTGGAGTAAAAAGATGAGTCGATTTTTTTTGATTGTGATGTTGATTGTATGTTTTGGAATTTTGAGCGCCGGTTGTTGTTGCGATCAGCAAGAGCCGCCTCAAGTTTATCAAGGTAAATACAAGACGATTTGGCCCGACGGCACGACAACATTTACCGAATTACCCTACGAATTCGTTACGTATGACGATAACGATAGCGGCGACAGCGATCTTGTTGGCAAGGCGCCTATTGACGATTCTACGCCGGATATGTTCGTAGAAGATCCTAGTTATAACGCTCACGTTGTTGATATTAGTCAAATTGATCCCGAAAGCGTTACTTTTCTTTATCCGCCAAGTTTTGAAATAAATTCGCAAAATTTTAAGAAACGTTTCGAAGCAAATAATCAAGACGGTCAAAGCGGAGATTATGTTACAACTGACCTTATTGGTCCGATACTCGGTTTGGAATATCATTACGACGGCGATAAATTTTGGGCTGAATACGACGACAAAGAAGGCGACCTGAAACCTAATCCAGGCGTCGCAATAACAACATACCGGACTTGGTACGATAGAAGTAATCCCGACGGTTTCGTCTTGTCGCATTATAAAGTCGAAGGCGTAAACTACACGCCAATCACAACCGGAGACGACGTAAAAGAAGAAACAGATGTAACGCCAGGTCAACCAGACGGATTAAGCTTAATACATTGCGACGAAGGCGACTTCCCAAACGGTTTAAAAATTTACGACTACACATTCGATAAACGCTCCGGCTCATACAAACAAGATACAACAACAAATAACTCAAACGGAACATACCTGTAAATTTTTAACCCGAAAGTTAAATTTTTTGTTAAATTCGGAATTAAAATAATCTATGTAATCTGTGTAACCTGTGGACAAAAAAATGATCCGCAGATTACGCAGATTAAAAAGATTATTTTAAATTTGAAATTAAAATCTTTAATTCCGAATTCCGAATTTTAAAAACTATCCTTTAATCACTTTCAACTATTTCCTAAAAATGACGAAGCCTAAAATTGCGTTTACGCTTGTTGAGTTGCTTGTGGTCATATCGATAATATCGGTATTATTTGCGTTACTTTTTCCGGCGGTTCAATCTGTTCGAGAGAGTTCGCGTCGTTTGAGTTGTGCTAATAAGCTTCGTCAACTTGCGATTTCGGCGGTTAATTATCATGACGTTTACGATGCTTTTCCGTCTGGTTGTGATCGTTATGGTTCGCCTTATGATTTGTATTCGTCGGAGTTGGGACCTTTTGGCACGCGTCGTACATCTGGATTTGTCCGTTTGTTGCCTTATCTTGAGCAAGTTGCAGCATTTGACGCAATTGCTAGCCAGATGAATAATCCGTCCGGCTCTTATTTGCAGACGGGTTTGCAAGCGGGTTTTATTTACAATCGTCCGCAATGTTATTCGATACAAAATTTCCCTGAATCTGCGCGTAATTTTGACGCAAATTTTATGGCTTGTCCGTCTGATCCATATTCGAATAAACTGACGCCTAACGGTAATATTTGCGGATATAGTTCGGAGGCGTCGAGTTCGCGGTCGGGTAATTTTGTTCAAAGTGTTGGCGATGTTGTTACGTTATTTTCGGGCATGATAACAATAGGAACGCAAAAAGTATTGCCCAACGGTCGCGGGCCGATTGGGAAATATTTTGAGTATTCTTTTAATTCCGTAACAGACGGCGCAAGTAACACTGCTATTTATACTGAGCGTTGCGCCGGCGCCGGCGGGGTTTCGCATACTACTAGCGGCGGAAATATCAGACAATTTGTCGTATTAAATGCCGAAGGGATGTTGACAAATTATAGCGACGGCATGTACACTTTTTCGCCGCTTGCTTGTATGGCAAGTTATACGAAAGGAAATTATATTAAGAGTGAGCAGTTATCGTCTGGTTTTGCGGGGACGGCTTGGTACGACGGATGGTCGCCGTATTCGTGGGCGACTTTTATTACGCCGCCAAATTCAACTTCATGCTTCAGAGCGCCTGAATTAGTCGCCGGAAATAATCCTTACGGACCCGGAATTTTCCCGCCGACAAGTTATCATCCAAACGGCGTAAACGTTGCAAAAACAGACGGCTCGGTAATTTTTGTTACGGACGACGTTTATTGCGGCGATAAACTTGACGGCGGCACCTTCTACGACGAAGGTATGACAAAAATCGTATCAGGTAAATCAGAATTCGGCGTATGGGGAAGCTTAGGATCAAAAGATGGAAACGATTAAATTAAATTCGGAATTCGGCATTCGGCATTCGGAATTAAAAAAAGAAGAAACGCAGCCGACTCGGTTACATTGCATTCGGAACGAATACGATTCCTCTACAAAGATTATTTTAAATTTGAAATTAAAATCTTTAATTCCGAATTCCGAATTCCGAATTCCGAATTTCTTTTTCCGAATTTCGGATTTCTTTCCTCGAATTTTGAATTTTCTTAAAATTATTTTTGCGTTATTATTTTTTTGTCAAGTTTGTGGTTGTTCGGGCGGCGGGCTTGAGGGGTTGTATCAGGTCAAGGGTCAAGTATTGCTCGACGATCAACCTGCCGAAAACGTAAACGTATTCTTCTCGCCCGTCAAAAAAACCGCAAAAGCGAGACCCGCCATTGGAATCACCGACGCAAACGGAAATTTCAAATTGACTACGCTAAAAACAAACGACGGTATTTATCCTGGCACGTATCGAATACATTTGTCAAAAAGCGAATTAGCCCCAGAGGCGCTTATATTAACCGAAGAAGAACGCAAAAAAAAATACACAAATAAAAACGGAGTTTACACGCCCCCTTACAACCAATACATCCCAAAAAAATACACAAACCCTAACACGTCAGGATTAAATTACACCGTAAAAAAAGGAAAAAATAAAAACATCACCCTAAAACTAAAAAACAAATAACTACGGTAAATTCGGAATTCGGAATTAAGGATTTTAATTTCAAAATTGTAAATTAACTTTGTCCCACTTGTCCCTAAAAAAAATCCTTCTAATCTGTGTAATCTATGGGGTATCTCTAAAAATTCATTTTTTGTAGGTAGGCGGCGTTTCGCCGAAACGCCGCAATACATGTGAAACAATTATTAACTCACGTTACGCAGGCGGTCAAATTCAGTCTTAATATAGTTACTATATTTTGCCTTGTTTCTGCGTATGATGCGTAACATGAGATAATAATAACCGTTCACGAAAATTTAACCGCTAGATTTTAGGGGTTAGGGTGTAGGGTTTAGGGTGTAGTTTTTTTAGAAATTTAGAGAATAGTTTTTTGTTACAAAAAAATTGTCCCTATTGTCCCACTTATCCCTCCTGTCCCTAAAAAATCGCCAATACGTAATTTGCTAAAAAAAATTCCATGAACATTTACGAAAAAAATGTTACAAATAATCCTTTCCGAATTGATTAGAAATAAAAGCGTTGAAGTATCGTTGTTGTTTAATTTGCCGTCTTATCCGTTTATTGGGATGGTTTATATTTACAAGATTTTTATTAGTCCGTTTTTGCCGAAGGTTTGTCGTTTTGAGCCTTCTTGTAGTACTTACATGATACTTGCGATTAAGAAGTATGGTTTGTTTTATGGCTTGTTCAAAGGCGTATGGCGGATATGTCGTTGTAATCCGTTTTGTCGCGGCGGTTATGATCCGCCTTGACCAAATTGCGTCGCCGATAGAATCAAACGCGTGCATCCGAGACGACTACGAGCCTTCTGCAACAATGCCGGTTTTGGGGGGGACAAAAGAAACAAGTGGAGACAAGTGTGACAGGAGGGACTAATTTAATTTACAATTTTTAAATTACAATCTTTAATGCCGAATGCCGAATTTAACAAAATAGTTTTTATAAATATTATGAGTAGAATAAATGTTAATCAGCGAAGTCAAATATCGTCTTCGTCAAACAATGGCGCTAATAATTCGCCGGAAAATGTGGAAGTTGCCAACGTCGAGGTCAAGGCGCCGGTTAAGCGTAAACGTAAGCCGCCGCATTCGACTAAGCCGTTGATAATAACTTGTATAATTGTATTTTTTGTTTTTACGTGTATTTTTATTATTAGCGTGTTTTATAGGCAGCCGGTGAGTAGTTCGCTTTCCGGCGGTATTATTTTGCCTGCGGTAGTCGAGTACGCGGGAATAAAAAATATTCCGGGCAAACGTTTTGCCGGCATCGAATCGACGCGTACATACAAGAGCACAGAACTAACAGCCGAAATAAAAAAAGTCTTGCAAGCGGCAGGTTTGCCAAACGATGTTTTTGCGGTCAAGGTTCCGGCGGACAAGAATCTTGCGGTAGCGTTGAAACGCGAATTTAAGTTATATCACGACAATCACGGCGAATTTGAACAACTTCGTAAAGAACCCGTTTTTGTCAACGGCGCCGTTAATAATAAAGCCTTGACCAATGCCGCCGAAGTTCTTGCGCGAGTTGATTCCAAAAGATTGTCGATACGCGAAATGCTTGACGATTCCGAGCAAGTTGCGTACTCGTTTGAGATGATAAATATAGAAGGTATTGGCGATACGCCGGATATTTCATCGGCGGGTTATTTGGACGACTACGTACTCCTTGAAGAGTACGCAGTTGCACGCGCCGTCAAGGAAGGTAAAATACGCGACGCTGTTATTGCAATCGCCTACGTTTTCCGCATCGCACAATTAACGGCAGAAGCGCCCAATTTACCCGTCCGATACGTCGCAGCACAATTAAGGATCAAAGCGCTCGACCTAATCCAAAATACCGTGTTTGCAGATTCATTCATCGAAGAAGATTTAAGCGAATTTTATTTAATCGTTCTCGAACAACTTGAAACTTGGAGCGAAGAGTCAAAAGCGTTTATCGGCTATCGCGCAAGCGGCATGAAAACGTTTAACTTAATTTTAGCAATGGGCATTGATTACGCATTTGAACAATCCGAACTCGACGAACTCGCTAAACGCGATCCGGATCGATTTTCATACAAAATCAATCAAAACTGGGCATGGGATCACGTTTTCTTTCTCCAATCAATGCAAACAATAATCGGCGAATGTTCGCACCCATATTATGAACGACGCGAAAATATCGAAAAAATACTCAATACATTGAACGAAAAATACGATACGCCGGAAGAACTAATAACGTCTTCTTTCCTACTACGCGAAATGCCAAAATATATGCAATTCTACGCCGTTGAACGCGCAAAATGCGAACTAGCCGCCCTAGTAATGGCAACCTCGCTAAAAAATTCAAAAAACATAGCCGAAAACACTACAAAAACAATTAACGATTTCAAAAAAGAACCTTTGACCGGAAAAGAATACCACATCAGACAAATCATAAATGAAACAAAACCAAAAATAAACGTCGTTTGGGGATCATACTTCGGAAATATGAAACCATTCAGAGTACCAGATTACTCAAAAAATAAAAAAGAAAAAACAAAAGATAAAGATTAAAATTCGGAATTAAAGAATTTGTAATTTGTAATTCGGAATTTGTAATTCGGAATTAAGGATTGGGCGTTTTTTAAAAATTTAAAGAGCGACCAGTTTAAAATGACGAAAAAAATTATTTACAATTGGGCGTCTCTAAAAATTCATTTGTCCAGGTAGGCGGCGTTTCGCCCAGTGTTTAATTTTGGGCCGCATTACGGCTTACGACATCAATAAATTTTAATATTTCGCACGTCTAAAATATACATATTTTAGGCTTTATGAATTATTAAAATTTATTGGTATCATAAATTCCATTGCGGCCCAAAAAATAAACGCTGCGGCGAAACACCGCCTACCTTTTTACAAAAAAATGAATTTTTAGAGATACCCAATTATTGTTACAAAAAATAATACTCTTATTAAACAATTTAAAATTAAAATTATGACAAACCAGAAAAATAATAACTTAAAAGATAAAGATATTATTGCTAACAAAGCAATTGATTCTGTTAGCGGATCGCCTAACGATGCACAATCTAAAAGTTTCTTTGAAGCGATTAGAGCAGGCGAAATCGATAAGGTGAAAAAATCGCTTGACGGCGGCATTGACGTTAATGTTCGCAACGACGACGGTTGGACGGCGTTACATTTTGCTGCGTTGTGTAATACGACTGTAAATATTTTGGAATATCTTTTATCATGCGGCGCCGACGTGAACGCCAAAGATAAAGATAATTGGACGCCGTTACATTACGCAATAATTTACAATGAAAATAATGATATTAGTAAGCGTCTTATATCGCGCGGCGCCGACGTGAACGCTAAAGATAAAGACGGTTGGACGCCGCTACTTTATCATGTTGCGAAGGACAATGTTGATATGCCGCTTTTGAAATATCTCGTCTCACACGGCGCCGACGTAAACGTTAAAAATAATGAGGACAAAACTCCGCTCAGCTACGCTATTGGCAGTAAACAGAATAAAGTTATAAATTATATCCGCAGTCAGAAAAATAATTGCAAGATAAAAAATATCAATGCGACGCCGGAAGAAACGCTTTTTGAAGCGATGAAAGCAGGTAACTGGGACGTTGTGAAAGAACTAATCGACGCCGGATTGAGTATCCATGATACAAAGAAAAACGGCGAATTGCCGTTCTACTGGGCGGCGGCTTACGGCGATAATACAGATATTTTGGAGTATTTTGTATCAAAAGGCGCTAACATTAACGAGTACGCCTATTATGACATAACGCCTTTACATTATGCGGCGATGAGAAATCCTAATGTTGCGATTTTTGATTGTATGAATTTGTTGGGCGCCGCTCTTGACGTGAGAGACGAAGACGGTTCAACGCCGTTACATCATGCCGCATTGAAAAATCCTAATGCCGCCGTTTTGGATTATCTTGTTTCACACGGCGCAAATGTTAATACAAAAAATAAAGACGGCTCGACTCCGTTGCATTACGCCGCATATTATAACGGAATTGACGCTGTAAAAGTACTCGCTAGCAAAGGCGCTAAAATTAACGCCAGAGATAAAGAACATAAAACGCCATTACATTATGCCGCATTGAACAATCAAGATATAAACATATTTAAATACCTAATTTCACACGGCGCTAACGTCAACGCTAAAGATAACAATAACGCAACCCTGTTACACGCCGCCGCCATAAATTCTAACATTAAAGTTTTCAAGTATCTCGTCTCAAAAGGACTAAACGTGAACGCAAAAGATAGAAAAGGTTTAACGCCGTTGCATTATGCGGCGCAAAATAATACTAATCTTGACATATTTAAATTTCTAATATCACAAGGCGTAGACGTAAACGCAAGAACTTACGACGATGAAACGCCGTTACATCTTGCCGCCGAATATAATGTTAATATCAACGTTATGAAATATCTGGTATCAAAAGGCGCAGACGTAAACGTTAAAAAACACGACGGTTCGACCTTGTTACATTATGCCGCAAGTAATAACACTAATCTAAATATCATAAAATATCTAGTTGCAAAAGGAGTCGAATTAAACGCAAAAAATAACGACGGCTGGACTGGGTTACATTATGCGGCGGCAAATAACGAAAATATAAAAGTCCTAAAATATATAATCGATAATGGCGGAGATGTCAACGCAAAAACAAAAGATAATTGGACGCCGTTACACTTGGCGTCATTTCAAAACGCAGACATTGATACGGTAAAATTTCTAGTTGCGTGCGGCGCTGATGTAAACGCAAAAAATAAATGCGGATGGGCGCCGTTACATTGCGTATCATTGAACTGCCTTAATTATGCCGCTTTACGTTACCTAGTATCGGAAGGCGCCGACCCGTACGCCAAAGATAAAAAAGGAAAAACACCCTTTGACCTCGCTATGTCAAGCTACGACGGAAACCTCATAACAATACAATTCCAAGTAAAAGAAACATAAAAATCAAGTAACCGCTCGCGAAAATATCAGCGCTAGGTTTTAGAGGTTAAGGAATAGAGGATAGAGAACTAGGAGATAGAGAACAGTTTTTTGTTACAAAAAATACGGCGTATGGAATTATTTGAACGAAAACTGGCGGGCATTGCATACCGAAAATCCTTTTTGGACGGTACGGCATTTATATGACGTCTGTTACGAAAACGGAGGACAACGATAATGCTGGTTTATCATGGAAGTTATA
>JAISLW010000366.1 GCA_031277105.1 Planctomycetaceae bacterium | reverse complement strand
TTTTAAACTATTCGTACTTGAGTTTGCGTTTACCTTCGCCTGCCTAGCTTTCGGACGGCAGGCTTTGACGCTTTTAAATCGCTGAATTTCAAGTACGAGCAGTATAGAGATGCCCATATATGCTTTTTAGAGTAGATTATCACGGAGTAGAAATACGCGATCATCTTCATAAAAAAACATTCACGGTAATGCGATTAATAAGTTATTATCCATTTTGAGGGATAAATGGGACAGAAGGGACATGTGAGATAATTTTTTTATAACAAAATTTTTTAGATTTATGACAAATCATCGCGTTCTTATTCCAGTGTCGCACCCACTCGGCGGGATACGAACTTACATGCTCTATTTTTTTCGACGACTTCACAATACCGGCAGTTACAAGTTCACATTTCTCTCTGAAACAAGCAACGCTTTTGACTTACTCAAACGCGATTTTAAAGATATGAAAGACGCCGAATTTATCGAAATACCACCCCAAAGCGGCGTCAGAACCACATTGAAAACAATCCGACAAGCAATCAAAAGCCGACAGTTCGATCTAATTCATTCGCAAGGTCTCAAAGCCGGAACAGAAACAGCAGCCGCAAATTATTTTAGCAATATTCCACATCTGATTACATTACACGACGTCATTATTCCACAGAATGAAATACCAGGTCGTTTCAAACATTTGAAACGCGCAATTATTTCTTTCTTAACACGGCATGTTTCGTTTATTATTCCCGTTTCATACGATTGCGAATCGAATCATTTACAAAATTTTCCGGCTTGGCGGCATGGACCGGTTAAGGTCAAGACAATTTTGAATGGCATTGATATTGAACGGATAAAACAATCGCAATCTACACTATCAGCAGATTGTAATACGTTAAATTTTCGCGGGCAATTTGATATAGACTCCAATGTAATTCTTGGCGGTTTTTTTGGTCGTTTTATGCATCAAAAAGGAATCGACGTTTTGTTGAAATCATTAGAATTACTTGTTGATCGCGGCTATGCGGATCGTTTTCGGCTTATTATAACGCGTGATTTTAATGGTTTTTTGGATGAGACAATTAAACTTGTTACGGAAAATTCTAAAATTGCCCGAATGATTCATTTTATTGATCCGGTAACAGATATAACGCCTTTGCTTTTGGGAATAGACGTAATGGTGGCGCCGTCGCGTTGGGAGGCTTGTCCGCTTCTTCCGATGGAGTCGTTGGTTCTTGGCGTTCCTGTTATCGGGTCGAATTGTATCGGGCTTCGTGAAGTATTGAACGGCACGCCGTCGTTGATTCATGAGAACGGCAATCCTGAATCGCTTGCGACAATGTTGATAAAATTTATTGAGTCGCCGACAACTGACGCCGCAAAACAATATGTCTCTGAATCTGTTAAACGATTTGATATTCGTTCATCGGCAGATCAGTTATTAGAAATTTACCAATCACTCTGCAACAGTTGACCGTCAACACATCTTGGCAACCCCTAATAACCAGTTTTTGTAATTGTTCACGAAATTTTGTTTATTAAATTACGTTTTGGCAATTTTTGAGGGACAAGTGGGACAATTTTTGTAACGAAAAATCATTTGCAGGATCGCAGGCGGGACGCCCGCGATCCGTTGGTCTCGCCTGCTTTTTAGGATCGCAGGCGGTCTTGCCTGCATGCGGTTGTACTCAACCGCTAATGAGCGAGGTTTATATCTCAAGCGCCTTTTTGTTTGCCTTGCGGCAAAGTGCAGGCGAGACGCCCGCGATCCGTTGGTCTCGCCTGCTTTTTAGGATCGCAGGCGGGATGCCTGCATTTCAGGATCGCTGGTATTTCGCCTGCGATCCTTCGGTTTCGCCTGCGATTCTTCAGACCATTTTTTGTAACAAAAAACTGCTCTCTAGTTTTCTAAAAAACTACTCCCTATCCCCTACTCCCTATCCCCTACTCCCTAATCCTCTACTCCCTATCTCCTACTCCCTAAAACCTAAAATTTTGTGCTTAAAATTTCCGCGAACTGTTACGAATTTTTAGAGATACCCTTTAGAATTTGTCTAATTATTATCATCTCGAATAATTTTTTTAACTTTTCATTACATGCGTTATAATTGTAACAGGAACTGTATTTTTTTTTGAAATTTTGATTTTTTTGTGCTGTTTCCACAACAAAAGGGTCGATTTTAGTCTTACTTGCCAATAACTCGAAACTTTAACCAAAAAAGTTTTCACTCTTAATTAAAATTGATTTTTTTCACGGCAAGCGCTCATATTTGATTTTCTTAAATTAACTAATCGACAAAATTTCAACATTAGATTGTTGTATTATTTTGGGGATTTGACCTTATTTTTTTTGCGGATGTTGTGTCTTTGTTTACAACACACGAAATTGTTCCCTCGCTTCCTTGTTTCCCCGCTCCTTGTTACTTTGTTTCCTTGATCTCCATAATTTTTTTAATCGCTTGCGTTTTTTAAACTATTCGTACTTGAGTTTGCGTTTACCTTCGCCTGCCTAGTTTTCGGACGGCAGGCTTTGACGCTTTTAAATCGCTGAATTTCAAGTACGAGCAGTATAATTTCGCTTGCATTTTAAATTCGCTCGCCCTTACAATTTCGATCCGTTTATTTTTTTTATCTTTGTGCCGTCGTCGAAATTTTAAGCATGAATTGCATAATTTCGCCTTCCGCGTAAAAATTGCAAAAATTGTCTGTCTATCATTGCGCGCCGGTTGGCTTTAAATAACGGCGTCCTTTCCATAATTAAGCGCAACGATTAATAAACTCGCATTGCGATCATTTTGTCAAAAAAAATAATCCAGCGACATCCAAAATAAACCCAATACGCCAAACCTAACGTCGTATATCGCCGCAAAAATTACTCATAACAACAAAAGAATAATCTATGATTTTGTAATTTTGTAATTTTGTAATTTTGTAAATTTGTACTTTTGTAAATTTGTACTTTTGTAAATTTACAATTTTCCGGCGATATTAATTTTGTACTTAAAATATAAAAATCGTAACTATTCAGTAACGGTATTATTTTTGAATCAAAAATTGCATTTATATTGACATCATCAGGGCAAACATAATTGCAATTATCGTTACAAAAAATAATACGCCTACTAAATAGTTACAAAATAGAAACCATTCGCCTCTCCTATCATGTTACAAAAACTTATTCAAAAATCAGATACGTTTAACGAATCGTCGCCGCAAGAAAAACGTTTTATTTTGCGCCGTTCATTAAACGTCAATTCCGGCTCGCCAATAAAAGAACCGGATAAATTAAATAGGTCATATTCAAACAGATCATATTTAACCAGATCGTATTTAAAATGTTCGGACTTAAAATTTCGGTTGTTTCATCCGGTTAATTTGTCTGGATATAAATTTTCACGTTTTTGCGTTGGCGGCAAATTGGATACGAATTTTATGAACAAAAATTCTAACAGATACCGTTTAGCATTTTTTGTACGTAAAATTATTATTTGCGCAATTATATTTTTTGCGATTACATATTCGTTTTCCAATTGCGTTTCGTTATTTGCGCAACAAACGATTCACGTGAACGAGCAGCAGTATCAATCTCAATATTATAACGGCGGCGTCAGCGGCGGTTCTTGGGGGTCATGGAGCGGTTGGTCAAGCGGTAGCGGCGGTTATTATACTGGTTCTGATTACGGCAGTAATTATTTCTCAAATATAGCCGGTTTAATTTCAGCAGTCGGCACAAATAGTTCCACCGGCGGCATTGTTGAATTGTGTACGGACGTTAAAGGAAATTATACTCACGTGCCTGGTTCTTATTACAATTCAGGTTATTCATACAATTACCGTAGCGGTTGGAATTATGGCTCTTCGCATACGTCCGGCGGCGGCGATATGAACGTCAACTCCGGTCATACCGTAACATTGTTAAATAAACTTAGCAACGCCGGAACATCATCGGCGCCGCTTACAATTACAACGATGAATAAAAACGGCGCCGGAAATCTTATCCTTGATTACGCTGCGTCAGGCTCGGCGTTTCATTTGAATACATCGACGTTTCGCGGTAACGGCGGCGGCTTTCAAGTCGGCGGCGCAAACTCCGTACAATATAATTCCACAACAACAATCGCCGGCTCAACCGCCGGATTCAACGCTACAGTTACCGGCGGCTCTACTTGGACTGCCGGAAATTTAACCGCACAAAATATATTCAACATCAACGGCGGCGGAATAATGACCGCCACAAACACCTCAATATCTGGAACAACAACAAGCAATATCGCAACCTTGATCACCGGCGCTTTGTCCGTCGGCGTAACCGCAGGAGACGGCAATTTGATCGTAAATAGCGGGAACGTTACAACAACCACAGCCAATATCGCAAACGATAATCACAACGGAACCGTTCAACTAAACGGCGCAGGCGTAACTTGGACAACAAGCAATATCGCAAACGTCGGAAATACAGGTTCAGATAAAGTTGGCGTTGTTGATATTTTGAACGGCGTTTGGAACGCAAATAATCAAGTTAATATCGCCAATGTTGCGGGCGGCGACGGTATTGTCAATATTCACAGCGGCAGCGTATTGAACGCAACAAACCAAACCGTAAACGTCGGCTTAAACGGAACCGGTTACGTAAATCAATCGGGCGGAACTTGGACAAATAACAATACATTCGTCGCCGTAAATAATAATAGTCAAGGTTACATTGAGCAGTCCGGCGGCGTTCATACCGATCTTAACGTCGTCGTCGGCGTATCCGGCAAGGGCGTTGCAAACGTTCACGGCGTTGGGACGCAATGGATAACAAACGACAACAATAACGCCGCAAATAACGCCGCCGTTATCGCACAAAATAACAACTCAAACGGTAAAGTCGCTATCTACGACAACGCAACTTGGAACATCGGCGCAACAGGAAATGCTGATAATTTAATCGCCGCCGCCGCCGGAATTGGCGAACTTGATATTTACTCAAACGCCAAAGTAAACGTTGCCGGAGAACATATTATTGCCGAACAATCCACAGCATACGGAACAGATAAAATTTACTCCGGCGGCGAACTTAATATTGCCGGAAATTTAACGACAGCCGCAAATGGAAAAGCGCAATTGAAAGTTTACGCCAAAGGTATTGTAAATGTTTCCGGCAATCATATTGTTGCGAATGCGGCGGCGAGTTATGGCAGCGATCAAATTGACGGCGACGGTAGCGGCGTAAATATTGCCGGAGATATGACTGTTGCGGAATCGGGACTTGCGGGCGGGCGTTATGTTTATTATCCCGAAGGGACGCGCGATCAGAATTATGCGGCGCTGTTCAACAACGGCGGTAAAACTAATACAGGCGATAATTCTTTAGGCGGCGGTTTTTACAAGGACCCGATTGAATGGCTCGGGTCGCCGAACTTGGAATTACGTTTGGGCGATGCGGATTGGTCGTCTTACAGCGAGGATGCGCCAGGTCTAGCGATTACGGCGGGCGGCGTTGTTAATGTTAGCGGCGCCGGCGGCGTGAAAGTTTCTAATCAGAGCGGAAGTTATGCGTATATTTTGCTGGACAATAAAAACGCAACAACAGGACGCTCAACTTGGAATATCGACAACGACCTAATCATGGGCGTAACAAATCGCACGAATGATAATCTTGACGACGCATACATGCGTATCACGAATGGTTCGCTTGTCGCAGTCGGCGGTCAAGTTGTTATTGCAAACGGCGCCGGAACTGATGTTACCGCTCGCATAAACGGATCGCAAGGCGCAAATAACGCAACGCTGGACGTCGCAAAAAATCTGATTGTCGCAAAAGGCGCATCCGGCGTCGATGATGTTGTCGAGGGGAATTTATATGTTTACGACAAGGGCAGAGTTGATGTCGGCAAGATCAACGGCGCTAATATGACGATTGCGGATACGAGTAATACTTTGGGCAGAGTGCAAGTTGACGGCGCCGGTTCAACGATTGTTGTCAATGGTTTATTAACGGTAGCGAATGCGGGTTATGCGGGCGCAAAATATAAATACGACAACGACAATAATCCAAATAACGACAACAACGCCGATCCTTCGTTTAACGGAAAATGGTTTGACGCGCCGAGTACGCTATCGGATTTGAAAACGGCAGGCGGCGTAAATGATAATGCGCCAGGTATGTTGATTACGCGCGGCGGAGTTGTAGAGTCGCGCAGCGGTAACGTCGCAACGGTTGCGGGAAGTTATGCGTATAGCGTTATTGACGGCAAAGACGCAAATCCGCTAGAGACAAAATGGACGATTACGGACGAAGGTTTGACGATTGCGGACAAAGGCGAAGCGTATATGAGAGTTTTTAACGGCGGTTTGATCGAAACAAAAAATACGACTAACGGAAATATTATTATTGCAAACGACGGCGGCAGTATTGCAACAGTTCGCATTTTTAATAAAGGATCAAAAATTGATGCGGCGAATGATTTAATTGTTTCGCGTATGACGAACAGCGACGGGCAACTGTATATTTACGACGGCGCTGCGGGAAATGTTGGCGGGAACATGATTGTCGCCGAAGCGCCGGACGCAAACGCACAAGTTCAAATCGACGGAGCGGGATCAAAATTAAATGTCGCGCGTCGTTTGACGGTAGGTTATTTCGGCGCAGCGGGCAATTATTACAACGAAAATAGATACGAACCCGCAAAAGAAACAAACCCAAATATCGCCGATAAAGGTTATCGAAACGACCCGCAACAGTTAAATACGCCGCCAAGTAAATGGTGGTTCGATTCGCCAAATATGAATTTGCGCAACAATAAAAATTATGCGGGCAACGCTCCGGGACTTGCGATTACGGACGGCGGTTTCGTTGAATCCGGCAGCGGCGTAATCGGCGCTAGAAGTCGCGACGGCGACGCTCTTGACGGCGTAGGTTACGTCGTGATCGATAATCATTACGGATTTAACGGCGCAACAGGACGACAAGGCACGCGGTCAACTTGGCATGTTAAAGAAACAACAGGAGGAACCGACGATCAAAACGGAGACCTAATTATAGGACGCGAAGGCAAAGGATTCATACGCGTTCTAAACGGAGGTCTGCTTGAAGTTGACGGGCATACGAAATTAAATTCGCGAATAAATAATTCTGATACGAGCGGCTATGATTACGCCGGAATAGGATCGCTTTACGTTTTTGGCAACGGCGGCAATATCCGCGCAATTCCGCATGCGGCTACGGCTACAAATATTCCAAGTTATGTTACGCCTTACGAAGACGGAAACCGCTCGACTTGGATCAGTCATAAAGCGACAATTCTAGGCGATACCGGAAACGTTACGCAAGGCGGCGACGCTATCATCAGAATTAACAACGGCGCTTACGGAGAAACACACGGAATTTACGCAGGGTACAGCGAAGGCTCGCGCGGCGACGTTAGCGTTATGGGCAAAGCGTCGGAATTGCATATTTACAAAGACGAACAAATCGGAACAGCCGGATACAATTACGAAATAGACGAAGTCAAAGGCTCCGGCGGTTTGTCTGTCAGCAATCATGCGCTTTTGCAATTACACAAGGAAGGAAATATTACGCTAAACGGAATGTCAATTATAAGTCATAATTCGCTCTTACATCTCGACGTTGACTCGATACTCGACTCAAGAGATTACAGCGCAAAAATTGTCAACGCCCGCGTTGAAGGCGTCGGAACTATCACGGCAGAAAACGGCGTAACTTTTCTTTACGACTCAATGTATTCAGAATCAATTACGGATCCGGTTTATACTTTTGGCAACGGCGTTAATGATAAAATTGCGTCTGTCGTTACGAAACCAACTTCGGCGCAAATTGATCCAGGTCTTTATTACGGATGGAACGTAAAAAATGAATATTACCAAAGATACGGCAAATTGACTTTCGGAGACAGATTAACATTAGCCGGAAACGTCAATACGTTCTTTGACGTAAATTCAGGATGGAGAGTTCCAGGAGATTCGTCGGCGCCAGGCGATACCGTGCATCAATTAAACGATACCATCGCCGTTAAAAGAGGCGACTCGTCAACAAGCGCCGCCGATATTCTCGCAACATTAGCAGGAACGCTAAAAATACACGCAAGATTAACAAAATACTTTTTAGACGAACCTAGCTTCAAAGTCGTACAAACCGAAGGCGACAACAAAAGCGGACAATTCGTGCCAGGACGAATAACGCGAACCTTTGACCGATTAGAAATCGTCCCTTGGAGATTCTTTGAAAACCCGCATCAAGAAATCAGACGAGACGAAAACGGAAACGACGCCCTTTGGGTCTCAATGAAACTTAAAAAAAATCCCTTTGAAGAATCCGGCAAAACATACAACGAAAAATCTACCGGAAACGCTTTAGACGACATTTATAACACGCGAAATGAAAGATGGTTGCCGGTGTTGAGATATTTTTGGTATCTCGAGTCGCCGGAATTTTTGGAAGCGTATCGTACTTTTTCCGGTGAAATTAAGGCGCATTCATTGCTGCTGCCGTTGCAGAACGTCTGGACTTACAATCAGAATCGTATCGGGTTTCGACAGTGCCGTAATAAATCGCACAGACACGGTTACGACAAAATCGATTTGATCGATCCGTGTAAAATGACGGAGATGGCAAATAACGTCAAAGGTTGCGATTCGTTTAGCGACCGTCTAATTAAACGATGGAATAAGTACAAAAAAAATATGCGATTCTGGGGAGATTACATTCACGAACAAGCTGACTACGATTCAGACGGCAACGCCGGAGCGTTTAACTTAAACCGCAACGGTATCGTCGTCGGTTTTGATAAACCGGATGCGAATGAAAATCAATATCTAGGATTGCAGTTTGCGATTGTCAAAGGCGAATTGGACGCCTTTTTATCGGAAGCGAATGTTGATGATTTCAATATCGGAATTTATCACGGCAAAAAAATTCACAACGTTTTTGAATGGCGAAATTTTCTCGGAATGGGAATTGAACGTTATAAAATCAATAGATCGTTGAACGGCGGGCTTGCGTATTACGAATGGGTTTGGGATACGCCGGACGGCGCGCCGTCAAATAATCCAGCCGATGGACATTATCATTACAACGATGAAACGTTTAACGATACTTTAAGGAGTTCGTTTAGCGGTTATGGATTTTATGCCAATACTGAAATCGCCCGTCCGTTCATTCTGGGAACTTGTAATCAATACATGATTCGTCCGTTTGCGGCGTTAGATATTACGTCCGTCTGGCAAAATGCGACGACAGAAAACGGAGAGTTCAGAGGCGCAAATTTCGTAAAATTAGAATTTATGAAAGCAAATTATTTCAATATCTGGGGACGACCTGGAATCATATTTGAACGCAACGGCGACAAATGGAACTTGCATGCGGGACTCGCATATCAATTCAAATTAGGAGGAAGACCTTACGCAAATGTAAATAATAAATTCAACGTCGGAAGCAAAAATTTCAACATCAGAAGCGTCGATACAGGCAGTAATTTTTTAAACCTTAATTGCGGCGTTGAATACTATATCGGAAAAAAGAAAAACCAATTTGTAATGATAAATTATCAAACGCAAATAGGAAAAAACAGCACGGCACAAGCAGTACAATTAGGCTATCAATATAAATTTTAAATTCAAAATTAAGAAAATTCGGAATTAGAAATTAGAAATTAGAAATTAGAAATTATAGAAGATGATTTTTTGTTACAAAAATTATTCGTAACCGTTCACGGAATTTTAGGAGATAGGGTTTAGATGATAGGGAATAGTTTTTTTAATTAGGACGTAGTTATACTGCTCGTACTTGAAATTCAGCGATTTAAAAGCGTCAAAGCCTGCCGTCCGCAAGCTAGGCAGGCGAAGGTAAACGCAAACTCAAGTACAAATAGTTTATTAAGTATCACATTTATATTTTGAATTGACAATTGCGTTTTAGCCCCATCGGGGCGACAAGCATTAGCGTAGGGCAACGCCCTACGGAATGATTACCGAATGACGCAAGCCCTGTAATGGCGCAAGCAAGATCACGCTTGATGAAACGTCTGACGGCTATCGCCCTTACAGGGCTAACATTTTTTTGCATTTTGTCGTAGGGCGCTGCCCTACGCTAATGCTATTGCCCCGATGGGGCGAAATACAATTAAATTTATCGTTACAAAAAACTACTCCCTACACCCTAACCTTGCGCTTAAATTTTTGTGAACGGTTACAATTATTTGCTAATTGTCCCACGCGTCCCTCCTGTCCCTTTTGTCCCTCAAAAAAATCTTGACAGTGATTTACAAAAAAGCGTGATTTACAAGTATATACAGATCGTAGTTGAAATTCAGCGATTTAAAAGCGTAAAAGCCTGCCGTCCGAAAGCTAGGCAGGCGAAGGTAAACGCAAATTAAAGTACGAACAGTTTATACAGATCGTACTTGAATTTCATCGATTTAAAAGCGTCAAAGCCTGCCGTCCGAAAGCTAGGCAGGCGAAGGTAAACGCAAATTAAAGTACGAACAGTTTAAAAAGTTTAAAAATAGTTTAAAAACTTTAACCCTAGTATTATTGAAATGAAATCTCAAATTAAAAAATATTTTAATCAGTTTCAACATATAATTACGATCATTGCGTTAGTGATATTGATCGTTTTGTTGAGTGGTTTGTTGTGTGATTATGGCAAGATATTTGCCGCTGAACCGTTATCGTTGTATGGTTCGCCTGCGCCAGTTAAGCCTCAGCGGTCTGATGGTTATTCGTTGTATGGCATAGACGATAACAGCGAATTGCTTCAAGTTTTGGAGGATGTTTCGGTATTGAAGAAGTGGATAAAACTTGAGGACAACGTGTTCGTTCCCGCAACAGAACGATTTCAATTATTGGACGGCGAGGATTTAGTGATTGAACTTGGAATGTACAATTTGCAAACTGATTCTAATTTTTATTTCGACTCAAATAAACCGTCTAAAGTAACAATTATTGGCAGTACGATGTTAGCGAATGGCGGTTTGCAGATGCACGGTGAAACTACGCTTAATTATTTTGGGACGTATAGTTCGGGTCGTGCGGACGTTTTAGCGTCGTCTGTTTCGGATAATGTTACGATAAATTTGACTGGAGTAAATTCGCGTTGGGATGCGACTAATACGATTCCAAAATTCATCAATATTTTGCCTACTGCGACGACTAATTATGAGAGTGGTACGATTATTATTGGCGACGGCGGCAAGGCTGCGGTTAATATCACGAGTGGAAACGACGTTGACAGCGGCGAGGTTATTATCGGCGCTCAAGCCGGTTCCGCCGGCGTTTTGAATTTGTCGGGCGTTTATGAAATCGACGATATTTATAATCGCAACAAAACGATCAAAAAAGCGACGACGTGGCATAATTCGGGAACGTTTTATATTGGTTATTCGGGCGATGGCGTTGTGAATATTGATTACGGCGCCGTTTTGAAAACGGGTTCGATTGGAGTCGGCATAGACGGCGCGGGCAATGGCGTTTTGAATGTTACGGGGTTGGGCAATTTTATTGACAAGACGAGGAGTAATAATTTTCTCATTTCGCATGGATCGCCGTTAAATTCACGCGATAGAGATTTCATTGTCGAATCGGCGTATTACAACACGGATGCGACGCGAGTTTATATCTACGGACGCGACGACGAAGTCAAGCAACCTAATGATAAACACGGCGGTTTTTTGGATTCTTCAGGCGGGCGTGATACGTTGAAATCGATAGGCGACGGCGTTATGAATATTTCAAAGGGCGCAATTATCATATTTAACGAAACTGATTCCGTTTCGGGCGAGCCGTCGAATTACACGTCAAAAATTACGTTGGGCAAGGGCGACAGTTTTGTTGACAATTCGATTATTATAGGCGTAAAAGATGCGGCTCATGGCGATATTGACAATGCGGGCAATGTTGATACGAACAGGTTTGACGATGCGGGTTTGATTGACGGAACTGATTTAAGCGGGGCGTTGCAAGCGAACTCGTTGACGTTTAGAAACAATGCCGTTTTGCAAGGTAATTTGAAAATTCACATGGGTAAAAATACGTTTAGTTCCGGTTCAATTTTGACTCCTGGTTTTGGTTCGTATCATTTGCATTTGCCGTCAAGCGATTTAGTCGAGCATGAAAAATTCGGGCGCGTCGAGTTTAAGAACGATATATTTACGCATGATTCGGCGGCGGCGACGATAATAGATTTTGGCGTGCATGGCGATCAAAATTACGGTTCAAATCCGTCGTTGCAAACTGCGTATCCTAGCGCCGGAGACAATTTCGGTTATGCGAACAATGATTATTATTGCGGGCGGGATTTAGTTGTAGTCGATGGCGATGCGGCTTTGGCGGGCGACGTATTTTTTAGACCGCAGACGGGTTATTATTCGGACAAAACGTCCGTCGATTTTATGAGAGTAACGGGAACGATCAACGGTCAATACGAGCGTTTACATTTATATCCGTATCGTTGGTTTAATAATCCGCAATTGTTGAAAGACAATCAGATGAATATGTTTGTTGCGGATCGTAATATGCGACCTTTTACCAATGTTGCAAGTAGCGTAAATTTACGCGGCGTCGGAGGCGCGCTGGACAATATTTACAATGCGCAAAGTAATCCAAAATGGTTGCCGGTGTTGGATTGGTTTTGGTTAATGAACGATGAACAGATGCGTGAAGCGGAGAGATTGTTAAGCGGCGAAATAAGGGCGGCGGCATTTTATATGCCGTTGAGATCGGCGTGGAAATTCGGATTTGACAGAGTAAATTGGAGTGATGCGGGACGCAAGGTTTATTTCGGACAACAAAATAAATCGTGCAATCAAAAACAAAAGAACGCTTTGTGGGCAACGTCGTATTTTGACTATCAGAGTATAGACGACGATCACAATGTTTCATCGATGGCGACGCAGCGCGTTTCGATGATGCTTGGGTATGATCGTGTTTTGCCGGAGTGTTGTAATTTGTGGTTTATAAGCGACGCGGCGGCGGGCGTTTTGTTTTCTTATTCGCAACCGAAGTTAGATCAAGCGGGCGGGCGTGTTATTGCCGACGATTATTTGGCGGGAGTTTATTTGGCGGCGCGGATTTATTCGGCGTATGAATTGAAATCGTGGTTAGGTATCGGCGCGCAACATTATAATTTAAGGCGGGACGTTCCGATTGTGGATCAAGTTTCGGGGTTGAAAGCGACGTTTACGGGCAACAGCGCTTCGGGAAGTATTCAAGTTGCGCGTCCTCTTAAATGGAGAAATTTAACATTGAGACCGCATATTGGTTTGGATATGAATTTTGTTAAATTGAATCAGGGTTTGGACGATTTTACGGGTGATGTAATGGAACAGGTGGCGTTGTGTTATCATGGTTCGGATTGGTTTCAAGGTTTTGGGCGAGGCGGTTTGAGGTTAGATTTCGGGAGAAATTATTGCGGGCATTTATGTAATTTATCGGCGACTTTGGGATATTCGTATTTATTATTTGGCGATCAAGCGCCTGAAAGCGTGCATGAATTCGCATACGCAGGGGGGGGCAAGTTCAAAATTCTAGGCAACAATATAAGTCGCAGTTTTGTAAATGTAGATATCGGAACGCAAATATTCTTGAACAAAAATAAAAACAAAATGATTTATCTACAATACAATTCAAATTACGGAAAATACACAAACGCGCACACCGCAGCTATCGGCTATCAATTCCTATTCTAAAAAATTATAAAAAAGGCGGTTTTTTACAAAATACGATAACCGTTCACGAAATTTTTAGAAATGTAGAGTTTTAGGCATAGGGTGTAGGGGATAGGGTGTAGGGAATAGGGTGTAGGGGATAGGGTGTAGGGAATAGGGTGTAGGGAATAGGGTGTAGGGAATAGGGTGTAGGGAATAGGGTGTAGGGAATAGGGTGTAGGGAATAGGGTGGAGGGAATAGGGTGTAGGGTATAGGGTGTAGGGTCTTGGGTTTAGGGATTCGGTTGTAGGGTGTTGGGTGTAGGGTGTAGGGTGTAGGGTGTAGGGTGTAGGGTGTAGGGTGTAGGGTGTAGGGTGTAGGGTATAGGGAATAGGGAATAGGGTGTAGGGAATAGATTTATTGTAACAATAAATCTATTCCCTACATGTCCCGCTAGGGACAACATGTTGGTAGAAAAGCAAAGTCAAAAATATATTTGTCCCGCTAGGGACAACATGTAAATATAACCTTAACGGTCAAGTACAAGCGAAATTATCGCGCGGGCGTCTCGCCTGCAAGCGGTTGTACTCAACCGCTAATGAGCGAGGTTTTGCTCTCAAGCGCTTTATCGGTTGCCTATCGGCAACATGCAGGCGGGACGCCCGCGATCCGGTGGTCTCGTCTGCAATTCAAGATCGCAGGCGTCTCGCCTGCAAAAAAAAGGAATGCAGGCGCTAAAGGATCGCACTCGCCGCAGGATCGCGGGCGTCTCGCCTGCAAGCGGTTGTACTCAACCGCTAATGAGCGAGGTTTTGATCTCAACCGCTTTTTGGGTTGCCTATCGGCAACATGCAGGCGAGACGCCCGCGATCCGTTCGTCTCGCCTGCAATTCAGGATCGCAGGTGACATGCCTGCAAAAAAGGAATGCAGGCGCTAAAGG
>JAISLW010000528.1 GCA_031277105.1 Planctomycetaceae bacterium | reverse complement strand
TCGCACGTCTAAAATAAACATATTTTAGGCTTTATGAATTATTAAAATTTACTGATAGTATAAACTCCATTGCGGCGTTTCGGCGAAACGCCGCCTACCTGGTCAAATGAATTTTTAGAGATGCCCTAATGTATGTTTTCGTTGTTTTGTCTTCGTCCCGATAGGGACGGTATTTTCATAACCGCAGGTCTCGGACCTGACGGTACAAAGTCCGCTCATAACCCTGCCCCGATAGTAACTGTGTTTTTTTCAAGGGGGCAACACATTTTGCGTTAAATAACGTCAATAAAGTCCTGCCCTTTCAGGGCAGCAAGATTTGGCGTTTTTTTACCGCAGGTCGCAGACCTGCGGTTATGAAAGTTACGCCATTATCAGGGCGAATATTTTTGGCGACTATACGTCAAAAAACAAAATAATCATTAAAGGCAAGTTCTAAAAACTCCTTTGTTCAGGTAGGCGGCGTTTCGCCCAGTGTTTAATTTTGAACCTTCATTACGGTTTACGACATCAATAAATTTTGATATTTCACGCATCTAAAATAAACATATTTTAGACTTGATGAATTATTACAATTTATTGGTAGCATAAACTCTATTGCGACCCAAAAAATAAACGCAGCGGCGAAACATCGCCTACCTTTTTACAAAAAAATGAATTTTTAGAGACGCCCTATTGTAAATTTACCAAATTTTGGAATCGCCGCAAAAATGATTAAACTCTAATTTAAAAACTAAATCCGCATTTAAGATTTACCTTAAAATTTACTATTTATCTTTGTAGGAATAGTAATTTCCCACGTCTATATTTTCGAGTACGGCTACGGCGTCGTCTGCTAAAATTGCCAGCGAGCAATATACGGACAAAAAGTACGACGCAATTCCTTGTTTATCAATTCCCATAAAACGCACTGCTAGACCGCGTGAAACTCCGCCTGGCAAGTTTGCTTGATAGAGTCCTAATACGCCGCGTTTGGTTTCGCCGGTGCGTATTAGCAATACGTTTGTTTTGCCGGCTTTGCCTTGCGGATTTTTAATTCCGTCAACAAATAATTTATCCGTTGGCACAATAGGAATGCCGCGCCATGTTAAAAACGGCGAGCCGTAATAAGAGACTGTTGCCGGCGGCACTCCGCGCCGCGTGCATTCCCTCCCGAAAGCCGCAATCGCTCGCGGATGAGCAAGAAAGAACGAAGGCTCCTTCCAAACTTTAGAAATCAATTCGTCAAAATCATCCGGCGTCGGCGCCCCCGAAATCGATTTAATTTTTTGCGAAGATGCTACATTTTTTAACAAACCGTAATCGTCGCTGTTTACAAGTTGGCTTTCTTGGCGTTCTTTTAGGCTTTCGATAGCAAGTCTGATTTGTTCGTTGACTTGGTCGTAAGGACTGCTGTACAAGTCGGCGATGCGGGTGTCAATGTTAATTATAGTTGAGATAGAATTTAATTTATATTCGTAAGGGGCGGCTTGATAATCGACGAAGCCTTCGGGGACTTTGCTATCATCGTCCGCTTGACGGCAAAGCGAATCGAGCGGCGTTTCGCCTTCTTTGACTTTATTGAGTCGGAATATTCCCGTCTCCAATGATTTCCAGTCAAGAAAACGCGGCAGCCATCGCGGCGTCAACGCTCCGAATTGAGCGTCTGTTTTGGTAACATTGGCAAGTTGATATGCGGCTTGTTGTCCCAATGCTCTAGGTAAATTAACAGATTCAGACATAATTTTTACTCCAAAAATTTTAATATTTAAACTAACTGTTCGTACTTTAATTTGCGTTTATCGCCGTCTGCCTGGATTTCGGACGGCAGACTTTGACGCTCCTAAATCAATAAATTTTAAGTACGAACAGCATACGCTGCGGAATTATGAATATTTACGATTTAGTCAATCGAATTGTCAAATCATAATTTGATCAGCGCTACGGTAAAGAAACACATTTTAAACTGTTCGTATTTTAATTTACAATTAACGCAACAACGAATGCAATTCAGCAATCAGAAAACAAACAACGTAAAACTTAAAATTAACTTGCAAACAGTCGAAAACTCAAAAACTCCAATTGTAAAGTTTAGCGATTGACATAACTCTGCGAACAATTAAAGTTCAGTTTTATCATCAAAATATATTGATTTACTTTTTGATGATTAAGTTTAATTATTTCTGCGTTCACCGTATTAACAGAAAATTTAGACGTTCAGGTTACGTTTTCGTAAACACGTAAACAATCGGGCGGTGATTCTACAACAACAATAATTAACGTCAATGGGGGGAGAAAGAAAATCCAGAATGCGGAATTAAGGATTTTGATTTCCTCTGCATTATTAGTGTTTTCTATGGGGAATTTCTAAAAACTCATTTTTTTGTAAAAAGGTAGGCGGCGTTTCGGCGCTGTGTTTGATTTTTTTAGCCGCCTACCTGGACAAATGAATTTTTAGAGACGCCCTTTTGTGTTTTTTAGAAGTTCCCTAATTGTTGTTTCCAACGGTGGGGGGTTGTTAAAAATTTTTTACTATTTAAACTGTTCCTTCCTGAAAATTTTGCGGGTTTGTTTTTGCGGGTTTTCCAAACAGACAAATTACGCATGCTGTATAAACGATTTAACGACCAGAATCATTTATATACGTCGTGCTTGAATTTCAAGTACGACGCGTATAATTCCGATTAGTGAATGAAATTTTAAAATTAATTAAATTAGGAGATCTAATGAAATTCAATGCTGACGAAATAGCTTCGGTAATTCAAAAAGAAATAGAGCAATACGAACACAAAATCGACGTGCGTGAAGTAGGTATCGTACTTGAGGTTGGCGACGGTATTGCTCAGATTTACGGTCTTTCCGGCGTAATGGCGGGCGAGATGATCGAGTTTCCCAATGGCATTACCGGTCTTGCTTTTAATTTGGAGGAGAATTCGGTTGGCGCTATTATTCTTGGCGATTATCTTAAATTGAAGGAGGGCGACGAGGCGCGGACTACGGGTAAATTGTTAAGCGTTCCTGTTGGCGAGGCTGTTCTTGGTCGTGTGCTTGACCCGCTTGGTAATCCGCTTGACGGCAAGGGACCTGTTATTACGACGACGTTTCGCGAAGTTGAAAGTATGGCGCCGGGCATCGCCGATAGACAACCGGTTCGCGAATCGCTCGCTACCGGTATTAAATCTATCGACGCAATGACGCCAATAGGTCGCGGACAACGCGAACTTATAATCGGAGATAGAAAAACAGGTAAAACGGCTATTTGCGTCGATGCAATAATTAACCAAAAAGAAACAGGCGTAAAATGCTTTTATGTCGCTATCGGTCAAAAGGATTCTACTGTCGCGGGAATTATTGAAACGTTAAAGCAACACGGCGCTATGGATTATACAACTGTAATCGTCGCCGGCGCCAGTTCGCCCGCGCCGTTGCAATATATCGCTCCGTATGCAGGTTGCGCAATGGCAGAACATTTCATGTACGACGGACAACACACCTTGGTCGTTTACGATGACTTGTCCAAACAAGCGACGGCGTATCGTCAAATTTCACTTCTAATGCGTCGTCCGCCAGGACGCGAAGCGTTTCCGGGCGATATTTTTTATTGTCATAGTCGTCTCTTGGAAAGGTCGGCTAAATTGTCGAAAGAACTTGGCGGCGGCAGTTTGACGGCGTTACCTATTGTTGAAACTTTGGAAGGCGAAGTCTCCGCGTATATTCCAACAAACGTCATTTCAATTACAGACGGGCAAATATACTTGCAACCGGATCTATTTTTCAGAGGTCAAAGACCGGCAATGAACGTAGGAATATCGGTAAGTCGAGTCGGAGGCTCCGCACAAATTCCGGCAATGAAACAAGTCGCAAGCGGAATGAGATTAGACATGGCGGCTTTCAGAGAACTAGAAGCTTTCGCACAACTAGGAACTGACCTAGACGCGGCAACACAAGCAAGACTTGACAGAGGATACAGAATAAACGAACTAATAAAACAAGGACTATGCAAACCAATGCACGTAATCGATCAAGTTTTCGTAATCTACGCTGGAACGCACGGGTTTATTGATAAAGTTAAAGTAAACGAAGTATTAAGATGGGAAAAAGAATTTCTACTATTCCTACACGGCTCGCATAAAAATACATGGCAAAAATTAAACGAAAAGAAAAAACTAGATAACGAACTAACTGCCGAAATGGATAAAGTCCTAGAAAACTTCAACAGAACATTCGTATAAAAAATTTCGTTTAATAAAAAAATATACAATAGAGAACTTCTAAATAGAAAACTTCTATACGTATCGTACTTGAAATTCATCAATATAAAAACGTCAAAACCTACCGTCCAAAAACTAGACAGACGAAGGCAAACATAATTTCAAGTACGAACTGTTTAAAAATATAAGCATGAAAATATTTGAATCGCAAAATCATAAAATAATTAAAGGCGATTCGTTGGATGTTTTATCTAATGAAATTGCCGATGGTTCTATTGATTTAATTTTTATTGATCCGCCTTATAACATCGGTAAAAATTTTAATGGTAATAAAGATAAATGGGCGACCGATGATGAATATTTACATTGGTGTTATACATGGATTGATTTATGTATTGGTAAATTAAAATCCAATGGAAGCATGTATATTATGACTTCTACGCAATTTATGCCATATTTTGATATTTTTATTCGGGAAAGACTAACAATACTTTCGCGGTTGATTTGGTATTATGATAGTTCGGGCGTTCAAGCGAAAAAATATTATGGTTCTATGTATGAACCGATTTTATTTTGCGTAAACGATCCTAATAATTATATTTTCAATTCGCAAGATATTCTTGTCGAAGCAAAGACGGGAGCAAAAAGAAAGTTGATCGATTACCGAAAAAATCCGCCGCAAGTTTATAACTCAGAAAAAGTGCCGGGGAATGTTTGGGAATTTGCCCGAGTCCGTTATCGAATGGACGAATACGAAAATCATCCTACCCAAAAACCTGTCGCTCTGTTAGAACGAATTATTAAAGCGAGTTCTAACGCCGGCGATACCATCCTAGACCCTTTTTCGGGAACTTTTACTACAAGTTATGTAGCAAAAAATTTAAATAGAAAATCAATCGGAATCGAATTACAGGAAGAATATGTTAAGATAGGATTACGACGACTAAAAATATCAGAAGAATACGAAGGTGAAAAATTACAAAAAGAAATACGCACTTTTGAAACAAAAAAAATACAAAAACATAATTCAATAACAGTAAATTTATTCGAATAAAAAATATGATAGAACATCTATTCACCGCTAATATCAAAACTATCCTCAAAAGAAAATTTAGAAAAAATGCCAGAAACATATTTGAAAAAAGTTTGCTGATAAAATATGTAAACGAAAAAACCCACTCTGCAAATAAGGGTTCAAAAGCAAGAGGAAGTTTTGCAAGTCTTTATGCTATTTATGTTATTGTCGAAGACTATATTGCCAAAGGATACGATAAAAAAGGCGATTATTCCGAGTATGAAGGTGCGCCGTTCAATAAACTTTTTGATCGGCAACGCGAGCTCCCATTTGGTGGTAAACTCCAAAATCACGCATTGAATAACAGGATGAATGCAGAATTTAAAAAGTATTTCCCAAATTCGGAATATATTCCTATTCTACGTAACCTCGAAACAAAACGTTATTGGATAAATGAAAATCTGTTGAAAATCGTTACGGGTAAAAAGACCGTCAATATTGCTAAAGCGATTATTGAAATAATAGACGAATACATAAAAACAAAACAAGACGCTTTTCAACGTTTTATGCAATCGTGCGATCAACTGCAAAAAATAGACGCAACTACGCCTCAAAAAATGAAGGCATTTATTATCGGGTTGCTTGATATAAATATTGATTCGCGAATTTTTGAGATCGTGAGTTATTCAATATTGAAATATTATTATCACGATCAACAGATTTATTGGGGGTTTGAAATGGACAGTCTTAACAAAGAAAGTTTACAGTTATACAAAACAGGTAGAACTAACGCTAATGACGGCGGAATCGATTTTGTGATGCGTCCTTTGGGCAGATTTTTTCAAGTAACTGAGACTTTAGATTTCAAGAAATATTTTTTGGATATTGATAAAATTCAAAAATATCCTATTACTTTTGTAATAAAATCTATTGAACCCGTAGAAAAAATCCTTCAAAAAATAAAAGAAAACGCCAGTAAAATTTATTCAATCAAACCAATTGTAGAAAAATACATGAATTGTATTGAAGAAATTATAAATATTACCATGTTAATTTCACGTTTGGAAGACGCGGTTAAACAGGGGTATCAGGAGCAGATATTGAATGAAATTATATTGCAGAGTAAGGTGGAATTTAATTTTATCGATGTGCGTTATTGAGTTTAATAAATGACGTACCTATGTACCTTGATTGAGTGATTAGCGTATAGATATTAATTGATAAATTTTATTACTTCACAACATCTATACCGCACGTATTTGAAATTCATCGATTTAAAAGCGTCAAAACCTGCCGTCCGATAGCTAAGCAGATGGCGGTAAACGTAAATTAAAGTACGAACAGTTTAAGTTTAAAACAGGTATTTATACTGCTCGTACTTGAAATTCAGCGATTTAAAAGCGTAAAAGCCTGCCGTCCGAAAGCTAGGCAGGCGAAGGTAAACGAAAACTCAAGTGCGAACAGTTTAGAAGGCGTTTGTTGTGTGTTTTATGGGGATAGTTTAAATGTTAAAAATAATTGGTAATATTTTTGGTAATATTTGTTTTTTTGTTGTTCCAATAATTATAGTGATATTGTCGTGGTTTTTTTCGGTTTGGTTTTTTATTATTTTTGGTACGAATGATCCGGAAGGCGTTGATCGTTTTGTGTTGGTTCGGCAATTGCAGTTTCGTGATTTTCGTCAACTTACGCCGGAGGCGGTTATTCGTTTTACTAATCGTGTTGAGTTAGAGTTTGGATTAGATTCGTTGGAGCGTCCTAAATTTGAATTTTCGTTTTTGGTCAAGCGTATTATTTTGCGTTATCAAAATCCTAATCCGTTTAAATCGCCGCCGCCGGCGGCGCAATTATCGAGATGCGAGCGTAACTTGCAACTTATAGCGAAAACAAGATATTTTCAATGGATGGAAACGACGTCAAATGCTGATAAATCAGATTACGCAAAAAAATTTGAACGTATCGTTGCGGAACTGAAATATTGGGGCAAGGTATATTATGATTTCTTGGACGCTTTGGGATTGCCGCGTCCGACAATTCAGGAAGAATTGGAACAAATGGAGAATCTTATCAACGAATTTAAGAAAGGCGAACCGGCTGAACAAGTTGACCGAATAGAAAATTTTAAACGCGAAATCATTAAAGCGTACATGCAAAATGAAATCAAAAACGCCGTCGAAAATGTAACAAATACAATAGATTTATTTTTCAAACCAACGCCAAAAAAAATTAAAAATAAAAATTAGTCTCGATATTACATATCGTACTTGAATTTCATCAATATATACTGTTCGTACTTGAAATTCATCAATTTAAAAGCGTCGTAACCGTTCACGGAAATTTTTTTATCAAATTACGTATTTGCGATTTTTAACTATTCAGTACGTATTTATTTTTTGGATCAAAATTGTGTTTATATTAGCCCCATCGGGGCGACAAGCATTAGCGTAAGGCAGCGCCATCTGTAAAATGATTTCCATACGCAAGCCTAAGGTAGGGTGTTAAAAATGAGGTTGCATATACTGCTCGTACTTGAAATTCAGCGATTTAAAAGCGTCAAAGCCTGCCGTCCGAAAGCTAGGCAGGCGAATGTAAACGCAAACTCAAGTACGAATAGTTTAAAATAAATTCAAAATAAAAATTCAACTGAATAGTCGCCTTTTTTACATCATTTTGTACATTGATATTTTATAAATTCAAAATTATAAATATATTATCCCAATACACATTACAATTAGTGAAAAAATTTTTTGATCAATTTTTAACACACGACGCCTTAACCACTAAAACCTAGCGATTAAATTTCCGTGAGCGGTTACAAAGCGTCAAAGTTTGTCGTCCGATAGTTTAGTTTTGCGGCGGTAATGCAAATTCAAGCGTGAACAGTTTAAATTCTAACTTATATTTATTCATTAAAAATGTTATCTCAAAAGCGATTTTTATTTCGGTTTAAGGTTCCGTGCGGTTATGTTGTATCCGGCAAGGAGCTTGACGAGTCGTATTGTTTGCCCGATTTATCGTTATTGGAGTTTTCGCCGGATGCGGAATTGGGCGCTGTTAATAATTTTGGCGGTATTTTGGATTTTCGTATTGGTTGGAATGAGGGCGGTCTTTTTTTTGCGGTCAAGGTCAGCGGCAAGCGGCAAGCTCTTTGGTGTAAAGCGGCGTCTCCGAATGAGAGCGACGGATTGCAGATTTGTATTGACACGCGTGATGTTAAGGATGTTCATCGTGCGACGCGATTTTGTCATCGTCTAATTTTTTTGCCCGTTTTGGGCGACGGGGTTCGGTCGGAGCCGGGCGTTTTTTGGTTTCCTATTCATCGTGCGAAGGCGCATCCTAATCCGATTGACACGAAAAAAATAAAGTTGACGAATAAGATTTTTAGCGGAGGTTACGAATTAAAATTTTTTGTGCCGCAAGATATTTTGACTGGATTTGATCCGGTTGAGTATCCGTCGATGGGGTTTCATTTTGTCGTAGCGGATCGTGAATTAGGCAACAAGTATTTTATTGTCGAGCCGCCGTTCCCGTATGATTATGATCCGAGTTTATGGGGAACGTTAGCATTGGTTCGACGTTAGACGGATCCGTTGATAATTGTAGGCGCGGACAAATTGTAGTTGTTGATAAATTGATAAATCGTAGTTATTGACGAATCGTCGTTGTTGATAAAGTAGTTGTTGACAAATCGCAGTTGTGGGCGGGGAGTTTAGAAAAATTTTTAATCGGATAAAATATATTACTCGTACTTGAAAGTCAGTGATTTAAAAGCCCGTCGTCCGATAGTTAGGCAGGCGGCGATAAACGCAAATTCAAGTAAGAACAGTTTACGTCAATTTAAAATAAATTTAACAATTAACATTTTAGAAAAATGCCAAAATTAGATATTACATTTCCGCATAATCTTGACCAGAATGAGGCGACAAAACGGTTGCAAGTTAAGGAAGCAGAAATAAAGGAAAAACATATTTACACGGTTACGGATCTTCAAGAAACGTGGACAACGCCGAATACGATGGAATTTTCGTTTAAGATTTATGGTTTCTCGTTGAACGGTTCTGTTCAATCTCTTGATAAAGCGGTAAACATATCATTGGATTTACCTTTTGCGGCAATGTTGCTTAGGGGAACGATAGAGAGCGAAATCAAAAAAGAACTAGCGCAAATTTTAAACTGTTAGCGTTTGAGTTTTCGTTTACCTCCGCCTGCCTAATTATCGGGCGACTGGCTTTTATGCTTTTATATCGATGAATTTCAAGTACGAGCAGTATACAATAGGGCGTCTCTAAAAATTCATTTGTCCAGGTAGGCGGCGTTTCGCCCAGTGTTTAATTTTGGGCCGCATTACGGTTTATGACATCAATAAACTTTAATATTTTGCACGTCTAAAATAGACATATTTTAGGCTTTATGAATTATCGAAATTTATTGGTAGCATAAACTCCATTGCGGCTTTTTACAAAAAAAATGAATTTTTAGAGATACCCTGTTGTAACAGTTCACGAAATTTTATAAGCGTAGAATTTTAGAGGATAGGGAGTAGTTTTTAATTGGGAATTAAAAATTATAAATTTAGCGGAATGAATTTTTGTTACAAAAACTAGCGTTATTCCCTAACTCCTATCCCTTAACCTCTAAAATTTATCGCTTAAATTTCCGTGAACGTTTACAAAATATTAACCATATATTACCAAAAATTAAAATTGCAATGTCTGATTTTGTTACGAAAACGATTAAGTTTTTAGGTAAATCGCCTAATCCTACTTCAATAGAAGTATTGCTTCCGTTATTGGATGAAGAGAATGATCGTATTCGTTATTTGACGTTTGATGCGATATATTATAAGAAGAATCCGCGTCTTTACGTTAAGCTTTTTGAGCATTTTGTGGCAAATGAATCGAAGTGGGAAAGAATAGCGAGCGAGCGTCTTACGCGTATTACGGATGCGGCGTTGCGGGCGGGCGATGTGAAATTGCGCGACATGGCGGCTGATGTAGTGTTGCGGTATAAGTTGTATGAAATTTTACCTTTTGTTGTGAGCGGTCTTGACAGTTCTGACGAGAAGTTGGCTGATTTGACGCGGAACATGTTGATTCAGTTATCTGAATTTTTTTACAATGATCTTGCGAAGTGTCCTTCTGATCTTGAGCGTCGTAATCTTGACCGTCGTCGCGACTGGTTTGTTCAGCAGCTTGACGTTCCGATTAAACGTTATGCCGTCAATAAAATTGACGAAGTGATAAGGTCGCTTTTAATTGTAACGAAAAAGGATTACGATCCGTTAAAGATGGTTGTTAGCGATCATCGCTCGATGGCTTGTCAGCGTGCGTCGGAGTTGTTGTTGACGGGTTCTCATGGCAGTTATATTCGTCTTTTGTTGAGTTTTTTTGGCGATTTGGAGAGTCCGGCGGTTATTGACGAAATAATTTCGCAGCGCTCGGATAAAATATTTGTACAACGTATGCTTGAGATTGTCGGCGTGAATCCGACGGATATGATGAAGGACAGTTTGAAGCGGTTCAAGGGATTTGTGTGGCTTGATTCTTCTAATGCGGAGTTGACGAATTTGATAAGCGGTTGTGAAACGCAAGCGGTGCAACTTACGCAATATTCAGGAATGATGAAAGACCAAAAGATACGTCTTTATCGTTATTTTCTAAGAAATTCGCCGCCGGAAGCGAAGCGGGCGGCGGTTGATGCGATGAAGTGGATTATAGGAGACGACGTAAACGCTTTATTGTTAGAGTCAATTCACGATCCCGATCCGGTAACTTGTGCGATGATTTTTAGGTTGCTTAAATCGCGCGAAGTACGCGAAGTAGATCAACATTTCGCAAGATTAGTCGAGCGACCGGAAGAAGAGATACGTAAGGCGATTTATGATATGATACCGGAACTACATATTGAGTTATTTGAATCGCGTTTACTGCAAATGGAACCGGAGACGGCGAAAGTTTTGGGGCGTTATGTGCGGATTGTTGATCCGTTTACGTTGAAGGTGTTAAGCGACGATATTTTTTCGCCGATACCAATTAGACGTTTGACGGCGTGTATGGCAACTGCGGTAACAGGGTATGCCGAAAGGTTTCAAGAAAGGTTAATTGAAATCGCAATAAGAGACGACGACAACAGCACGCGCGTCGCGGCAATTCATGCGCTAAGCGGAGTTCTAACAAAAGACGCAGTTAAATTAATAAAATCAATGTTAAACGAACACTCAATCTCAATAAGAGACGCAGCAACAACAGCCCTAAAAAATTGGATGACCGCATATCAGGCAAGAATAGAAAGTTGTTAAATTTTTACGATTGAATTTGAGGTAACCGTTCAAGGAAATTTAAATGATAGATTCTAATGGATAGGGTGTAGGGGATAGATTTTTTGTTACAAAAAATCGTCAGCTGGATCGCAGGCGTCTCGCCTGGGTTCCTTCAGATTCGCAGGCGAAACGCCTGCATCCCAGGATCGCGGGCGTCTCGCCTGCATGCGGTTGTACTCAACCGCTAATGAGCGAGGTTATATCTCAATAGGACATCTCTAAAAATTCATTTGTCCAGGTAGGCGGCGTTTCGCCGAAACGCCGCATTAGATTTTATGTTGCTAATAAATTTTATTATTTCACAACGTATAAAATACATCTATTTTACACGTTATGAATTATTCAAATTTAATAATTGTTTCACACGTATTGCGGCGTTTCGGCGAAACACCGCCTACCTTTTTGCAAAAAAATGAATTTTTAGAGATACCCAACAATCTTTTTGTTTGCCTTTCGGCAAAGTGCAGGCGGGACGCCCGCGATCCGTTGGTCTCGCCTGCATTTCAGGATCGCAGGTATTTCGTCTATGTTCCTTCAGGTTCGCAGGCGAAACGCCTGCATCCCAGGATCGCGGGCGTCTCGCCTGCAAGCGGTTGTACTCAACCGCCAATGAACGAGGTTTTGCTCTCAACCGCTTTATCTGTTGCCTATCGGCAACATGCAGGCGAGACGCCCGCGATCCGGTGGTCTCGCCTGCATTTTAGGATCGCAGGCATCTCGCCTGGGTTCCTTTAGATTCGCAGGCGGAACGCCTGCATCCCAGGATCGCGGGCGTCTCGCCTGCATGCGGTTGTACTCAACCGCTAATGAGCGAGGTTATATCTCAATAGGGCATCTCTAAAAATTCATTTGTCCAGGTAGGCGGCGTTTCGCCGAAACGCCGCATTAGATTTTATGTTGCTAATAAATTTTATTATTTCACAACGTATAAAATACATCT
>JAISLW010000280.1 GCA_031277105.1 Planctomycetaceae bacterium | reverse complement strand
TTTCGCCGAAACGCCGCAATGGAGTTTATGCTATCGATAAATTTTAATAATTCATAAAGCCTAAAATAAATCTATTTTAGACGTGAGAAATATTAAAGTTTTATTGACGTTGTAAACCGTAATGCGGCCCAAAATTAAACACTGGGCGAAACGCCGCCTACCTGAACAAATGAGTTTTTAAAGACGCCATCATTTTTGTTAATCACAGAGGAGATGAAATAAGGTAACTTCTAAAAACCACAAATTTATTTTTATTAACCACAGAGGACACAGAGAACACAGAGGAAAATTTTAATTGCAATCAAAATGTTATTGAATATTATAATTGACGTAGTATATAAAATAAATTTTGAAAATTTTCTTCTCTGAGAACTCTGTGTTCTCGGCGCTTAAATAAAAAACTGGTTATTAGAAGTTGCCATAAGAGAATTTAAATTGTTCGCACTTGAGTTTGCGTTTACATTCGCCTGCCTAGCTATCGGGCGGCAGGCTTTTACGTTTTAAATCGCTGAATTTCAAGTACGAGCAGTATGTATATAGAGGCGTTCTATAACGATGCCGAAATAAAAAAAATGCAAGATAAAAATTTTGAGTCATTACGTAGTTTATCGGATTGCGGTCGAATTTTTCCTTATGGTGTTCGTGTTGGCAAGACGGCTTATGGGCTTGGCGTATTTGCGTATGCTTTTATTCCCAAAGGTACGCCGATAGCGCGAGTGCCGGGGAAAATAGTTATTGATCCCGAATACGGCAGCGAATATTGTATCAATGCGGGAGATGATAAAGTTCTCGAACCTGCGCCGCCGTTCTGTTATTTGAATCATGCGTGCGAACCGAATTGTCTTTTAACGCAATACGTAAGAGACGGCGACGTGTTGGAAGGCGAAGAGTTAGAAGAAGGCAATTTAGAAGCCGATGATTTAGAGCCTGACGAATCGGACGAGTTTGACGATTTGAGCGAACTTGGCGAATTGTGCAGCGACGATTACGACGACGAATGTTTTTTTGGAGACGGCGGCGCAACAGAAATTAAATTGGAAGACAACGAATACGACGAAGACGAATACGACAACGTTGATGAATTTAACGTATTTAATAAAGTCTATAAAGCCGGTGAAATCAATAAAGAACTCGTCAATAAAATTGTTGAAAAAATTAAAAAAATTAACATCAGTAAATTCAGCAAGAATAGGTCAAGCAGAATTTCTGACGCAGAAAATCATAACGCAAATATCGCCGAAAAAGAAACAAAAGTAAAAGAAAACGAAACCGCCAATACTGCCGCCGGTACAATTGAGAACGAACCTGAATTTGACGACGACGCCGACTCAGAAATCTGGGTTGAGACGTTGCGCGATATTTTTCCAGGAGAACAATTGACAATAGATTACGCTTGGCCAGCAGAGAAAGCAATAAAATGTCAATGCGGTTGTAAAAAATGCAGAGGTTGGATAGTAGCCGCAAACGAATTAAAGGCGCTCAAAAAACTGATTAAGCAAAAATAATTAACCGTAAATTTTCAAGTAAATTTAGACGTATGAAATAGGAACTAGGGAATATTTTTTTAATTTAGGAATTTAGAGAAATAGGTTTTTTTACAAAAAAACTACTCCATCGCCCTTACCCTCTAAATTCATTAACCAAATAAAAATAAAATGAAAAGAATTATTGTAACAAAAATTATTGAAACAATTTTTGCCAAAACAAAAATTTCAATAAACGATTTTTTGCAGTCGGTTATGTTAAACCGGTCGCAATTAAAAAAGGCAACGCTTAAATTGCAGGCAACCGCAGAAAAATTACCGGAAAAAGTAACTTGGCGAAATCGTAACGCCAAAAAACTAAATATAATTCTTATACTCGCAGTCTGCGCAATATTCTTGACAGGTTGCGAAGGCGCAAAACCAAAACAAAGACCCGCGCAAAATCAACAAACAAATACAGCCGAAAATAATAAAACCGAAAAACAAAATAATAACGAACAAAAAAATACAGAAAAAAATACAGAACCAAAAAAAATAGAACCAATAAAAACAGAACCCGCAAAAAAACAACCGCAAAAAACTGAACCGCAAAAAACTGAAACGAAAAAAACTGAAACGCCTAAAAATGAAACGGTTGTTAAGGCGGAAGTTGGCGCCGGCGCTAAGGGGCATTATGGCGGTGAAAAGTCTGTTATGGCACCGATTTTGGTTCCGTTGGGAACGTATTGGCGGGCTTCAGAAATGACTACTTACAATATAAAAATCCCTAAAGCAATGCAAATGTACAAAGCTAATCACGAAAACAAAGCGCCCGCTACGCACGAAGAATTTATGGAAGAGATAATAAAAAAAGAAATGATTAAATTACCGCAACTACCGCCCGGACACAAATACATTTACGACCCCGCAGACGAACAACTAAAAATCGCAAAACCAAAATAATACGTAACCGTTCACAAAAAATTAAGCGCTAGATTTTAGGAGTTAGGGAGTAGGGGGTAGGGAGTAATTTTTTAGAAAACAAGATAACAAGTTTTTTGTAACAAAAAATTGTCGAAAGGATCGCAGGCGTATCGTCTGTATGCGGTTGTACTCAATCGCCAATGAGCGAGTTTGACAACACAACAGCCTTTTTGTTTGCTTTGCGGCAAATTGCAACAGAGACGGCTGGCGTTCTTTATCAATTTTTGTAACAAAAAAATTGTTCCACTTGTTCCTCATGTTCCTCATGTCCCTCAAAAATTGCCAAAACGTAATTTGATAAACAAAAATTTCGTGAACGGTTACAAAAATAAAAAATGATGTTTGATCTTCAGGCTCCTTTTAAGCCGTCCGGCGATCAGCCGCAAGCGATAGAGTTATTGATACGCGGTATAGAATCAGGGCAAAAAATGCAGACGCTTAAAGGCGTTACTGGTTCCGGCAAGACGTTTACGATGGCAAATGTTATTGCGCATTTTAATAAACCTACGCTTGTAATGTCTCACAATAAAACTCTGGCGGCGCAACTTTACAGCGAGTTCAAGGAGTTTTTTCCTAACAATGCGGTTGCTTATTTTGTTTCTTATTATGATTATTATCAACCGGAAGCGTATATTCCGCAACGCGATATTTATATTGAAAAAGACGCTTCAATCAACGATGAAATAGATCGGCTTCGTCTTTCGGCGACGAGTTATCTTGTTACGCGTCCTGATACGATAATTGTTGCGAGTGTTTCGTGTATTTATGGTTTAGGTTCTCCGAAGGATTACAAGGAGATGGTGGTTTCGCTTCGTGTTGGCGACGAGGTTCGGCGTAATGAGATGTTGTCGCGTTTAATTGATATACAATATGAGCGTAACGACGTAGCGTTTGAACGCGGGCAATTTCGGGTGCGCGGCGATTCTGTTGATATTTGGCCGTCTTATGAGGAGTTTGCGGTGCGCGTTGAGTTTTGGGGCGATGATATTGAGCGGATTTCGATAATCAATCCATTGACTTCGGAGTCGATACGCCGTCAAGACGAATTTTATATTTATCCGGCAAAGCATTTTGTTTTACCGGAAGAGCGGATTCAGGAGGCTGTGGTTCGGATAGAAGCGGAGTTAGCGGAAAGGTTGAAAATTTTTAAGGAAGAAGGAAAGTTACTAGAGGCGCAACGTCTATCGGCGCGGACGAAGTATGATATTGAGTTAATGCAAGAGTTGGGGTATTGTCCGGGTATTGAGAATTATAGCGCGCCGTTATCAAATCGACCGAGCGGCAGCGCGCCGGAGACGCTTTTTGATTTTTTCCCTGACGATTATTTGCTTTTTATTGACGAGTCGCATGTAACGACGCCGCAGATTAGGGCAATGTATCATGGCGATCAGGCGCGTAAAAAAAATTTGGTCGAGCATGGTTTTAGGTTGCCGAGCGCTTTGGACAATCGACCGCTTAAATTTGACGAATGGGAAATGCGTATTAACAAGGCGATTTTCGTTTCGGCGACGCCTGGTCCGTATGAAATTGAACAATCGGGTAATTGTGTTATTGACCAAGTTATTAGACCGACGGGGCTTCTTGATCCAGTGATAGAAGTTTTTCCCGCGTCGAAGCAGATTCCTCATTTAATGGAGCAGATCAAAGAGCGGGCGGCGGTTGGCGAGCGCGTGCTTGTTACGGCGCTGACAAAAAGGTTAGCGGAAGATATAGCGGCGTATTTTGAAAAACAAAAAATAAGGAGTAAGTGGTTGCATAGCGAACTTGACGCTTTTGAGAGGGTTGAGTTGTTGCGGGATTTGCGAGCGGGGCGTTTTGACGTTTTGGTCGGGGTTAATTTATTGAGGGAAGGTTTAGACTTGCCGGAAGTTTCGCTAGTGGCAATTTTGGATGCGGACAAGGAGGGTTTTTTGAGAAGTGAAACGTCGTTGATACAGACAATTGGACGCAGCGCAAGAAACGTAAATGCAAAAGTTATTTTATATGCTGATAAAGTTACCGAATCAATGCAAAAGGCAATTGACGAAACTGAAAGACGCAGAAAAAAACAAGAGGAATACAATAAAGCGAATGGAATTACGCCGGAGACAATTAAGAAAAATATTGTCAAGGGAATAGAGGCGGAAGTAGAGGCTCATGCAAAAGCGAATGCTGCAGTCGGACGCGGCGAAGATGAATTATTTATCACGCAAGAGTACATAAACGAACTTGAGCGGGACATGTTGGAAGCGGCGGAAAAACTAGAATTTGAAAGGGCGGCGATAATAAGGGACAGAATTGATGAAATGAAAAAATTTATCGAAAAAAACCCAAACGCAAAAATGTTCGATTTCAAAACAAAAAATAAAAGTAACCGTTCACGGAAATTTAAACGATAGATTTTAGAGGTTGGGGATTAGGGCGTAAGAGATAGTGAGTAATTTTTTTAGAAAACGAGAGAACAATTTTTTGTTATAAAAAAATTGTCTCACTTGTCCTTCCTGTCCCACTTGTCACTCAAAAATTAAAGTAAGGACAGATTATGATTGTTTATTTCGTATGGGCGATTTAACAGGTTAGTTTATTTGTACAAATTTTTTATTATTTAAAATGAGTAGAAGGACGCTTAAAGCCGGCGAGGCGATTCGTCAAGTTGTTAGTATGGCTATATTGACGGAAATACAGGATCCGCGAGTGCGTGATGTTACGGTTTTGCATGTGGAAGTTTCGGGCGATATGCAAATTGCGAAGGTTCACGTCTCGATAATGGGCGATGATACGAAACAAAAACTGTGTATGCGAGGATTGCAATCGTCGGCAGGTTTTTTACAATCGAAAATCGCAAAACGTATTGACATGAGATTTACGCCGAAGATAGAATTTGTTTTGGACAAGGGAGTCAAAAATCAATTGTATGTTTCAAAAGTACTAGACGAATTATTGCCGAAAAAAAATAACGACAATATTGACAACGAAAACGATGATAATGATGATAATATCGAAAACGAAAATATTGAATATGAGGACAAACAATAAGGACGTTTCTAAAAATTCATTTGTCCAAGCAGGCGGCTAAAAAAATCGTCTGCTGGATCGCAGGCATTCGCCTGTGTTTCTTCAGGTTTGCAGGCGGAACGCCCGCGATCCGTTGGTCTGTGATTCAATTTAAAAATGATCCGCAGATTACGCAGATTAAAAAGATTATTTTAAATTTGAAAGCAAAATCTTTAATTCCGAATTCCGAATTCCGAATTAAAAAAAAAGCCCGCCTACCTACGAGGTAAACGGGCCAAAGGG
>JAISLW010000244.1 GCA_031277105.1 Planctomycetaceae bacterium | reverse complement strand
ATCCGTCTTGACATTCATAAATGTACCAAGATTTAATTTCCTAGTCTTTGGCTTTGGCGAATCATCTTTAGGCGAAGTAGTCGAATGTTTAATCATCGTTCTAATTTTAGGTTAAATTTAAAAAAACATAAGTTATAAACAAGCATGTTTCATTTTGCGCAACAAAAATATCATCATGCCAAACGGCTATTAATATAATGCGTCAAACTTCTTTTTCAACTATGCCTTGCTTGTTGTTCAACGTTTGTTTCATGTATTCTCGATCTTATCAAAAAATAATCAGCGGTAATTTTAAACTGTTAGGTATCTCTAAAAATTCATTTTTTTGTAAAAAAGGTAGGCGGTGTTTCGCCACTGTGTTTATTTTTTGATCCGGATTACGTATAAAACAATTATTAAATTTTAATAATTCATAACGTATAAAATAGATATATTTTAGACGTCATGCAATATTAACATTTATTAGCGACATAAACTCTACTGCTAAACAAATGAATTTTTAGAGACGCCCATTAATATTTTGTCATTGAATTTTTGTTACGATTATACAGATAACATCGTTTTTTTCGTTTTACGTAAACAATAAAAGCGTGTTGTTTTTTATTGACGGATAAAATTAGTTCTGTTTGTATCAAAAAAAGCGAATTTGCATTTTAAACTGTTCTTACTTGAATTTGTGTTTATCGTCGTCTGCATATCTATCGGACGGCAGGCTTTTGCGCTTCTACATCAAATGAATTTCAAATACGATACGTATATGATGCAAAATTGCAAGTATATTGTTAGTTTTTGAATTTCTGTTATTATACTTCGTTTCGTGTTAATTTTGTCAATGAATTTAGGCTATATGCAAATTCAAGTAAGAACAGTTTAAAAATTTTAACACAAATTTTAACCTGTTAATTTTAGGTAATCGCCAGATGGAATATCTGTTAATATTTATCTTATCGCTTATTGTTGCGTTTATTTCGGCGGCAGCGACATATATTGTGATGCGTTTTAGGCAATCTAATTCAGCAGCACGTGCAAGTGAAATTTTACGCCGCGCCGAAATGGACGCTGAAAATAAAATACGCGAAGCGGAAATTGAAATCAAAGCCAAAGCAATTAATATTAAGGAGACGACTGAAGCCGAATTTCGTGTTGCGCGTCAGGAGTTGCATGAGCGCGAGCGTTTATTGGATAAACGGCAGGACGCTCTTGATAAACAAGCGGAAGAGTATCGGAAGCAAGAAAAACAACTTGAAAATAATCGCCGTAAACTTGCCGAGCGTATTGTTGACACGAATAGACGCAATGAGGACTTAGCGAAATTGATAGAGAAGGAACGTATCTTATTGCACGAATTTTCGGGATTGAACCGCGAGGAAGCGACGAAACGCTTATTGGCAATGCTTAATTCCGAGTTGATTGAGGAGACGGGGGCGATTATTTTGCGGCATGAGAAGCAGGTAAAAGAGCGTTGCGAATCTATTACGCGTAATATTCTGTTGTCGTCAATGCAACGTTATGCGGCGTCGCAGACGGCTGATTCTACTGTTTGTACTGTGGATATTCCAAATGACGAAATGAAAGGAAGGATAATAGGACGTGAAGGACGGAATATTCGGGCGTTTGAGAAGGCGACGGGGATTGATATTATTATTGACGATACGCCGGGAGTTGTTTTGTTGAGCGGATTTGATCCGATAAGGCGCGAGGTTGCGAGGTTATCTCTTGACAGGTTGATTGTTGACGGCAGGATACATCCGGCAAGAATTGAGGAAATCGTAGAAGAGACGGGCAAAGACATTCAATCTATAATCAAAAAAGCCGGCGAGGATGCGTGTCAAGAGGTCAATATTTTCGGGTTAGATGATCGTTTAGTTAGTCTTTTGGGGCGGCTTTATTTTAGGACAAGTTATAGTCAAAATGTGTTGCGGCATTCGGTGGAAGTTGCGTTTTTGGCGGGGATGATTGCGGTTGATCTAGGGTTAAGTGAGAATTTGGCGCGGCGTTGTGGATTGTTGCATGATGTAGGCAAGGCGGCGGATCACGAAATCGACGGAGGGCATCCTAAAATCGGCGCTGATTTTTTGAGGCGTTATGGCGAGCCGGTTGAAGTTATTCAAGCGGCGGCGGGACATCATATTGATCTACGGTTAGACGACCCTTATACGATAATTGTTGCGGCGGCGGATGCGTGTAGCGCTTCAAGACCTGGTGCAAGACGCGAAGCGCTAGAAAATTATGTTAAGCGGATGGAAGAGTTGGAAACGATTGCCAATGGTTTCCCCGGCGTAGAGCAAACTTACGCAGTGCAAGCTGGACGCGAAATGAGAGTAATGTTAAATTCCGCTATGTCAACTGATGAGAACGCCGCAAAAATCTGTAGAGAAATCGCAAAAGCGCTAACAGAAAGAATACAATTCCCAGGCGAAATAAAAGTTACCGTAATTAGAGAAACTAGGTTTGTTGAAATTGCGAAATAGAACAAATATAAAAATACATTGTAAACTGTTCGTACTTTAATTTGCGTTTAATGATTGTCAAGTACGAGCAACATATATCGGGCGTCTCGCCTGCACTTTGCCGAAAGGCAAACATAAAAATCGGTTGAAATATAAAACCGCTCAATGTTCACACTTGAATTTACGTTTACTTTCACCCGTCTAGATTTCGTAGAGCAGTATAACGGTTCTCAATTATTTTTCCCATCCGATTTTATTGATTAGGAATCGGACGCCCCATGCGACTGGAATTATCGTAACTGTAATTAAGGCGATTTTGATTAGCTGGGCAATTGATAACGGTTGAGTTCGGAAGATGGATCCTATAAATCCCGTAACGTTTCCTTGAGTTGCGCCGAAATTACTTGCTTGCACTAACCCGATTTGAACTACCGCAATTAACAACACAATTACAATAAAAGATAAATTTTTATGCAACATCGAAAACGGCGACTCATCCAATCTTAACGAGCGCGAATTGAAAATATTCCAAAATTGGAACATCACAAACGCCGTGAAAAATATCGTCAACGCCTGAATGTTATCTGCAAAAGTCGGCTCTGCGTAAAATTGGAAATTCTTGCCGCCCTCGACCAATAAATTAAACTTTAACACGACAGCCAGAATTACAACTTGATACAAACTACACAACAAAATATTTAATCCCATTGATTTTGTTATTATCGACGCTTCGCGTTTTATTGGTTTTCGTTTCATTGAATTTGCTCTCGGCGGGTCAGTGCTTAAAGCGATAGCGGCAAAAGTATCCATGATAATATTTATCCATAACAGTTGCGGCACGGTCAAGGGCAACGGCACGCCCAAAAGCGGTCCCAACAACGCACACGTCAACGCTACAACATTGACCGAAAGTTGAAATTGCAAGAATTTTTGTATATTTTGGTAAAGAGTTCGTCCCCACCAGACGCCGGTTACGATACTCTTAAAATTGTCGTC
This sequence comes from Planctomycetaceae bacterium, assembly GCA_031277105.1. Taxonomy (GTDB): domain Bacteria; phylum Planctomycetota; class Planctomycetia; order Pirellulales; family Thermoguttaceae; genus WRKP01. The sequence goes on along the minus strand of JAISLW010000244.1, from coordinate 5,681 downwards.
AATCAACACAATATCACTCGCTTCTTTTGCGACTTCCGTTCCTGTGATTCCCATTGATATTCCGACGTCTGCGAATTTTAGCGCTGGCGCGTCGTTTGTTCCGTCGCCCGTCATTGCCACAACTTCGCCCTGCTTGTGCATCGCCTTGACTAACCGCAATTTGTCCATCGGCGTAGAACGGGCAAGCGCTCGCAAATACGGTATCGCCTCAACCAACTTGTCATCACTCAACTCCGCCAATTCCGCCGAAGTCAATACAACTTCGCCGTTGCGTATCTCCGATTCAATATCGCCCGCAACATATCCGCTCGACAAAATCCCCGCCTTCTTCGCAATCGCAATCGCCGTCGGCTCCGCATCGCCCGTAATCATCTTTACGTCGACTCCCGCTTCATGACAAACTTCAACCGCATGAGGAACTTCCTCCCTAATCGGATCGGCAATCCCAATCAAGGCATAAAGAATATTGTTACGATAATTCACAAATTGCTCCGCTTCATCTTCCGTGAAACCGCCGGCTTGATTTACGTTCTTAAGGTCGCATTCTTTCGACGTAAAGGCAATTACTCGCAACGCATCGCCTTGCGCTTTTGTCAACGCCGCATCAATAACGGCGCGATATTGTTCAATAGGTTCAATTTTGCCGTTTACAAAAACATGAGAACAACAATCCAATAACCGCTCCGGCGCTCCCTTCGCAAAAACGCTGCGCCAATCGCCCCTGTCAACCGCGACAAGCGACATCTTACGCGCCGAATTATGACTCAATTCCCAGATGCGTTTATTTTTGTTACGATAAAACAAATAGTCCGTTCCCGCCTCGTGCAAAAGCCGCAACAACGCACACTCGGTAGGATTGCCGATGCCTTCGACTTTCCCGTCGGCGCCGATTTTCAACGCCGCTTCGCTGTTGACCGAAATCATATCGTTCAAGGCATTCCACACGGAAAGATTTTTTATTGCGTCAAATTCATTGCCATTCGTCTCTTTCATATCAGCAAAAATCCACGTTACAGTCATTCGGTTTTGCGTCAACGTTCCCGTTTTATCCGAACACACTATCGTCGCCGAGCCTATCGTTTCAGACGCTACAAGTTTGCGAATAAGACAATTTTCGCGAGCCATCTTCATCATGTTCATCGCCAACGAAACCGTTACCATCATCGGTAAACCCTCCGGCACCGCAACAACGATTATCGTTACGGCAATAATAAACGACAACAATAACGACTTAAATAAAATCATTACTTGATCGCTGCTTCCGCCGTCAAAAAAACTTACCAAACCGATGCAAATTCCAAACGCCGCAATAAACATCGGGATTGTCGCTAGAAATTGCAGCGCCGGATTTTTTAGTTCCATATCCATACTTTTGAAAAATGGACGCAAGACAAATCGCATTGCAAGAAATCCGATAATTAGCGCAACAAAAATTAACCCCGTCAAAAAATTCTGACTTGATGCGATTTTATTGAACAGCGTCGAATTGAGAATATTTGAACCTGCCATAATACTGAAAATCGCCATCGAACTACTTACGCCGACGATACTAATCTGCTTGGCAAGAATAGACAGCTTTTGCGTCAACGGCGTTTCGCCTTCGGATTCGGCGGTTCCAAGATTAGCCGCAATTTGACCTAACCTAGTATTATCGCCGACCGAAGTAACAATAAATCGACCGTGACCGTCAGAAATCATCGTGCCGCGATAAACCTGATTAACGTCGTCAACTTCTTTTTTGCCGGACAAAACATCCGCAATAACAACGTCCAAATCATTCGGCGCACGTTTGTCAACCGGAACAGATTCGCCCGTCATTACTGATTGGTCTATCAATAAACCTTGAGCGTCGATAATAATTCCATCGGCTGGAATCTTATCGCCAAGATGTATTTGAACTATATCGCCGACGACTATGTCGTTAATAGAAACTTCCGCTATTTCGCCGTTCCGCATAACCTTGACGCGAATATCGTCTTTGACCTTATTCAACAAATCAAATTCGCGAGCGCTCTTCAATTCGCTAAAAAATCCAGCCAATGTAGCAAGCGCCACCGCAAGCGCAATTCCAATAGAATCAATAAAACTCGCATCAGGATTACCCAAAACGAATTTTTCCAATATCGTCATCAAAATAGAAATAACAGCCGCAACAAGCAATATCCTAATCGTAGGATCGCTAAATTTATCAAGCAGTTGACGCCACCAAGGCTCGCGCGGCGGAGGCGTAAGCAAGTTAGTCCCGTATCGGGAAGCAGACAACTTAATCTGCTCAAGTGAAAGTCCTTCGTGAGGATTTATTGTTATGTTATCAAATTTAATTGAGTTCTGAATCATTTTAATTTTATAAAAAGGTTAAAAATGGTAATTTGATCGTAATTGATCGTAATCGTAATTGAATTTTTAGAGACGCCATGTTGATGTATTTTAAAAAAATTTATCTATCAAATAATCTGTTTAATTTTTTTAATCTGTGGATTGTTTTAAAAAATTGATCCGCAAGTTAAAAGATTTTTTCATCTAAATTCTGTCTTCGTGTATTTATGCGATGCTTTCTATAAAATTTCTTAGTAATCTTTTTCCGATGATTGTCATTATACTTTCGGGGTGAAATTGGATGCCTTCTAGTGGTATGTTTCGGTGTCTTACGCCCATTATTTCGTTGTCGTCTTCTGATTCTGCTGTAATAATAAATTCATTTGGCAAAGTTTCTTTTTTTGCGACGAGTGAATGGTATCGCATTGCTTCAAATGCGCCTGTTACGCCTTGAAATATTCCTGCGCCGTCGCATTTTATTCTTGAAGTTTTTCCGTGCATGATTTTTTTTGCGCGTATTATGTCTCCGCCGTATGCTTGTACCATTGCTTGATGTCCGAGACAAACTCCCAAAATAGGAATTTTGCCTGCTAATTCGCGTATTACCGCAAGCGACACGCCTGCATCTTCGGGGCGACCTGGTCCTGGTGAAATTACTATTCCCGCCGGCGCCAGCGAATTTATTCCCGCAACATCTATCTTGTCATTGCGAAAAACCAAAACCTCGCCGCCAAGCATACGCAAATATTGCACAAGATTAAACGTAAACGAATCATAATTATCTATCATCAATATCATAAAATCTCCAATAAAAAATAAATATACGCTGAATTTTTATCGACGGTATTTTTTGTAACGAAAATTGGTAACCGTTCACAAAAATCTGTTTAACAAATTACGTACCGTTGCAGTTTAAACTGTTCGCACTTTAAATATTTTTTCGCCCATTGCGGGCAAACTTAGCAACTCGTCGCAACATTCTTGAGCGGTTGCGTAATATTATTGCCGTTTAGCCGCCGCCGACTAAAGTTACCAACTCTAAAACGTCGCCGTCGTATAATTTTGCCGAACTAAATTCCTTGTACGGCACGATATTATAATTACACTCAACCGCTACAAATTGACCCCAAAGACCGAGTTTCTCCAATAACTCACGTACCGTAATCCCATCGACAAACTCGCTCTCATCGCCATTAACCATTAACTTCATAACAAAAACCGCATCTAATTCAAAAAAAATTTTAAACCGTTCACGATGATTTAAGGAAATATTAAACGTAAATTAAATTGCAAACCGTTTAAATATACCGTCATTTTTTTTTATGTAAACTGATCGTATTTTGAATTTCAGCGATTTATACAGATCGTACTTGAATTTCAGCGATTTAAAATCGTCAAAGCCTGCCGTCCGATAATTAGGCGGGCGAATGTAAACGCAAATTAAAATGCGAACAGTTTAAAAATAATTCCGAATGCCGAAATAAAAAAACATTCGTTAAATTTTTGTGAGCGGTTATCAAATCCCCATTGTGTAGCGGTGAAATTTTGCTAGAATTTTTTAGCTTTTTTGTAACCGTTCACGGAAATTTAAGCGATAGATTTTAGAGGTTATTGAGTAGTTTTTTAGAAAACTAGAGAACGATTTTTGTAACAAAAAATCGTCAGAAGGATCGCGGGCGTCGCGAATGCATGCGGTTGTAATCAACCGCCAACGAGCGAGTTTATATCACAACCGATTTTTTTGTTTGCATTCCGGTAAATTGCAGGCGAGACGGTTGCGTTCCTTCTCAATTTTTTGTCATAAAAAAATTGTCCTACTTGTCCATCAAAAAGCGTCAAAACGTAATTTGATAAACAAATTTTCGTGAACGGTTACGTTTTTTTAAAACTGTTTTTACTTTAAATTTGCGATTACATTTCGTCTGCTTGGATTTTGGGCGGCATGTTTTTTAATTGTTGAATTTCGAGTACGGGCGGTATATTTTTATTTTTAAGGAGGAATTTTATTATGTCGTTACGTTGTATTTCTAAGCGTTCTGGTTCTTTTGAGTCGTCGGGGATACGCAAGGTATTTGATTTAGCGTCGAAGTTGAGTGATCCGATTAACCTTTCTATTGGTCAACCTGATTTTGACGTTCCTGATGTTGGTCGCAAGGCGATGATTGATGCGATAAATTCGCATCATAGCGGTTATACGCCGACGCAGGGTTTATCACAGCTTAGATCGGCGATTCAACATCAGATCGACGAGCGTTATCATCATTCTGATCGTGTTGTATTTATTTCTAGCGGTACGAGTGGCGCTTTGACGTTGGCGTTGTTATCGACGGTTGATGCGGGGGACGAGGTGATATTTTTTGAGCCTTATTTTGTGATGTATTATTCGTTGACTTGTATGGTTGGCGGTTTACCGGTTCCGGTGAGTACGTATCCTGATTTTAGTTATGATATAGATCGTTTGGCGGATGCGATTACTCCGCGTACGAAGGCGATAATATTAAATTCGCCGTCTAATCCGACGGGTAAGATTGCGACGCGTGCGGAGGTTAAGGCGATAGCGGAGATTGCGGCGGAGCGTGATATTTTGTTGATAAGCGATGAAATTTACAAGACGTTTTGTTATGATGTTGAATTTGTCTCGCCGGCGGAGTATAACGACCGGACGTTAGTTTTGGACGGTTTTAGCAAGTCGAGTGGTATGGCGGGTTGGCGGGTTGGTTTTGTGCATGGTCAAGGCGAGTTGATTGAGCAGATGTTGAAGTTCCAGCAATATACGTTTGTTTGCGCGCCGCATGTCGGTCAACTGGGAGCGTTGGCGGTTATGGATGCGGACATGAGCGAGCAGATTGCAGGTTATCGAAAACGGCGCAACATGATTTTAGAATCACTCGACGGATTTTACGAAATAAATAAACCAGACGGCGCTTTTTATATGTTTCCAAAAATACCGAAAGGTTACAATTCAGCGAGTGAATTTGTCGAGCGAGGAATTAACGAATTTTCGTTGTTAGTGATTCCAGGCAATGTTTTCAGCAGAGTTGACACGCATTTCCGCATCTCGTATTCAGCGCCGGAAAAAACTATAAAAAGAGGAATCGAAGCGTTAAAAAAATTAGCCATACAAAATTAGCGAAAACTTTGTAAATTCAAAAGGGTATCTCTAAAAATGAATTTTTTGAGATACCAAGATATTAAACCTCGCTCATTGGCGGTTGAGTACAACCGCTTGCAGGCGAGACGCCCGCGATCCTGTGATGCAGGCGAGACCAACGGATCGCGGGCGTCTCGCCTGCGAATCTGAAGAAACACCAGGCGAAATGTTTGCGATCCTGAAGCGCCTGCGATCCTGAAATGCAGGCAAGACC
>JAISLW010000243.1 GCA_031277105.1 Planctomycetaceae bacterium | reverse complement strand
ATCCGTCTTGACATTCATAAATGTACCAAGATTTAATTTCCTAGTCTTTGGTTTGGGCGAAGCATCTTTAGGCGAAGTAGTCGAATGTTTAATCATCGTTCTAATTTTAGGTTAAATTTAAAAAATGTAAGTTAAAAAAAGCGAACAATAATAATTTTGTCAAAGCAGAAGGGGTGTATTGTAATACGTATCGTACTTAAAAATTTTGCGATATAAATAAGCGTCAAAGCCTGCCGTCCGATTACTGGGCAGGCAATGGTAAACGCAAATTCAAGTAAGAACGGTTTAAAATCCAGTTTTATGGTTAGGCGGATCGGCAATAAATTGAAATTTCATGATTTTGATTTTACAATTTTATTTTACAATACGCCGCTACTTCGCACGATTATTTCCAACCGAATTTATTTCTTACGTCAATCATAGCTGAGAGAATATCTGTCCATGTTTGCGGATTCATCATTACTGAATTGGGGAACATACAACCATCCCAGCAAATATGATTGAAACGTTTCGTTAAACCGTCATCGTCAGATAACCAAAAACCTGCATAATAAACTATGTCAAGTTTACCATTAGGATCTTTAGGTAAACAATGCCGTCCTGTTTTGTCGTGGGTTCCGCTTCCGAAAACTGTTGCGTCGTTTTGCGCAATATGCAAATCAACCGTCCAATGTCTTAACGCATTTGTCATTTTACGATATGCTCGATCAAAAGTTTCCTTGTCGTTCCAATCAAAATTTTCTGGCAAAATTCTGTCTTCCGGCGCATTATAACCCAACATGTAAAGCAAAGTATGCGCCATATCTGCTTGAAATCCAAGCGTTTGAGGTCGGTCAACCATTTCAAGTATCTGAATCGTCCTTTTCCAACTATGGATTCCTCCCCAGCAGATTTCGCCTTCGCACGCTAGAACCTCATCATAACTTGCCGCAATATCGCATGCTTCCGTGAATGTTTCGGCAATTATTTTTTGATTTTGTTCCGGGTCTTTTGACCACTCTTCAACACTTGCCGCCGTGTCAATTCGCACCGAACCATTCGGACGAACTCCAAGTTTACGCAACTCCGCCGCAACTTGACAACCAATTTTAACCTGTTGCAAAAATCGTTTCCGGTCAGCGGGACTGCCAAAAGCCGAGCCGCCGCCTTCGTTCTGCCAAATGCCAGGGACTATCGTCCCTATCTCAAGATGAAACGAACTCGCCAACTCCGCAAGACGTTTGATCTCGCCGTCAAGCGAATTCGCATCAAAATGAGGCTTGCAAAGATTAAGATCAAATCCATCAAATTTGACCCCGTCAACTTCCGCTGCACAAGTCAGTTTTAGCATCGTTTCAAGATCAATAGAAGGTTCCGCTCCAGGAACGCCTTTACCCACAACGCCTGGCCATGCGGCGTTATGCAATTTGGGAAATAGGTTTGTTTTACGTTTTGCCATAAAATTTGACTCCAACAAATGTAAATTTCAGACTCACAATAAACGATTCACAATAATTCGCACGTTAAATTTCGTTCATCTTTACAGGTTAATTTTGTTGTTGATTTTATTGTAGAATACGGTTGCAATTCTATTGCAATGATTCCGATCACGAATTTCAAGTGCGTTTGATATAAACGCAGGCAAAATAAATTTGTAGTAGCGGCAATGCCGAACCGGTATCTTAAAGACAAACAGTTATATCTTAATTTTCAGATTAAAACCAAATTGACGCATTCAATTTGCGGCTGTTTAAAATTCGTAAAACAAGATATATCTACTAATTTTCTCGTCTGCCGTCTGTCAGTTTTGGTTCAAAAGCCAAAATTCACAGACAATGTCCAATATCAATTTTATATTACTCGCACTTGAAATTTATTGATGTAAAAGCGTCAATGTCTGCCGTCCGAAAGTTAGGCAGGCGACGGGAAACGAAATGTCAAGTACGAACAGTTCAAAATTCTACCAATTAAAACTGCAACTTACAATACAGGGAATCAGAAAAATTTAAAGATTACGAAGCATAAAAAATATTTCATAATTTAGCGCCCGTTAAAATTTATACGTATCATACGTGAAATTCTAAAAACCGCAAATTTATTTTTATCAACAACAGAGGACTCCGAGAACACAGAGAAATTTTTAATTGGAATCGGAACGTTATTTAATATTATAATTGGTTTTTGATTTAAAATAATTTTAGAAAATTTTATTCTCTGTGAACTCTGTGTTCTCGGCGATTAAATAAAAAACCAGTTGTTAGAAGTTGCCATACGTGAAATTTTATGATGTAAAAACGTCAAAGATTATCGTCCGAAAATCTAGGCAGGCGGCGGTAAATGTAAATTAAACGCTAACAATTTAGTAAACTTTAATAAATTTTTTAATTTGTATAATTATTTATTCTGTAACGGATTTGTTAGTTTTGAAGATATTTTTTTGATAAAAAATAACATTTATTTTGTGAAATTTTCTTACTTGTGCAGAATTACGTTGTATATTAAGCATACAGAGCCGGATATTTATTTTCTGGTTTTTGGAAATTGAACCGGACGTTTTTACTTTGGGACTAATGTGAAATTTTGACGGTTATTTCGGTGGGATTAAACGTATTTTAAAGTTTCGTTATTCGGAAGCGTAGAATTGAGAGTTACGTATTTTGTTTTTTTGCGGCGATAAGGCTGAGAATATATTGAGATTTTAATTGCGTAGTTTAATGTAATAAGGCGTTGTTGAAAGGTTTTTTATGGTTGCCTGATTGATGGCGTTTTATTTACATTGGGAGGTTTGCCCAGCCTCTTTATGGCTATTTGTATGGAGTGGCTTGGTTATGTTCCAGCCCCCCTTATCAAGATAATTTTATTTTGGCGAGGGTTTCCAGATGTTACAACAATTTTTTTCAACATGTTGAAGGAGAATTTTCAATGAAGAAACTTTTGACTTTAGTGTTTGTTGCCGCTTTGTCTGTTGTAGGCAGTATGGTTTATGCTGATGAACCGGCTACAGTTACGACGGAAGCGCCGATTGTGATTGGTCCTGGTTTTGAAAATCAAAATTTCGGATATCCTAATTTTGCTAATCCGACCGACCGTCAGTTTGGGCTTGTAGTTGGTAATCATTTCCTTGGATACAAGGGTACCAATATACAACCAAAACAAAAACCGTCTTTAGGAAGCAGAATCAGAGCGGCACGTGAAGCGCGTGCAGCCAGAAAAGCTGCGGCGGCAGGTTATGGTTTAGGTTTTGAAGGCGCTTACCCGCAACCAGAACGTAAACTATTTAGAAAAGCCAACTTTGGCGGTCATAGTTTTGGCGGTCATAGTTTTGGCGGTCACGGTTTTGGCGGTCATGGTTTTAATGGCGGTTATCAAGAATTTCCGGCTGAATTTCAAGTAGGCGGTTATTATTGATAAATTACGATCAAATAAGAATTACCAAAAGTAAACAAACAATACTGGTTGCTCGTTTAATTTGGACGTGTTCGTTAAATAATATCCGTGATTCTATTCTAGTTTAGTTTAGAATTACGGATGTTTTAAATTGTTCGCGTAGTATATTTATTTTGCGATTGGTAGGTCGTTGATGTTTGTTGTGTAACATGGCGATTTCATGTTGTGTCGCGGGCGCCAAGTAGGTTGTTGTATGCCTTCGACGCCGAAAAATATTGAGCCGCGTCCGAATTTATGGTTGATTTCGTCGAGTGAACTCATTAGGCGGTTTTCTGTTTCTTTTTGGTTTTGCGAGTATGATTCGTTTTTGTCGAATAGCGTTTTTTGCGATGCGGCGAATTTTGCGTCGAGTAAGTTTAGTAATATTACGGTTGCTTTTTTGTATTGTAAGTTTGGTATGAAAATTTGGCGTAAACCTTTTTTTGCCGCTGCGATAATTTCTATTGTATTTGACGTAGGTTCAGGAAATGGGACAATTACGCCGTTTGAGTAATAATTTTCTTTGTTCTTTTTGAATCTGCTTGTATTGACGTGAACGTAGATAGCGGAGGCGACTGTTCCGTCTGTTCTTGCCTTCTCCGCAGCGCGAATCGCAAATGACGCCGCCGCCTCTTCCAAGTCCGCAAGACAAGAAGTCGAATCGCCAAAAGAACGCGATACTTGAATACTTTTACGCGTCTGCGGAATATCTACTTCAAAACAAATTTCACCGCGAAGTTCGCGTACTGTTTTTTCTTGTATTACAGAAAAATTTTTACGCATCCATAACGGATCAACTTGACTTAATTCATACGCCGTCCTAAGACCAAGACGACGCAATGAAACAACTAAACGTCTGCCAATACCCCAAACGTCGCCAATATCAAATTTTTGTAATGTTTTTATGCATTCGGATTCGTCTTGTAGATTGCAGATTTTCGTCTCATTTTTTTTTGCGGTTTCATTGGCAATTTTCGCCAATGTTTTAGTCGGAGCGATACCAACTGAAACCGGCAGACCAGTCCAACGTTCAACTGTTGTTGATATTTTGTAACCGAATTCGGTTAGATCGTTTATTGTCATGCCGGAGAGATCAAGAAACGCTTCGTCGATAGAATATATCTCGATTACCGGACAAAAGTTTTCTAACGTCTGCATTACGCGACGGCTTAAATCGGAGTAAAGCGTAAAATTAGATGAAAATACAGTAAGGCGATTTTGTTGTGTGAGTTGTCTGATTTGAAAAAATGGTTCTCCCATTTTGACGCCGAGTTGTTTTGCCTCTTTGGTTCGCGCAACAACAACGCCGTCGTTATTCGACAATACGACAACAGCCTTACCAATTAAATCAGGACGAAACAATTGCTCGCAAGAAGCAAAAAAACTATTACAGTCAACTAATGCAAACATAATCACCTCGCAATTTTTTTGAAACGTATCTAAAATCGCAATTTATTTATTATACGTAATCATATTTGAAATTCAGCAATTTTAAAGCGTCAAAACCTGCCGCATCAAAACTAAACAGACAAATGTAAACGTAAATTCAAGTGTGAACAATTTAAAATTAGATGATTTAGAGAAAAAATTTTTTGTCATAAAAAAATTGTCCCATTTGTCCCTCAAAGATTGCCAAAACGTAATTTGATAAACAAATTTCCGTGAACGCTTAAAAAAAAAACAGGAGTTGATGAAATGAAATTGAATGATTTGATATTCGGTTTTTTACTTGCCAAAGTTAAAATAGCTATTAAAAATGTTAAAATAGCGAAGGGGGGGGGGGGTACGTAATCTTAAAAACGCAGTTTTTTGTAAAAATTTCTGTAACGATAATTCTTATAATAAATTTATTGGTCTCTCTAATAAAAATTTCTTTTCTTTATTGGATTTTACGTTGATAACAAAGGAAAATCATACGTCTGGATCATCCGACCCGATAACACCGCCGAAATGAAATACGTTACAACAGAACGAATACTAGGAAATACATACCTGATCAATACCGGAATTGAAGA
>JAISLW010000524.1 GCA_031277105.1 Planctomycetaceae bacterium | reverse complement strand
AATGCAGGCGATACGCCCGCGATCCCAAAATACAGGCGATACGCCCGCGATCCCAAAATACAGGCGAGACGCCTGCGATCCCGAAATGCAGGCGATACGCCTGCGATCCTTCTGACCGCTACGTTCCCTTTTTGTCCACAGATTAAAAATAATCCGCGCCCTTATAATATTTGCAATTGTGAATTCGAAATCGATTGTTGTCAATCACCCGACAAAAAGACTACCAGTTTATAAGAGATCGCATTGAGAAAAATTTATGTTACAATTATTGCGAAATTTCACGAAATAGTGTTTCAAGGAATAGGGAATAGTTTTTTTGTTACAAAAAATCGTCAAAAGGATCGCAGGCGTCTCGCCTGCATACGGTTGTACTCAACCGCTAATGATGGAGGTTTTGCTCTCTACCGTTTTATCGGTTGCTGTTGGCGGCTTGCAGCCGAGGCGGTTGCGTTCCTGTAAACGATTTTCTGTTACAAAAATTGTCCCTTATCTCCCACTTGTCCCTCAAAAAAATTGTCAATACGTATTTTGTTAAGGGGATTTTCGTGAGCGGTTATGGATTTTTTATTCTCTAAATTGGTTATATACAGATCGTACTTGAAATTCATTGATTTAAAAGCGTCAAAGCCTGCCGTCCGAAAGCTAGGCAGGCGAAGGTAAACGAAAACTCAAGTGCGAACAGTTTAAAAAAATAATAGTTTATTATGTTACGTTATCTTGTTCCTTTTCATCCTAAGCGTCATCCACATTTTTTTACTGATGTTTTGGTGATAGGCGGCGGTTTAGCCGGTTGTCGTGCGGCATTGGCGGTTGATCCGTCGTTGAGTGTGCTTTTACTTTGCAAGGACGGTTTGGACAATTCCAATAGCATGAACGCTCAAGGCGGCATCGCTACTGTTTGGGCGGCGACGGATACGTTGCAAGAACATATAGAGGATACTCTTTTAGCCGGCGGCGAACTTTGCGACAAGTCCGTAGTTGAACACGTAGTCAATCGCGGTCCTTTTGAGGTTCGCAATCTGATTGATATTGGCGCGAAATTTGACAAAACTTCTTGCGGCGAAATAATGCTCGGACGCGAAGGCGGGCATCGCAGCGATAGAATTTTACACGCCAACGGCGATTCTACGGGACGTGAAGTAATGCGTTCTTTGGTTGCGGAGTTGCGGCGGCGTCCTAATATTCGGATTTGGGAGAATACTTTTGCGCTTGATCTTTTGACGGTTTCGGATTGTTGTCGCGGCGCGATAGTTTATTGGAAGAAGCATTTTGAGAAGGAGATTATTTGGGCAAAACAGACGATATTGGCGAGTGGCGGCGTAGGTCAAGTTTATCGTGAAACAACTAATCCTTCGATTGCGACGGGCGACGGGATTGCGATGGCGTATCGTGCGGGAGTTGAGATTAGGGACATGGAGTTTATTCAATTTCATCCGACCGTGTTATACATTGCGGGCAGTAGTCGTAGTTTGATTTCGGAAGCGATGCGCGGCGAAGGCGCTAAATTAGTTGACCGCAACGGCGACGAATTTATGTGGGCGTATGATTCGCGCGGCGATTTAGCGCCGCGCGACGTTGTTAGTCTTAGTATCGTGCGTCATTTGCAGAAAACGAACACGTCTAATGTTTATCTTGATCTTACGCACAAGCCGAAGGATTGGATTTATGCGCGTTTTCCCGGAATTGTCGCAACGTGTAAGCGTTTTGGGATAGACGTTAGCAGGGACAAGATACCTGTTCGTCCGGGCGCTCATTTTGCAATGGGCGGTATTACTGTTGATATTGACGGGCGGACTTCGATGAGCGGTTTGTGGGCGGCGGGCGAAGTTTCAAGTACGGGATTGCACGGCGCAAATCGGCTTGCGTCGAATAGTTTATTGGAATCGTTAGTTTACGGCGAATCTGCCGGACGAACCGCTTCAAAAATTGCGAAAATAATGACGAATGATTACAACGTCGAACCGGTCGAAAACGAACCGCTAACGCATTGCGATCAAATGTTGCCGGAACCGCAATCTATCGATTTAACGGATATTTGTAATTCGTTAAAAAGTTTACTTTGGCGCAAAGCCGGCGTATTAAGATGTGAAACTGATTTGAAAACGGCGCTAGACGATACCATGTTATGGTCAAAATATATATTCTCGCAACAATTCCCAAACGTCGCCGGATGGGAAGTACAAAATATGATCATCGTCGCAAGACTAATTTTAGAAGGCGCAATAGCAAGAAAAGAATCACGCGGCGCACACAACAGAGAAGATTACCCAAAAAAATTACAAAATGCAGAACACACAATTCTAAAAAACAAAGATTTTTAAATCCGCAATCCGCAATTCGGAATTAAAGATTTTGATTTCAAAATTGTAAATTATATTCGTCCCACTTGTCCCTCCTGTCCCTAAAAAAAATATTCTTTTTACTATAAAGATGTCGATTAAAATTATTGTACAAAAATTAGCGGCGTTTGTTTTGATATTTTTTGTAACGCATAATTTAGCGTTTTGCGAAAAAGACGACAACGCCGGCGGAGTTCAATCTCAATCTGAATTTTTGCGTGGTTTGGCGGATCGGGGGCTTTTTGAATCGGTTGAATTTTTTTATGAAACGGAATCGAAAAAACCTAATCTTGACCGCCAAAATAAATATTCGTTGACAACCGCACTCGTCTATTCCCGTACCTTGCAACTTTTAACCGCCCCCGAATCAGCCCGCAATAAACTAAAACTTAAACTCGCAATTATTGAAACAGAATTTCAAAATAACTTAAACAAATTACAATCCGCTCAACAACCAATAAATTCATTCTCTGCCGAAATATCCGAATTGGTCAACTTGCAATTACAAATCGCCGCCGCAAAATATCTTTTTGGAAATCGAATAAAACTTGAAGCGGAAACGGAACCAAATAACAAGTCAATAAATTTAATCAACGAGGCTCAAAAAAATTTCTTGACCGCAATCGAACAACTTAAAAAGTTAAATTTATTCCTCGCCGCACAACAAAATCCCGCCTTTACCGAACAGATAAATTTTTTATCCGGTAAAGTCGATTTATATCTTTATTTGTCGGAGTTTTCTTATGCGTTATTGGAATCGGCGGATAATAATCGTTACGATAAATTGAATCGTTTGGCGGTTTCGTTTGACAGATTGTCCGAAGAGAAGTTAAAAATTTATTCTAGCAAGTTGAAATTATCCGATTCAAAAGTTTCGTATTGGTTGCGTGAAAATTATTATTTGGCGATTTGTGCGAGGGTCGAGCTTGCGGCGAGTTACAGGTTGACGAATGAATTTGACAAGGCGTTTGCGACGCTTGACGGCGGCGAATTAGACTTCAACGACGCTGAATTGCCGGAAGGTTTGCGGTTAAAAATAGCGGCGGAACGGATACGATTTTTAACCGCCGTAGAATTTTTCGTAACGATAAATCATAACGCCAAATCAAAAACCGCTAATATCGCCGACAATAAAATATTTGACGATAAAATATTCGACGATAAAATTTCAAATAAACCCCAATGGAACATAAACAAGTTATTAAATTTACCGGCGCCGGTTGCGGCTGACAGTTTCGATTATTGTTTGGCAAGACTGGAACGGGGATTATTTTTGGCAAACTGTGCGAAAGTCGCTGATTCAAGTACGGAACTTATGATTATTGGCGATATATTAAAATTGGTCAGGCAGATGGAATTTTACGTTCCGTCAAGCGGGAATTGTGCGGCGATTACGATTGCGTCAAATAAATTTGCGCAACGAAAAATTAACAACTCCAAATTGACCGCAATTAAAACGGCTGTTTTAGGCGAGTTGGCACAATATAAAATCGGACGAAATCAAATCGACGAAGCGGTTAAATTGTATGAGTTAGCCGGACGCGTTGCGGAGTTGGCGGGCGAGTCAGAAACGGCGGTAAAAAATACGCAATACGCAATCAGTTTGCTCTACAAAACGCTAAAACAATTAGAAACGGCAAAACAAAAAAACGCACAAAATCAACAAAACAAAAATGAAATCGAAGATGAGATTTTTAGTTGTCGTTTTAGGATTGTAGCGTTATTGTGCGGCGCTGGGCGGCGTTTTGCGGGCGATGGCGCCGCGGGCGATTTGTACAGGCGAGGTATCGATGAAGCGACGATTTTATATAAAACGAAACGTCTGACGCTAGATGATTATATTGCTTTATTGAATGGTTATTTGGAAAATTGGGGTGGTGCAAACGATAGCGGAGCGTATAGATTGCGGGCGGCAAACTTGCTGGCGTTAAACGGACGTTTTGAAGAAGCGCTAGAATTTCTTGACAAAATACCAAACAATTGCGAACAGGCGCAAGAGGCAATTATAACCGCCGATCTGTGTTTCAAAAAAATTCATAACAAAAAAGAAAAAAAAACCAATACTGACAACGCCAATACAAACGGCGCCAAAACAAACGGCGATGATGAAAATATTCAAGATATTCAAGACGGAATTAACGTAACGAAAAATGAATTTAATTGGTTTAAGCGGCGTTTGCGGTCGGAGGTTTTGAGTTGGTCGGAGGCGGATGCGGCAACGGCAATTAAGATGGCGGAGCGGTTATTTTACAAAAACGGGGTTCCGGTATTTTATTGGGAGTTGGTTGATGGTTTTTTGTTGCGTGATATGGAGTCGATTTTGGTAATGGCGTTGGAGAGGTGTAAGGCGGCGCAAGCGGTTTCTGTTATACGTTTGAAAATGATGTTGATTATTGCGTATAATTTGCGGGGTAATCATGTCAAGAGCGCTGAAATAATAAAGCAAATTAACGATGAGCAAGTTGGTTTATTGACGGCGGGCGAGCGGTTATTTTATAGGCGTTTGGGGGTTGAGGTTTTGGCAATATCGGGAGACGGCGACGGGGCGGCGAAAGTGTTGGAAAAAATATTATTGGCGGATCGGCGAAATTTGATGTTGTTAGAGTTAAAGGCTGAAATATTCGCGCGACAAAATGATAATAATTCCTTAAATGAAGCCGTAAAAACTTACAGTCTAATTGCGTCAATTGCAAAAGAAAAATCAGAACAATGGTGGAACGCCCGTGAAAAAATTATCCAAATCCTAATTAAACAAGGAAATCACGCCGAAGCAAAAAAAATCTACGCAAAACTAAAATTCCTACACCCAAATCTAGGAAATAAAACCAGAAAATATAAACTAGAAAAATTAATAGAAAACATAAATTAAAGGTAACCGATCACGAAAATTTAAGCGCTAGATTTTAGGGGTTAGAGGTTAGTGAACAGTTTTTTGTTACAAAAAAAATTGTCCCTCCTGTCCCCCTTGTCCCTCACAATTATCGAAGCGCCGCCTATCTGGACAAAAGATTTTTTAGAAGTTCCCTTATAATTATCGTTACAAAAAATAGTACGCCTAACGAACGGTTTACTCCAACGTTTACCAAACCAACAATTTCATGTGTAAAAAATATCAATTGCGAACAGGTTAAAAATTTCGTTGATAGGATTACGCATTACAAAAATTTTTTTTTCAAATATGTCAGAATTTATTACAGATAATTTTTTGCTTCAATCGGATGAAGCTGTTAAGTTGTATCACGAATATGCTAAAAATAAGCCGATTATTGATTATCATTGTCATCTTCCGGTTTCTGATATTGCGGACGACCGGCGTTTTGACAATATGACTCAAATCTGGCTTGCGGGCGATCATTATAAATGGCGTGCGATGCGCGCTTGCGGCGTTGATGAGAAGTATATTACGGGCAACGCTACAGATTGGGAGAAGTTTTTGAAATGGGCGGCGGTAACGCCTTATACCTTGCGTAATCCGCTTTATCATTGGACTCATCTTGAGTTGAAGCGTCCTTTTGGGATTTCGGGTTATCTTTTTTCGGAATGCACGGCTTCGGAAGTTTGGGAGATTGCAAATTCTAAACTTCAATTACCTGATTTTTCGGCGCGTGGTATTATGCGTCAAATGAACGTCGAACTTGTCTGTACGACTGACGATCCCGTCGATACGCTTGAATTTCATACGGCGCTGGCAAATGATAGTTCGTTTAATATTAAAGTATTGCCAACATTTCGTCCCGATAAAGCGTTACAATTTGCGTCGTTGATTCCGCAAGGCGGCACGATTGACGAGCAGAGTATAAAAAATTATAACGTTTATCTTGATCGTCTTGAGGCGGTTTCCGGCGTAACGATACGGACGCTTGACGATCTTTTTGATGCGTTGAAGTTGCGTCATGATTTTTTTCATGAGCGGGGTTGTCGTTTATCCGATCACGGTTTCGGGTTGTTTAATTATAGTAATTACGGTTCGGACGCAGGTTTGGACGCTCGTTTTAGCAAGTTGCGCAACGGTAAAATAATCGACGAAGCGGATGCGATTCATTTGCAATCGGCGCTGTTGCATCATATCGCCGTATTGGACAATGATCGCGATTGGACAATGCAATTGCACATCGGAGTTATTCGTAACAATAATACGCGCATGTTTAACCGCATCGGAGTCGACGCTGGATTCGATTCTATTATTGACGGTAATTTTGCACAACCGCTATCAAGATTTTTTGATCAACTAGACAGAGGTAATAATTTACCGAAAACGATAGTTTACAATCTTAATCCGGCGTCAAATGAAATGTTGGCTTCAATGATCGGCAATTTTCAAGACGGCGTTACTGCGGGCAAAATGCAATTCGGAAGCGGCTGGTGGTTCCTAGACCAAAAAAACGGCATGGAAAAACAATTGGAAACATTGTCTAATCTAGGGCTATTGAGTCGTTTTGTCGGAATGCTAACTGATAGCCGCTCGTTCTTATCCTACACACGCCACGAATATTTCAGACGAATACTCTGCAACCTAATCGGAAATGATATAAAAACTGGACTCCTCCCAAAAGATTACAACCTAACAGGACAAATGATAGAAAATATCTGCTACAACAACGCAAAAAAATATTTCAAATTTGAATAATTTTAGAGAATAGAGAATAGAAATAATTTTTGTTACAAAAAATCGTTAGCAGGATCGCAGGCGTCTCGCCTGCATTTCAGGATCGCAGGCGCTTCAGGATCGCAAACATTTCACCTGGTGTTTCGTCAGATTCGCAGGCGGAACGCCTGCATCCCAGGATCGCGGGCGTCTCGCCTGCATGTGGTTGTACTCAACCGCCAACGAGCGAGGTTTTGATCTCAACAACTTTTTTGTTTGCCTTTCGGCAAATTGCAGGCGGACGCCTGCGTTCCTGTTCAATTTTTTTTGTAAAAAAATTGTCCCACTTGTCCCTTCTGTCCCACTTGTCCCTCAAAAATTGCCAAAACGTAATTTAATAAACAAATTTCCGTGAACGGTTTCTATTCCCTATACTGGTAAAAAATAAATTGGCAGTTACAATTTAAACTTTTCGTAACTGGTTACAAAAAATTTATCCCAAAAAATTCTATGCAATTTTAACCTGAAAAAATTTGTCCAAAAAATTAAAACGCTAATTCCTAGATTCCTAAATTCCAAAATCCTAAATTCCTAACCTTAAATCCTATAACCCTAAACAATTTAAATTTTTCAATGCCAATTCCAAAAGAATTTTTAACTTTATGCGCAAATAAATACAAAGTTGCAATGAAAGGCTCGAATCGTCGTGTTGTGATTTGCGCCGGAACCGGTTGTGTCGCTAATGGTTCACTTGAACTATTTCATACACTTGAGAAAAAAATCAAAGAAGCCGGTATAGATATAAAAGTATTCCTCAACTACGAAGATAATTCCACAGAACAAAAATCGACTTCGGTTGATTGGTTGCGACTTTCAAAAAGCGGTTGTCAAGGTTTTTGCCAAATGGGGCCACTTTTGTCAATAGAACCCGATAAAATTCTTTACACCAAAGTTAAACTAAGCGATATTGACGAAATCATCGAAAAAACTATCAAAAATAAACAAATCATCGACCGCCTACTCTACATCGACCGCCACAATAATAACCAAAAATGTAAAGGTCAACACGAAATCCCATTTTACCAAAAACAAACCCGTCTAACGCTTAAACCTTGCGGCGTATTTGAACCCGAAGACGTTTACGAATATATCGCCAATCACGGCTACGAAGCGGCGCTCAAAGCATGGACTGAAATGACGCCGGAATCCGTTTGCAACGAGTTAGTTGCATCCGGTCTTCGCGGTCGCGGCGGCGGCGGATTCCCTACCGGTAAAAAATGGCAATTTGCCTTAAAAGAAGTTAATCCTGTTAAATACGTGATTTGCAACGCCGATGAAGGCGATCCTGGCGCATTCATGGATCGCAGCGTAATGGAAGGCAACCCGCATAGCGTAATCGAAGGCATGATGATAGCGGCACGCGGCATAGAAGCAACAGGCGGCTATATTTACGTCCGACTTGAATACCCGCTGGCAGTTCAACGCGTGCGTCGCGCCGTAGCAGACGCCGAAAAACTTGGCATACTCGGCGATAACGTTTTCAATACCGGTAAACCCTTTCACATACACGTAATGGAAGGCGCCGGCGCATTCGTATGCGGCGAAGAAACCGCCCTAATCGCCTCAATCGAAGGCGACCGCGGAATGCCGCGCCCAAAACCGCCATTTCCAGCGCAAAGCGGACTTTGGGGAAAACCTACCGTCATAAACAATGTTGAAACGCTCGCCGCTGTGCCTTACATAATATTAAACGGCGCTCAAAGTTACCGCCAAGTTGGAACCGAAGGCTCGTCCGGAACAAAAACATTCGCATTGACCGGACACGTCGTCAACACCGGACTAATCGAAGTGCCGTTCGGAACTACATTACGCGAAATAATTTTTGATATTGGCGGCGGCGTTACCGATAAAAACGGAAATATCTCAAACGATAACTTCAAAGCCGTCCAAATCGGCGGTCCTTCCGGCGGCTGCTTGACCGAACAACATCTTGATCTGCCGCTAGACTTTGATTCGTTGCGCGGCGTCGGGGCAATGGTAGGTTCGGGCGGTCTTGTTGTAATGAATAAAGAAACGTGCATGATTCAAATGGCGCGTTTCTTTATGCAATTTACTCAAAATGAGTCTTGCGGAAAATGTTTACTTTGCCGCGATGGAACTCGTCAGATGTTGGCGTTGCTTGACGATATAATTGCGGGCAACGGCAGTCAAGAAACGCTTGATGTTTTGGGGCAAGTTGCGAGGACGGTTTCTAAAGGGTCGCTTTGCGCACTAGGCAAAACGGCGCCTAATCCGGTACTTTCAACAATACGTAATTTCCGCGAAGAACTTTACGCCCACGTTTTTCAAAAACGATGCCCCGCAAGTCAATGTAAAAATTTAGCAAAACCTGAAATATTAGCGGATAAATGCAAAGGTTGTACGGCATGTTCCAAAAAATGCCCCGTCGGCGCTATAAGCGGTGAACGTAAAAAACCACATGTCATAGACGCAGAAAAATGCATCAAATGCGGCGAATGCGCCAGAACATGCAAATTTAACGCAATAATAGGCGTATAATTTCAGTAAATAAGGGCGTCTCTAAAAATTCATTTGTTCAGGTAGGCGGCGTTTCGCCCTGTGTTTAATTTTGGATCGCAGTACGATTTAAATTATCAATAAATTTTAATAATTCATAATGTATAAAATAAATCTATTTTGTATGTTATGAATTATTAAAATTTAATAATCGTTTTACGCGTATTGCGATGTTTCGGCGAAACATCGCCACCTTTTTGCAAAAAAATGAATTTTTAGAGATGCCCTATTGTTGTATACAGCTCGTACTTGAAATTCAGTGATTTAAAAGCGTAAAAGCCTACCGTCCGAAAGCTAGGCAGGCGAAGGTAAACACAAACTCAAGTGCGAACAGTTTAAAGTTGTATTTTTGAATTAGCGTTTTCTTAATTTTATTTTTTGTGAATTAATTTGTTACATGAGTACGTTAGTTTATTTTTCGTCCGGTTCAATTAAGCCGGAGTATGCGAAGTTGCCTTTTGACGAGATTTATTTGATTGATTTTTGGAGTTTTAGGAACAAGTCAAAACGGATTATCACGGATAGCGGCAATGATAAATTTGAACCGTTGCAGATAGGTAAGATAACGTGTATTAGTATGGAATGTCTCAATGCGATTGATTATCTCAAGTCAAAAAAAGTTAAGGCGGATTATTTTGTGTCTATCAATGAGGGTTGTTATTCTCATGTGAAACGTTGTGCTTTAGGTTCTTATTTTTTCTTTGGTTATATGATGCCGGCGTTGGCGGACAATTACGTTTATATTACAAATTTGAAAAAATATTACGGCGATATGGATAAGGCGTCAATGGGATTGCCTTATGATGCGGTTCCGTTATGCGAAGGCGATGATTGTTATATTGATCCAAAAATATTTGCGAATAACGCCGACGACGGAGTAGATATTTTTCAAATGAAAAAAATCAATGAAACAGTTGAATTAGATATAGATTCGCCGGTTAAAGTTTCGGTTGTACGCGATAGTATTTGGAATTATTATGATAAATTGGATTTAATAGTAAGTTCAATTTCAGATTTTGAACGCAAACGATTCTTCGACAGAATGCCGAAAGTTATAACATGGAATCATATTACCGAATCAAAAAGAGTTTATTGCCTGTACTCGTTATCAGAAAACGTGTGGAAATCAAAATTTGAAATAGGAAAAAACCTAGACAAAATTTTCGACTATTGCGTCCAAAATAAAATCAATAAAATAGGATTTACGCCGTGGGGAAATGGAAATTACAACACTTTCATTGAAAAAATACAAAATTACAAAGAAACATATCCCAAAGAAATTATTCTATTCCACTTAATTAAAGATAACTACAAAGAACTAACAACAAAATACAACAAAAAAATTTCATAACCGCCCACAAAAATTTAAGAGCCAGAGTTAGTGGTTAGGGCGTAGAGTTAGGAAGTAAGAAGAGTAGGAAGTAGTTTTTTACAAAAAAACATCAGAAGGAACGCAACTGTCTCGGCTATAATCCTGCCGAGGTTTACTTTGGTTGAGTTGGTGCAGTAACAACGATTATTGATATCCGAGATCGCTAATAGGTTTTTTTAGGCATGGGCGACAAAGTTTTGAAGTGTGGTTTTTTTTGATATTTGGGCGTCTCTAAAATTCATTTGTCCAGGTAGGCGGCTAAAAAAATTAAACACCGTTGCCGAAACGCCGCAGTAGAGTTTACGACTTCGATAAATTTTACTACTTCATAATGTCTAAAATATATTTATTTTGCACGTTATGAATTATTGAAATTTGGGTATCTCTAAAAATTCATTTGTTCAGGTAGGCGGCTTAAAAAATTAAACACTGTGCCGAAACGCCGCATTACTGTTTACGACATCGATAAACTTTAATAATTCACAACGTCTAAAATAAGTCTATTTTACACGTTATGAATTATTGAAATTTAATTATTTTGTGCGTATTGCGGCACAAAAAAATAAACGCAGTGGCGAAACACCGCCTACCTTTTTGCAAAAAAATGAATTTTTAGAGACGTCCCGATAGCTAGGCAGGCGAAAGTAAACTTAAATTAAAATTCAAGTGCGACCAGTTTAAAACGCATTGATCGCCCCAAAAATTAAACGCAATAACAAAACGCCGTCTGACTCTCAAAAGATCGTCAAACGGCGTTAAAGCAAAATAATTTTCTAATAGTTAGTTTCAACGAGTTGAAAAATTTATAAAATTCTTCTTGGTCTTGTATTTTTTGGTTTCTCTTTTTCGGTTTCAGTAGCGGCTGCGGTTTCTGCTTTGGGCGGCGCCGCTGAATTAGGAGTCGTCGCTTGC
>JAISLW010000027.1 GCA_031277105.1 Planctomycetaceae bacterium | reverse complement strand
AAAGCGATTATGACGTTATTCAAAGAGCCAGTAGTTCCAGATTGGAAAACGCCGGAAGAATTGGGCAAAATGGAAATGCACGAACAAGCGGAATACCAAAACGAAAAAGCAATAAAAAGCGCCGCCTTACCCCGCATCATCCCGCCAAATTTAACCGCCCCAAAAACATCAACCTTGACAAAAGAAATTATAAAAGGTCAACAAAACGAATGGAATGTAAACATAGGGAGTAGGGAATAGGGTGTAGCGGGACAATTTTCGTAACAATAAATATTTGTCCCACTAGGGACAACATGTTGGTAGAAAAAAATGATACGAATTTTTAGCGTCCCGTTAAGGACGCAATGAGGATTAAGATTGTATTTACATGTTGTCTCAAACGGGACAGATAGGAAAAATATTCGGGCGTCTCTAAAAATTCATTTGTTCAGGTAGGCGGCTAAAAAAATCAAACACAGCGCCGAAACGCCGCAGTACGGTTTACGACATCAATAAATTTTAATATTTCGCACGTCTAAAATAAACATATTTTCGGCTTTATGAATTATTAAAATTTATTGGTATCATAAACTCCATTGCGGCCCAAAAAATAAACACAGCGGCGAAACACCGCCTACCTTTTTGCAAAAATATTAATTTTGAGAGATGCCCAATGAATTATTTCTATTCTGATTACTCATCTCCAAAAGATAAAACTCTCCACTTGGAATATTCTCAGAATTGAGTTCTTTCAAATGAATTTTTTTATGTTGCAAAGTCAATTTACCGAAATGAGCAGGACATCCGTTAATAAATATATTACATTTATCAGATTCCCATTCGGTCTTTTCTATAGCAGTATTAACATCAACCGGAACACGTTCTAAAACCGGCTCAGTATATTCTATCGGCGGATTTTGAAATTTATCATTGTGAAAAACAGAATATAATACGATACAATTATCAATCTCTAAATTAAGTAAACCGGCAATAATCCGGCAACGTAAATAGGCTCCGTTGAATTGCATTTTGACATGTTGCCATTCTGTCGGTTTCATTGCGCGTTTCATCTCAAAAAGATGTAAACGGTAACGTTTACCATCAATATGTTCCCAAATTGCGGCGTCTGCACAATTTTGATTTTTCAGAAAAAATATACTTTTGGGCGGTAAATCAATTCGCGGAAACTCTTTTGACATAATAACCGTTAAATTCATTTCACCGTTTTTCTTTTCCTCTTTAATGCAATGTTCCCAATTTTCTGTTCCTCCGGCAGAATTTTTTGGCAATATAAAAAGATCATTTTTGATCAGTTCGTGTAAATCAATTGACATGGTTTAATCCTCCTTTGTTTCCGTATCATCAATCTCATGTTGAAAATCGTACACGTCGTTCCGTAACTTACGAAGCGTTTTACCAAACGTCGGAACGATAAATCCATTATTATTAAAATCAAGAGCGGTAATCTCCGTCGATAGATCATTGGGGCTAACGTCAAACTGGTACATCCGAACCTTATCCGGCGCAATAATATCTGTTTCCTCATAGCCGTGTTCGTCCGCCAGTTTTTTGCCGTCAGATCGACAGGCAAGTTTAATCATATTATTAATATGTTGAATAATTATATCGCTATGCGTTGATGTTACGACAAAACTCAAAGTCTTGGCAAGACGAATTAAAACTTGCGCCATTCGCCATTGCAATTCAGGATGCAATGACATTTCCGGTTCTTCAATAATACAAGAATTTCCAATACGATTATATTTCAAACAAGCAAGCATCGGAGTAATTTCAGTTACAACGCCTGACGACAAATACATCGGAATATTAACGTCGTTTTTAGGACAATATAAAATATCAGGCAACGGCGTTTTACTCAATGAAATTTTTCCATGTATCATTTTGTTCTCAATAAAATCAATGATTGAATTTATAATGATGCCCGATTTCTTTATCCTCACAAAACGATCTTCAAGACCGGCGATTCGGCGAAGGAATGAAACTTGCGGCGATGTTAAATGATAATTCCTATTATTTTTTTCACGAGAATTAAAACGCCAGTCAAGAGATTCATCAATTAATGAACGATACGTCAACAAAAATCCCGTTCGCGACGCAGGAAAAAAAGAGATTTCACCATATACATACACCGAAAAATAAGCACGACACAAATACAGCAACAGTATTTTTTCTATATTATCACTTATGGTCAATAGAAATGTAAACGAAGCGCCTTTTTCTTTTTGCGCAACAGAATAAGTAATATAACGTTTGTGTATGTCTGTAAGACTGTTCATCAGACCGTCTTCAAATTTAAGAGCAAACGACAATCCTTCTTTAAATGGAAGATCAAAAGTAATTTTACCAATATCAATATCTGAACCAAAAATATTATGAATAATTTTTTTCTTTTTACTATCCAGAATTTTATTGATAAGTGTTACGATTGATCGATGAATATCTTCTGTAATTTTCTTGTAAGATGGCGTTTGAGTATTAGATTTAAGAAATTCACGCAACCAACAAAGTAGTTCGTCAAACTGTATCTCTGTATCATCAATAGCAACGTCAGTATTTGTAAAATGAAAATCTTCATTCAAAACTCCCCAAATCAGGGAAGCAAGATAACTTTTCCCGCTATTATTATCACCAACAAAAAGCGTCAACGGCGCAAGTTCAATATCCGCTTTGCGAATCTGAACGAAATCTTCAATATGTATCGTAATATATTTTGACATTTGAACGTTTGTTTTTTTATTGGTAGAAATAATTATTCTGACGATTTGTTTTTCAAATGTTGTAATTGTTTTAGCAATTGCTTTGTTTTAAGTTCATACTGTTTAATGGATTATATTTTTGTCAATTTCATTTCATCAATTGCGAAAATTGTACCGTCCGTATAGAAAATTGTCAATCCTGACGCTTGTTTTATTTACGGCAAGTATGCGGTTGACGTAAATTTCTTGACAACCTGAAAAAAAGAACGGAACGGCAAAAAATTGAACAGATAAAATTTTTCACGTTGTGATTTTTTCAAACGGTGTTGTTAAAAATATTGGCGGGTATTGTAAAAGCGTAATGCAAACGGTATAGTGTTTTTCTGTTGTAATCGTTCATGGAAATTTAAGCGATAGATTTTAGTGGATTAGGTGTAGGTTTATCGGGACAATTTTCGTAACAATAAATATTTGTCCCACTAGGGACAACATGTTGGTAGAAAAAAATGATACGAATTTTTAGCGTCCCGTTAAGGACGCAATAAAGGTTAAGGTTGTATTTACATGTTGTCCCTAACGGGACAGGTCGGACAAATATTTATTGTTACAATAAATCTATATATTTATTGTAACAATAAGTCTATCCCCTACACCATATCACCTAAAACTCTACACTTCGAAAATTTCGTGAACGGTTCCTTTCTGTTTATATTTTATGTTCTTCGCAATATTCATGTTTTGTCCCAAACTTTAATGTGTTGTTGTCCATAAAATTTTGTAGAAATGTTTTTTGAAGGAGTTTTCCAATGAAAAAAAATGTTGTTGTTTTGGTTTTGTGTTTTGTTTTTTTATTTACGTTTACGTTTGATTTGTTGTTTGCGGTTGATGTAACGGTTTCGCCTGACGGATCGGTTTCGTCTTTTCAGCAAGCTGTTGACAAAGTTCGTAAATTGAAAAAAGGCGATCAACCAATTGTCGTTGAGTTTTTGTCCGGTATTTATCCGATTACCGAACCTGTTGTCTTCAAGCCGGAAGATTCCGGTACAGAAACAGCGCCGGTTATTTATCGCGCCGGAAAAAATCAACATGTTGTGTTTCACGGCGGTCGCAAAATTACAGGTTGGACAAAAAATGAAAACGGCGTCTGGTCAACAAAAATCCCCGAAGTCGCCGCCGGAAAATTTTATTTTGAACAACTCTACATCAACGGTAAATGGGCGACCCGTTGCCGCGAACCTAACAAACTTTACTACTACACCGAAGAAAAAGTCGAAACAGAAATCAATCCAGTTACAGGAAAATACGAACCGATGAACCGCCGCGCCTTCATCGCAACACTCAAAGATATTGAACCACTCAAGTCCGTCCCAAAAGAACAACTCAAAGACGTCTCTTTCACCCTCTACAACTCATGGGAAACCGCAAAACTACGAACCTTGATAATAGATTTTGATAAACGCATCGTCATGTTCACCGGTCAAGCCGGCGCCGAGTTAATGCGTTGGGAACCGCGTCAACGTTATCATATCGAAAATTACAAAGCCGCCCTCAATCAATCCGGCGAATGGTTTCTTGACCGCAACGGAACTTTATCGTACATTCCGTTGCCCGATGAAGACCCGTCTAAACTTGAAATTATTGCGCCGGTTGCCAATGCGTTTCTGAAATTCGACGGCGAAATTCTCAAAGATAAACCCGAAAGACGTATCGCCAATATTAAATTTGAAGGTTTGAAATTTCGTTATAGCGGTTTTGTTTTGCCGCCAGAAGGGGATCGCGGCGGTCAATCTGCTCTTTCGATTCCGTTTGCAGTTCAACTCGACGGCTGCCGGAATATTTCATTTGAAAATTGCGAATGGGGCAACATCGGCGGTAGCGCCGTTAGATTTAATCAATCTTGTACGGATTGTAAGTTTGTTAAAAATTACGTTCACGATCTCGGCGCAAACGGCGTTTATATTGGAATCGGACATCAAAATAATTGGCAGCAACTAGAATCAACCGACCGGAATATTGTCGAAAATTGTATTATTCGCGACGGCGGCAAGGTTGCGTTAGGCGGAATCCCTATTTGGATTGGTCACGGTTCGTACAATAAAGTGTTGCACAACGACGTCAGCGAATTTTTTTACACGGGAATTTCCGTTGGTTGGCAATGGGGTTATCAGCCGACGCGTTCGCATCACAATCAAATTGAATTTAATCATATTCATCATTTGGGGCATTGGGTTTTGAGCGATATGGGCGGCGTTTATACTCTCGGCGTATCGCCCGAAACAACTGTTTCAAATAACGTTATTCACGATATTTACGCTTATTCTTACGGCGGCTGGGGACTTTACACCGACGAAGGTTCGACAAATATCGTTATGGAAAATAACCTCGTTTACCGCGTCAAAACAGGAACGTTTCATCAACATTACGGCAAAGAAAATATTATCCGCAACAATATTTTGGCATACAGTCTGACCGACCAACTTCAACGCAGCCGTGTTGAAGAACATGTTTCATTTACGTTTGAAAATAATATCGTTCTTTGGGACAAAGGCGTTTTGTACGGGCATCCTTGGACGAAAGATACAATGAAACAATGGGGCGACGACAAAGTTATTTTGAGAAATAATTTGTTTTGGAATCCGAATGCCAATACCGCAACAATTTTTCCGAGCGGTCTTGATTTGAAATCTTGGCAAGAAAAAACCGGTAACGATAAAGGTTCGATTGTTGCGGATCCGAAATTCAAAGACCCGCAAAACGGCGATTTTAGATTAGCGGAAGACTCGCCGGCGTTCAAAATTGGTTTTAAGCGTTTCGATTATTCCAAAGCGGGAGTTTACGGCGATAAAAATTGGATCGCATTGGCGACAAGTTACAAACATCCAGATTATCCGGTTGCGCCGGAGAAATTGCCGCCGTTGCCGCTGCGGTTAAACGATAATTTTGAAACGCCGCGATCAACGCCAATTCTTAAAGGAACAATTCACGATGAAAATAAAAAGTTGATCCGCATTTCAACAGATAATCCTTTTGCCGGAGAAAAATGTCTTGAAATAGCGGATTCGCCGGACTTGCAACATTCTTATAATCCGCATCTTGATTTTGCGCCAAATTATGCGCAAGGAAAAATTCGCAACAGTTTTGCGATTCGTGTTCGGAAAAACAGCGACGTTCATATTGAATGGCGCGAGCGATCAAATCCGTACAAAATCGGATTAAGTATTCGTATCAACAACGGCAAATTACACGCCGCAGGAATTGAACCGCTAGAATTTCCAGTAGATCAATGGGTTCAATTTGAATTGAGCGCCAATGCCGGAGAACAAGCAAAAGGATTGTGGAATTTAACATTGACTTTTGCCGACGGACGTAAACAAGAATTTAAAGATATTAAACCGGTTCATGCGGATTGGAAAATTTTACAATGGATCGTCTTCTGCAACATCAGCAAAACCGCCGACGATTCCTCATTCTTTTTAGACAACCTACAACTCATAAACGAACCATAAAATCATGTCAATAACTT
>JAISLW010000517.1 GCA_031277105.1 Planctomycetaceae bacterium | reverse complement strand
ACGTCAAAAATTTTGAGCGAATACGGCTCATACGACAAAACGCCGCTAACTTTTGAAGTTACCGCAGAAGGTCAAAAAACTTTTGACATAAAACTAAAAAGAAACCCAAAAGACCCGTCATTGAAAAAATAAAATAATAGCAAGAACCATTATATTATTTTTATTTACCGCAGAGAAAATTTTAATTGAGATCAAAACGTTATTTAATATTATAATTGACATTTTGATTTAAAATATTTAAAAAATTATTCTCTGTGAACTCTGTGGTTAATAAATAAAAAACAGGTTTTTAGAAATTACTATTCAAATTTAAAAAATCCTTTTAATCTGTGTAATCTGTGGATCGATTTTTTTGTCCGCAGATTACACAGATTAAAAAGATTATTTTAAATTTGAAATTAAATCTTTAATTCCGCATTCCGAATTAAATCTCGTTCTCTAAATTTATTTCTCTTAATTTTTTTGCTGCTGTTTCTGGCGGTATTGGGTTAATATGTAATCCGGTTCCCCATTCGAAACCAGCCGCTCTTGCGAGACTTGGCAGAATTGATATTCGCCAGTGAAAAATATTTTGTCCGAAGTTGTGTACAAACGGTTCGACATGCAAGACGAAATTATACGCCAGTTTGCCCCTCACCCAATACGCCGCTCGCTCTAATCTAATCACAGTCCTCCGAACTAAATCCGCAAATTCGCCTAACTTTACTTCATCCGCTAACGATTCTAAAAACGATTCATGATTTTTTGGATAAATCTCAACCTCCGCCGCAAAACGACTCGCAAACGGACATATTGCCATAAACGAACCCGTCTCCTCAACCACACGTAACCCCTTAACCGCTTCGCTCAACAATAAATCACACCAAAAACAATCGCCGCCGCCGTTGCCGTTGCCGTTACCACTGCCGCCGTTGCTACTGTTGCCGCCGCGTTCCCTATACTCCGCCGCCCGCCGCAACTCGCCCAAAACCGACAACGGCACAAAAGGTATCGAAATCAATTGACTATGCGAATGCGGAATTGAAGCGCCCGCCGCAACGCCAACATTCTTAAATATCTGAACATAAACCCAACAACCACTCGCCAAATGAAAATTAAGACGCTTCCTATACATCCGAAACATATCAATAGTTTCACACAACGTCATATCCGAAACACTAATCACATGACGCGGAACATCAACCAAAACCTCATGACTACCAACAGCCGGAATAAAAGAAATATCGCCAAACTCAGAAAAACCACAAAACTCACGATACGTAGATATACCCGAAAAACCACAAACCGCCGGATACTTGTTCGGTATAACACGAACCCGCCAACCAATACCGTCAACAACCGAACCAACATCGCGTATCGCATCCAACTCGCCCGCCGTAAGATACTCGTTGCCCTCGCAAAAAGGACAAACTAACTTGCCGCCAATACCAACATCGCCCCCAACACGATCGCCGCCATTACCGCCCGACTCAATATCAAAATGATGCGGTCGCTCGCTACGCTCCGCTGATACTATCACAACTTGTCCGGTTAAAGGATTACGACGATACTCTGGCACGACTATTTTTTTTATTTATACACACGCTAAACTTCAAACTATCACCACAAAATCAGTTTAATTGCACATTCAACACTCATGATTACGCATTAAAATATCAAAATCTGCGTGTAATTTACTAACAATAGGAAAAAAATTTTTGACAAGAAAATCTATTAAGTCTTGTAAAATTGTTTGGTCGTAAATGCTATTTGTAAGGTTTCGGTTTTTTATTGCGTCCATCCATTGTTCAATATCTTGCTCTTGAATTATACCGGCTTTGAATGCTAAACGTATTGTTTGTTTGCTTCCGTTTGCTTCGCCGTGCCCTTCTTCTTTGAGATAATTTCGTAATAAATTCCACGCAATTTCGTATGTAAATTCAAACGCATGAACAATAGCAATAAGAACAACTTCATCGCCCGAATCCTTTTCATAACGTTTTATTAAACGGCAAAACGTAAAATACGCCCGCTCAAAATTACTAAATCGTAACCGCCAACGACTATCGTCATTTTGCGACGGCGTAATATTTTGATCTGTCATTGTTAAACTGCTCTTACTTTAATTTACATTTACATTCGCCTACATGGTTTTTTGGACGGCAGACTTTGACGATTTTAAATCGCTGATTTTCAAGTACGATCCGTGTATCAATGAATTTTCAAATACGATACGCATATAATTTATTTTGACAAATTGCCTAATTCGCAAATTTCAAATTTCCAATTATGAATTGAAAAAATTTTATTTATCTTGATAGATCATAAACAATATGCGTCTTGGTCCGTGTACGCCTAGTATTAGAATTTTTTCAATATCTGCGGTTCGACTTGGTCCTGTAACGATTACGAATTCTCCGGTTTTTTGATTTTTTATTTTTGCGTTTAAGTTTTGCCAAGCCGCCGGTAAATTTTTTTCTAACTTACTGCGTCCCGCAATAATTATTGAGATAGGCGGCAAGTAAACCGCTAACCTTTCAAATCTTGAATCTGCTTGAAATACGCCGCTGCCCGTATCCGACAACAACGCTTCCGCCGCAACAATCCCAAAATCACAACTTGCCAACTCCGGTAATTCCAACTCGCCAACGCCGCCGCCGTCGCCGTCGCGGTCAAGCGGTTCAAAATAAAACGTTAAACGTTTCTTTATGCCCGAATTGTCAACCGCAGATTGCAATTCATCGGCAATATGACGAGTTAATTGATTTGACGAAACCATTATCTTAATCTCGTCTGATTCTTGCTCGCATAAAATTTTCGCAACTTGCAAAATCAGATTATTAAGATCGCCGCAAATAATAGATTCGCCGTTAAGTTTTTCAAGATTAAGACAAAATTGTTCGAGTAATTCGTTTTCAGAAGGTTTCGTAATTTGGTCAATATCATCTTGCCAAACGTCAGGCAACGGCGGCAATTCCAGACGTTGATAATTCGGATTTCCGGCAAATATTGAGTTGCGGATATTATCTAAAAATTCTTTAACTAACGGCATATTTTATAGAATTATTTTATTTTAAACTGTTCACAATTTTAATTTGCGTTTACCGCCGATTACCTAGCTTATCGGACGGCAGACATTTACGCTTTTACATCAATGAATTTCAAATACGATAAATATCAATTGAAATATCACTCCCAAGATTTTAATTAAACGCTGTTGCAAATTCGCCGATTGATACGCACGTTCCGGCAAATTTAATAAGTTCATCAAGTTTTTCAATATTTTTGACGCTCTTAATTTGATTTTGTAACTTTTTTGGCGGCGTTTCCAATCGTGCAGCCAAAACATTGATTATAGCATTAGCTTTACCTTCTAATTGCCCTTCTATTTTAGCCTTGTTTATCATTGGTTCTATTAATCCGTGTTTATTTAATATTTCTACTAATTGTGGGGTCATTTCTTTATTTCCTTTTGAAAGAAATTTTTTATGGATACTTAAAAAAATGTCAAAGTACGT
>JAISLW010000468.1 GCA_031277105.1 Planctomycetaceae bacterium | reverse complement strand
AATTGTAACCGTCGCGGAAACTCGTTTGGCAAAATAAGGAACGCAACCGCCCCGCCTGCGAGTCTGAAGGAACACAGGCGAGACGCCCGCGATCCTAAAATGCAGGCGAGACCAACGGAACGCGTGCGTCTCGCCTGCACTTTGCCGATAGGCAAACAAAAAAGCGGTTACGATCTAAACCTCGCTCATTAGCGGTTGAGTACACCCGCCTGCAGGCGAGACGCCCGCGATCCTGGGATGCAGGCGAGATGCCTGCGAATCTGAAGGAACACAGGCGAGACGCCTGCGATCCTAAAATGCCCGCGATCCTGGGCGGTAGGCTTTTACGCTTTTAAATCAAATGAATTTCAAATGTGAGTTTTATACGTTTTCATATCGTTAAAATTCAAGTACATTCCGTATAAAACCAATTTTCTAATTATTAACTCATGTTACGCAACGATCAAATTCAGACCAAACATAATAATATATTATATGAGCCTAAATTCCCCATTTTTCGGCATTTTTACGCAAAATACTTGTTTCAGTATAATTTTGGCATTGCTTTTGCGCATGGTACGTAACATGATCTCATAAGCAAAAATTTCAGTGAACAGTTTAAAATATCACGAATATTTCGATAGAATGGTTATGTAAAAAAATTTTTTGTTTATAAGTAACGTGGGGGTACTCGACTTTTTTGTCGAAAAGTGGTTTACTATCCACATCAATCAAAATGCTGTTGAGAATATTTTTTTCGGTTATGAATTTTAAACTGTTCGCACTTGAGTTTTCGTTTACCTTCGCCTGCCTAGATTTCGGACGGCAGGCTTTGACGCTTTTAAATCACTGAATTTCAAGTACGAACTGTATAACTGTTCACCATTGAATTTTCGTTTATTGTCGTTTGCCTAGATTTCAGACGGCAGGCTCGGCGTTTTTACATCAATGAATTTCAATCACAAGCCGTATAATATTTTTTACAGTATGATTCATCAAAAAATTACTCGTCGTATTTTTGGATTGTGTCGTATAGTTTTCTTTTGGAAACTGTGATTTTGTTTTTTGTTTTGACAAATTTATTTTGTTTAATTTTGTTATAAATTTAGCTGTTCGTATTTAAATTTGCGTTTGACGCCGTCTGCGTTGTTGTTTGGCGGCAGATTTTGCGTTTTTTATTTGTTAAATTTGAGTACGATTGGCGTATTACTTTCACCCTTTTATTTTTTAATTTTTAAGATGCCTAATTCTTTTAATGAGCCTCATTTTGTACCTCAAATTGATATTGTTCATCAATGTTCGCAACAGGATCCGTCGTCGTTTCGGTTATCTGGTCAAGTTCAGGAGCCGCTTTCGGAGTTGTGTATTTTGGTTAGGGAGTTGCTTGCGGCGCAGGATAGACAAAACGAACTTCTGGAAGAGTTGATTGCTCAAACCGGTCAACATCAGCGCCGTAAAACTTTTGAATTAGCGTTATGGAAACGCGCTAATCCGGAGTTATCTGAATTTTGCCGTAGGGCGGCTGTGAAACTGGAACGTGTGCAGACGGATTTGTTGTCAACTATTACCGAAGAAATTGATACGAATTCGGATTCAATGTTAGAGAGCGAATATTGTCTTAATGAATTTGTTGACAGGTTCGGGATGAAGTTTGTCCAATTGAATGCGTTGTTGCAAGCGTTATCGCAACTCGGCAATGCCCCCGACGTCAGATTACATCGCGGCAATGATAATAATACGACAAAAAAACCGGTCAATGAAAAAAATTAACAACGATGAGCGGCTTGTATATTTTTGAGTAAGATTGCCGTAATTTGCGGGATTATTATCTGCACACGCTTGAATTTCATTGATTTTCAAGTACGATACGTATATTGTGGACAATTTCGTGTTTTTTGCGCGGTTGTCTGTTTATGTTTTGTTAGCGAACTATTGAAAATTATTTTGTACTATTGATTCGTAATTTTAAATTTTGCGTAACTTTGTATTTTAAACTGTTCAAACTTGAATTTGCGTTTACATTCGTCTGCCTAATTTTCGGACGGCGGGTTTTGATGTTTTTAAATCAATGAATTTCAAGTACGAGCAGTATAAAGTTAGTTTTGCGGCATTCAGACGTGCGGCGTCAACTGAAATTTAATTTTAGCGGTTGAAAAATTTTTACGAAATTTTTACGAATTATATTGCGAATTAAATTGCGATAGTTCTTCACCTTTTAGACTGTTTACGTTTTAATTTGCGATTTACCGTCCTGCTTGTATGAGTATTAGGGTCGGCTTTTTATATTTTTACATCGTTAAATTCGGGCGTTAATAGTTTATAATATTCCAAAAATCAAAGACATGCCTAAGGTTCTTTGTATAATTTCGCTTTCGATTTCGTGTATAGTGTTCTTGCTTTTTCTTTTGAGTTTAATTATTGGCGTTCCGTTTACGCGTGATGGCGGTATTTTGGTCAATATTGGATTTATTATTGGTTCGATTACGGTTGGGGCGTTTAGCGTGCTTACGTATCTTGAGGTACGTTGACGGCAATTCGACAATTACGGAAAAAAATAAACCGTTGGGCGAATCTAAAAATTTATTTGTTCAGGTAGGCGGCTAAAAAATCAAACACGACGCCGAAACGCCGCCTACATTTTTACAAAATATTAATTTTTAGAGACGCCCAAAATTTTATTTTTTATTTTTTGTTTTTTAATTTTTGCGTCGAGTAATTTTTGAATTCGTCTGCAATGGCGGCTTTTTTTGTGTCGTTGTTGTGGAAAATAATTCGATAGAATAAAGTAAACGATTCATTTTTTTTCATTACAAAATTTCCGCTGTCATTATTATTATTATTATTATGTTTTGAATTATTTTGTTCTGATTTTTTTCTTATTCCAAATTCGCGTTCGCAAAAAGGATTTGCCGCAAAAAGTCCATACGTGCGAACATGCCAATACGTTGGATAACGGAAGCTAGCCGGATGATTCAATATTGCAATTCCTGTCGTATCGGCGTCTTTCTCAAATTGCCCGACATAATCAACCCACGCAGAACGTTTGCCCCACGCTTCTTCATTAAACTTGCCTTCGGCATTGACAATATAACTTGCCGGATAGTTTGCCGGATAATTTATAATTGAATTTTTTTTATTTTTTGCTTCCTTATTCATTTTCTTTTTCGCCGCCGCCCTCGCAATATCAACAGCCAAAAAATCCGCAACCCGTACCCCAAACGTTCCCTCCTTCGTGTCATAAAAAATTACCTCGTCCATCTTCGCAGTTACAGTAATCGCAAAATCAATATAACGATTGCCCAAACTCGTAATCCCAAAATCAAACGCCCTAACATCACTACAAATAACTTCGCCGCGCTGATTAACCCAATCATTTTCCGTTACAATAATTGCCGTATTGCCCTCAATCTTGGCTTCCAGAAATTTTTTATGCGCTATCTTGCCAATATTTTTCAACTTCTTATCAGTCAACCAGAAATCAGTATCATTGACCCTGCCATGAGAAAACCAAAAAGACCTATGATGCACGTGATCTTTAGAAATCGCATTATGATTATTCATTGGAAACCCGCGCGTCATTAATTTTCCATCGTCGCCATAAATCGGATAAATTATCGGAGCGCCGTCAAAATTTTTAACGTACCGCGCAAAAAGTTTATCGCCAATATTCACATCATAAAAATCAACGCCCTTGATAATACTTAAAACATTCGCCCGCGACGCCTTTGTCGTATCCGTTTCATTATTTGACTCGTTATTTGTTTCGCTTTTTGGTTTATTTATTTCCTTCGCCGTCTTATTCGTTTCCGCAACTTGCGTCTCCTCGCCGCCAAACACAACAACGCCTAAATTATTTTTCGTTACAAAAAATAACCCAAAAATAAAAAACAATAATAAAATAAATCTTAACATAATATTTAAATCTTTTTTAGTTAAATTTTCGTTTAACGCCGCCTGACTAATTCTCGGACGGCAATTTAAAATACGTAATTTTTGCGGGACATGAGGGGCAAGTGGGACATGCAAGAATAATTTTTGTTACAAAAAATTTATCGCATAAAAAATCTTTTCATAATTCCGAATGCCGAAGTCCGAATTTAAAAAATCCTTTAATTTCCTCTTATCTTTTATTGGTTGTTTATCTTTTTTGTTCGGAGTATTTTAGCGTATTTGAGAGGTTATAGTAATGTTTTGCTCTTTCTACGTTTCCTAATTCGTTGTACATGTTCATTAGATTTGAGTATGGAATTGCAAAAGCCGATTCTTTTACGAACCCTAATTTTGCGCCTCGTTCAATTTGTCTTAATCCGCGTTCTGTCAATTTTATTGCTTCATCGCGTTGGTTTGTCAGCCAATACGAAACGCCCATACTTACGAGCGATTCTCCAAATCTGCCTAACTCTTCTGGATTAATTTTTGGGAATAATTTTTCAAAGATTGGTTTTGCTTTGTTGAACCATTCAATAGCGGCGCGATGATTTTTGTTGCCTAGCGCGTGAATTGTCCCTAGCCGAAAATATAATCTGGCAACAAGATACAAATCTGAATCATTTGTCCGCCCCTTAATCCCTGATTCCATATACTCCGCCGCCAACTCGCCATAGTCTAATGCGAATTCATACTTCTCCCGCAACTGATAAATCTGAACGGCGTCATAAATCGCAAGACTAATATCCCACTGCAATTTTTGTAACGAAATAGGATCGCTCGTATTTGACAACAATCTTTCACCCGCTTGAATAACGCCTTTGACATACGGCTCAATATCGTTTTCGTTATTTATCCCGACCTGACACGCTAACTCGCATATCGCTAATTTAAGCGGATATTCCGATGAGAAACGCCGCGTCGCTATCATTTCGGGATCGGTAGTTATTGCTTCGGCGTTTGCGAGCCAGTTTTCTATTGCGCGTTCTTTGCTCTTCCAACGCCCCCATGCAATATCTTTCGCTACCGCAAGTCGCGCTTCAAATAAAATATCTTTTGCGGTTTGTCTTACAGCCGGATTGGGATGATCCGTTAATTGGTTCGCAATTTCGATAGCGGTTGAATGATGTTTATAAGCCTCTTCACAATCCGGCGCTTGACCTGTTCTATAGAAATCTCCAAGCAAACAATGCGCTCTCGCCTTATCAGTAGGAAAACGTTCGCAAATTGCAATCGTTTCCTCAAGATATAACTTTGCGTCTTCAACTCGATTCATTCTGCTTAAAATTTGTGCAAGCGTCAAATGATACGCCGGTTTCCGTTCGTCGTAATGAATAGCCTTTTGAATGTTTATGATTGCCGTATCAGTCGCTCCTTTGAGTAGTTCAATTTTTGCAAGCAGCCAATACGCCTTTGCGTCTGTACGGTTAATCCGAATTGCGTCTATCAAATCGCGATACGATTCCGAAGGCTGATCGTTCAAGGTCGCTTCTGCCCTTAAAACAAACGGCTCCGAAATCACAGGCTCAATTCCAATTTGTCTGACTTGAAACATGCCGCCGTTCTTCGAACCGGCAAAAAGAAAAACGACGCCTTTTTCAGGAAATAATTCTCCGATTATTTTTCCGGTTTCGTCTGGAATCAACACCGGACGCGATTTTAAAAGTTCGGTTTCAAATTCCTCGCGCACTAAATTTTCAGGATACAATTCATCTAAACGAACAACAATAGATTTAACTATTTTGTTTTTATCATAAGTTACTTCGACGTGATTTAATTCCTTGAACGAATAAAGATGTGCGAGTTCGCCGCCTTTCATTGTTTCTTGCACTGGTTTTCCCCAAAGTTCAACGACTGATTTAACTGAAGTATTGCCGGGGACGACGCCGTTGAACGATGCGGTTTTTACGGGCGGATGATAAGGGTCGATGTTTGGTTGTCTGTTTTGTTGTTCGGCAGTTTTGTTGTCTTGTTCGTATTCGTGTTCGTGTTCGGGCGTTTGGTCGTTTTGCGGCGACGGCGGCGTTCCATTGGGAATATTCGTAACGTTATTTCGGTTAAAGTCGCCGGAAGAGTTTGAAGAGTTATAGTCAAATTTTCTTTTCGTATTTGCGGCGGCGTTGTCAATCGTATCTTTTCTGCTTGAATTTGTGGGCGTATTTGATTTCGACGCCGGCATCGGAGCGGCTGGCATAATACGGTCGTCTTCGTCAATCGAACTCACGGCGGCGAGCCGAATTTTATTATTGGGTTTAACTTTTGACGTATTTTTATTATCGTTACGAAAATTGTTTTTTGTCGGATTTATAATATTTTGCGTGCCGGTAATGGTTGGGTTTGGGTTTAGTTTTGGGGTTGGGGCATTGCGGTAAGATTTATAAGTTTCGTCAGACGGCGTAATCGGAACGGTTTCGATTTGGTTAAATTGAGTAGTTGAATAGAGCGTCAAAGGATGATTTTTCGTAACGATATTTTGTTGCGAATTAGCGGTATTGCGTTCTGAACCGGTTATATTTTGCGCGCAGTCGTCTTGTGCCAATATAATATTGACAAAAATTGAACCGCAACACAATTCAATTCCCAAAAAAATAATTATCAAACAAAAATAAACCGTAAGTCTGAAATAAAATTTACTCATATCATTTCAAATGTTAATAAACTGTTCGTATTTTAATTTGCGTTTACCGCCGCCTGTCTAGTTATCGGACGGCAGGCTTTTACGATTTTAAATCGCAAAAATTCAAGTACTATCTGTATAACAGTAAAAAAAATTACCAAGTAACGCATAAAAACCGAAAAACCATATCCGCCATACGTCAAAAAAATAAATATTCGGATCGTTTTGAAATTCATCAATATATATCTCTAAAAATTCATTTGTCCAGGTAGGCGGCTAAAAAAATCAAACACCGTGCCGAAACGCCGCATTACGGTTTACAATATCAATAAATTTTAATATTTTGCACATCTAAAATGTACAT
>JAISLW010000380.1 GCA_031277105.1 Planctomycetaceae bacterium | reverse complement strand
TGAACGCAACCGTCCCGCCTGCAATTTACCGCAAGGCAAACAAAAAGGCGCTTGAGATATAAACGTCTCTCATTAGCGGTTGAGTACAACCGCATGCAGGCGAGACGCCCGCGATCCTGTGATGCAGGCGTTCCGCCCGCGAATCTGCATTTTTTGTAACAATAAATATTTGTCCCTAACGGGACAGAAATGAATTTTTAGAATTTTTTTTTAATTTTGTATTGACGTTAAAATTTCTGCGATTTCTTGTTCTGATAATTTTTTTGGGTTTCCGTCCATGCTTGAACCTTTTGAATTTTTTGCGATTATTGGTATCATTTTTTTTTCGATATTCAAATCAGCTAATTTTCGAGGCGTATTTAGTTTATTACAAATAGACTCAACATGTTCAATTAACATATTTGTTGCAATTTCATTTGGCGTATTTTGATCTATCCCTAAAATTAATTTTCCCAAACGCCCGTACCGGTCTTTACAAACGTCCGCATTGGTTCGCAACGTTACAGGCAACAACAACGCACAAGCGGCGCCATGCGAAACTCCACAATAAACTCCTAACGCCGGCGCAATACCATGAGCCATCCCCAAACCTGCATTCGTAAGCGAAATCCCAGATAACAACGCAGCATGAGCCATCTTACCACGCAAATCAATATCGCCAGGATACTCAATAAGTTTCGGCAAGGCTTCAAACGCTTGCACTAAACCTTGCTCAATTAACGCATCCGTGAAAGGTTGCCGCCGCTTGGCGACGTAACTTTCAAAAAGTTGCGTAACCGCATCCATGCCCGATTCTACCGTAATCTTGTTCGGACAACTCGCCGCTAACTCCGGATCAATTATCGCCAAACGCGGAAGCATCCCCTCGTCGCGCAAACTCTTCTTGAACAGCCCCAAACCTACATTTACGTCTGCTTCGCTTGATGAGATAACGGCGTTTTTCGTCGCTTCGGCGCCTGTTCCTGCAGTTGTCGGAATTGCCGCAACAGGTAACGGTTTTGCGATTAATTTTGATCCGTCGCCTACGCCTTCAAGATAATTTCTTATTGAATTTTGCTTATTGATTTGTTGCGGGATCATTGCCGCAACACTTTTGGCTAAGTCTATCGCAGCGCCGCCGCCAATTCCTATCACTATCAAATCGTCAAATTTATCCGTAACAGAATTTTCCGAAATAAAACGAAACGTAAAATTATCAACATCAGTCGTCGTTGGTTCATGCGAAATCGATTCCATCGCAATTACAGAAACACCAGACGATTCCATCAGACAAATAATCTCAGATAATTTACCATTATCGCTAAGTTTCCGCGAACCTGAAATAACAATTGCACGACTCGCAATCGGACGTACAAAAACGCCAACATCAGATCGACGACCAGCGCCAAAAATAATCTTCAACGGTAATAAAAGATCATAAATCATTTCATCAAAATTTTTTTAATTTTTTGTAACCTGTCGCGGAAATTTGTTTGTTAAATTAAGTTTTGACAATTTTTGAGGGACAAGTGGGACATGAGGGACTGGATGGACGATTTTTTGTTACAAAAATTTTTATCTAGTTTTCTAAAAAACTATTCCCTATCCCCTTTTTTCTTCTTTCTTTTTTTCTTGTTTATAAACTAGCGGTCCATCAATTGCGTCAAAAATTGCCATTAGGTTCATCAGTCCGGCAATTACAGTTATGTACGTTCCTAGTTCAAATAGAAAATGTAAATTTTTTGCAATATCCGTTAATGTTGGCGCAACTCCAGTTTTGTCCGATAAGTCCGTTTGAGGCGGCGCCATGAATTTTCCAAATGGCGGCGGATCGCCTGAACTCGTCCATAACGCTTGCACGATAGCCGGAATAGCCGCGGCGCCAATACACGCTTGCGGTATAAAAAACAACCGCTTGTCCTGCTGCCGCCACGAATAATATACATTACGCGCAATCCCGACTTCAAAACTACTACCCAAAAAACAACCCGCAACAAACGCCGGCGCTATACATAAAAAAAATAATAACGCCTTCGCATAACGCCCTTGATAAAATTGACCCAGCCCCGGAACTAACCAAGTTAAAAAACCCGCAACAACCGGATTACGTAACTCTATTCCCAAAACTTGATCATACTCCGATAACTCCGCCGAAACGCCGTCCGACGACACTCCAATAATTTCAGACATAATAAAAAATTAAATTATTCACAAATTAAACTTCGTTTACCCACACTCGCCGAATTTCAAAATGCGATTGACATATTAAAAACAAAATTCATAACCGTTCACGGAAATTTCGTTTGATAAATTATCATAACGAAATTTTTATGGACAAATGGGACAGGAGGGACAAGTGGGACAATTTTCGTAACAATAAATATCTGTCCCGCTAGCGACGCAATATTGGTAGAAAAAATGATACGAAATTTTAGCGTCTCGTTAAGGACGCAATAACGGTTAATGTTGTATTTACATGTTGTCCCTAATGGGACAAATATATTTTGGACATTGTTTTTCTACCAACATGTTGTCCCTAGCGGGACAGGTAGGACATATTTATTGTTACAATAAATATTTGTCCTACACCTTATTCCCTAAAATCTAGCGCTTAAAATTTCCGTGAACAGTTACGAATTTCTTTTACCATTATCCGTTCAATAAATATTGATTTGCAATAGTTATTCCGCTTACGATAGCGCCAATTATACCAACCATTCCTTGATCTGTTCCACAAACGAAAAGATTCTCCAGATGCGTTTTACCATCATATTTTTTGTCCGGCGCGCCATAAATTGCGCCGTTTTCCTTGCCCGTAAAACGACTAATAGTCAACGGCGTAAACATATCTGTATCAATTACATGTTTACGAAAATCCGGCATGAACCGCACGGCGGAATCAAGCGTCCGCTCATACCAAATTTGCTTTTCCTTGCGATACTCTTCTAGCGGTAAATTTTTCCAGCGTTCAAAATTTGCCAGCGCCGTTATTCTAATAAGACCTTCGCCAAGCGATTCATTATAATCGAAATTATTCGGCGAACAGATTACGCCGCTTCTTAAATCGACGGGCATATTCGGTTTTTCGTAACAGAAATTATCCGAGTCGTTAAAAAATACGATTGTCCTGTCATGCCCGATATGTTTTGGCTCTTTGTCAAGCACGCTAATTGTCTCAATAAATCCTAGTTGTCCCGAACCGAGTTGTTTTCCATGTTCTCCTGCGACGGGGCAGTCGCAAAGTTGCATCGTTTCCGACCATCCCGCCGACGATAAAACATTTTTCGCTTCAATTTCCGAACCGTCGCTTAATTGAATTTTTTCGACGCGTCCGTGTTTTGACGAAATCCGGCGTACTCCCGTCCTCAAACGCAATTCGCCGCCAAGCGTCTTGAATTTTTGTAACAGTTTTTTCAATATTAAACGCACTCCGTCAAACGGACGCGCAAAACCTTCAAGAAATATCGACCTGAACATGACGCAAAATTGACCGAACTCCATGTCCCGCTCGCGAGCGCCGCCATAATAAAGTATCGGACAAAATATCATTTCAACCAACAACGGCTCCGTAATATGACGCCGGACAAATTCGCGCGCCGAACCGCCAGAAATACCACGACCAAGTTGATCGTAATCAAGCAAGTCATTGACCAAATTCATCAGACCGTCAATTTGACGCGGAAAAAATTTACGCACTTCAGAAACAAACAACTCAAAATGATTGTTAAAATTTAATCTGACGTCGGGGAACGCAATAGTTGAACCGAGTTGCGGAACTAGCGCCAACTCGTCCCAAGTT
The DNA here is from genome assembly GCA_031277105.1 of Planctomycetaceae bacterium. Lineage (GTDB taxonomy): Bacteria > Planctomycetota > Planctomycetia > Pirellulales > Thermoguttaceae > WRKP01. Next base: position 698 of record JAISLW010000380.1, on the reverse strand, counting down.
AAACGCAGATGCCGCAACAAACGCGAAAGAGGTCCCGATTTCGTACCTTTTGGAACATAATTAGTAAGCGCATGCAAACCTACATCAAGCGTACGCCCCCGCTGCCGATAAAATGAATTTAAACCGCCAATCGCATGATGACGCTCCAAAATACAAACACTCTTACAATAATGCGCCAACCGTATCCCCGCCGCAAGACCAGACATCCCAGCCCCAATAATCACAGCGTCATAAGCCATTTTCTTTACTCCAATATTATGCTTAATTCAAACGTTTTAAACTATTCGCACTTGAATTTGCGTTTACCGCCGCCTGATTAACTATCAGAAAACAAACCTTAAAATCGCCAAAATTCAAGTAAATTACGAAATATAGATTTAATTTTCGGTTTATTACCGTCCGCTTATTTATCAAAAAACAAGATTTGTACACGCACAATCCGCCAAAAATTTTAAACACAATTTACATAATTACAATTATCGATCTATTACTTCCATTTTGCAACCTACATCTTTACCCGAAAACGCAACGCCTAAAAGAAGAACCTTGCCAATATATTTATTGTAATAACGCAAATCGTGTATTTGTTCAATTGCGTCTTTTAGCAATGTTTCAATTTTAGTTTCGGCATGATATTTTAATTCGGCGACAACGGTTAAACCTGGTTGTTCCCAAACAATATCAGAACGTCCGCGATT